>DATFXD010000316.1:0-12862 GCA_035258605.1 Hyphomicrobiaceae bacterium | reverse complement strand
CGGAACTTGGTTGCGGTCTGGTTGGTCATGGAACCGCCCGTGTCCTTCCCGTTGCCCGACCAATGTAGGGCTTGGGCCGCTGGGCGCAAAGGCCACAGATGACCGAAGCCTGAGCGAGGTTTACGCGGGCAGCGGGCCGGCATGGGCGCCAGGGACCGAAGTCGGGTGCCCACAAGCCGCTGGGAATGGCCGGCGGCAGCCCTCGAAGCCATCAGCCGACGCCGGGGACGGGTGCCCTGACCGTGAGCACGGGCGCCGGCACCGGGTGAGCCGGACCGCTTGGCCAAGGGCTCGGTTGCGGCCATCCGCGTGGGATGAGCGGGTCCGCAGTTGCGGCCGGCTCATGGCCGGGTCCAATGATCCCCGGCCAATTGCGCCGCGCCAATTTCCCGGGTGCGGCGGTGCTGAGACGCAAGGGCCCGTCCCTCCCCACCCGCGGTCGACCGCAATGGTGGAGGGCTGCCGCATTGCAGTTGCCGGCCTCGCCCACTAGCTTTGGCTGGTGACCGATGCACGCCAGATTTTTGATCGGCGCCTGCTGTGGCGGCGGCGCAATCGGGCCGCGGCCGCGGCCGATCAGCACGATTTTCTGCTCGCCAGCGTGGCCAATGACCTGATGGAGCGGCTGGCGATTGTGCGCCGGCAGTTTGCCGTGGCCCTAAACCTGGGCGCCCACCACGGCCTGCTCGGCGAGCGGCTGCGATCGCTTCCGGGCGTCGAAACCGTGATCCATCTGGAACCCGTCGCCGAGCTTGTCCGCCAGTGCCCGGGCCTGCGGGTGCAGGCCGATGAGGAAGCCTTGCCCTTTCGCAGTCAGTCCCTCGACCTGGTGGCATCCGCGCTGGCGCTTCAGCTCGTCAACGACCTGCCCGGCACTTTGCTGCAGATTCGCCATGCTTTGAAACCAGACGGGCTGTTGCTGGCCGCGCTCTTGGGTGGAGATACGCTGTTCGAATTGCGCACCGCGCTGCTGCTCGCCGAGGAGGAGGTTGAAGGCGGCGTCAGCCCGCGTGTTGCCCCATTCGCCGACGTCCGAGACTTGGGCGCGCTGTTGCCACGGGCTGGTTTCGCCTTGCCCGTGGCGGATGCCTACAGCATCACCGTGACCTACCCCGATCCCCTGGCGCTGATGCGCGAGCTCAGGGCCGTCGGCGTTGCTAATGCGCTGCGCGCCCGCGCCCGTAAACCGCTGCGCCGGCAGACCTTGGCGCGGGCCCTTGAGCTCTACAGCGAGCGTTACGCCTTGCCGAACGGGCGCGTGCCCGCGACGTTCGAAATCGTCACCCTGACGGGCTGGGCACCGCACCAAAATCAGCAGCAGCCGTTGCGGCCGGGATCGGCCAAAATGCGGCTTGCCGAGGCGCTTAACACCCATGAGCGATCGGCCATCGGCCGGGCAACGGACTAGCCCCATAGCGCGAACGCTCCCGCGCGTTGGGGCGGTGCTTCTGCCGCTCGTCTTCGCGTAGCTGCGGCTCGTTGTACCGAGCGGTATGCCGGCCCTGTCTCCCGGCACGGCAATGAATGCCTCACAGCCGGGCTACCAGACAGTGCTTCAGCCGGATCGCGCGCCCGGCGCCTGGCAGCGGCAGAGCGCCCCGCAGGGCACCGCGATCCGGCGGCAGCCCTCACGTACCATGGCGCTCACGGCCTAGCGAAAGTCCCGGCGGCCGCCCCCGCCTGGCGCTCACAACAGATCGCGAAGCATTGCCTTCAGCGGCTCATCCGCCGGCGGCATGGCATAGTCGGCAAGTCGCTTGGCGCGAACCCAGACGAGCTCTTGTCCTTGTTGCGCCGTCACCATCCCCTCCCACTTGCGGCACACATAGAGCGGCATCAGCAGGTGAAACGCCTCGTAGCTGTGACTGGCGAAGGTGAATGCGGCCAGGCATTTCGGGTCTACTGTGATCCCAAGCTCTTCCTTGAGCTCGCGGATTAGGGCCGCCTCGGGTGTCTCGCCCGGCTCGACCTTGCCGCCTGGGAACTCCCATAGCCCCGCCAGCGGCCGTCCCGGCGGCCGTTTGGCCAGCAGCACGCGCCCGTCGGCGTCGATCAGCGCGCAGGCAACGACCAGCAGAATGTCCAAGCCCATGCTTGCGTCCAGGGTTCGGGCGAGATGTTGATGGTTCGGCAAAAAGCCACGTTAACGATTGGCAGTTCGGGACATGGCGCACCGCCCATTGTGGCACGACCGCCTCGGGTCGACCGGCGGTGGGCGGGTTCAGCAACGGCCATCTCGTCTCCTGCTGGCCCGACGGCCCCCGCGCGCGCCCACTTCTGCAGGCGGACGCTGGCCCGGCAATCGGCGGGCCTAGCTGCGATAGTCGGCGTTAATGGCGATATAATCGTGCGTCAGATCGCAGGTCCAAACCGTTGCCGCTGCGGTGCCGACGCCAACGTCGGCGCGAATGACGATCTCCCGATTTTTCATGTAGTCGGCCACCACCGCTTCGACGTACTCGGGAGACCGCTCGCCATTGCGCGCGACCTCGTGGGGACCAAAGTGGATCGAGAGCTTGTCGCGATCGGCCGCCTCTCCCGACTTGCCAATCGCCATGACAACGCGGCCCCAGTTGGGGTCCTCGCCGAAAATGGCGGCCTTGAGGATCGGAGAATTGGCGCACGCCAGCGCGATCCGGCGCGCCGCCTCCCAGCTCTCCGCGCCGGCGATCTCAATGGTGACGAACTTGGAGAGACCCTCGCCATCCTTTGCGACCTGGATGGCAAGATCGCGCAACAGATCATGCAGCGCGGCGGCGAACGCGGCAAGGCGAGGATCGTGCGCAGCGACGATGGCCGGCTGGCCGCGCTTTGCCGCCGCTCCCGTTGCGAACAGCAAACAGGTATCGCTGGTTGAGGTATCGCCATCGATGGTCATGCAGTTGAAGGTCGTGCGCACGTGGCTCGTAAGCACACTTTGCAGCGCCGTCTGGGTGATTGCCGCGTCGGTAAAGATGAAACACAGCATGGTTGCCATGTCGGGAGCGATCATGCCGGCGCCCTTGCAGAAGCCGTTGATGCTCACGGCAACGCCGCCGATTTCGGCCGATCGCGTTGCAAGTTTTGGGTAGGTATCGGTGGTCATGATGGCCCGCGCGCCGATCTCGAAGGCGTCGGCGGTTGCGGTCGCGACCAGGCCGTCGAGGAGATGGGTGAACTTCTCCGCAGCAAGCGGCTCGCCGATTACGCCGGTCGAGGCCACGTAGACCTCATCGGACGGGCAGCCCGCGGCCTTGCCCAAAACCTCGGCCGTCAGGCGGGTGGCCTCGCTGCCCTTAGCCCCGGTAAAGGCGTTGGCATTGCCGGAATTGACGACCAGCGCACGCGCGCGACCGTGTTCGAGGTTACGCCGGCACCACACCACCGGCGCCGAACAGGTCTTGGAGCGGGTCAGTACCCCGGCCGCCACCGTACCAGGATCCATCACCGCAACCATCAAATCGGTGCGCCCTTGGTAGCGGATACCGGCCTCGCAAGCCGCCAACCGCACGCCGTCCAGGACCGGAAGCGCTGGCAACCGAGCCGGCGCAAATGGTGACGGCTTGGCCGCGTTCTTCGCCATGACGCTCTCCGACGGCTACGGCGTCGGGACCCTGATCGGCTGCTGCTATTGTTTGGGCGCCGGCCGCATCCGATCGGTCTCGACCGACCTCTTGATCTCTGGATCGATGTACTCGATCTGGGCCTTGCCGCGCAATTCGCGGGCGATGTCCTGGGCTTTTTGGTGGATCATGGCGGCGCGCACCCGCTCTTTGACGTCCTCAAAGGAGGGTGCTGCCCGTGGCCGCCGCTCATCGACTTTGATGATGTGCCACCCGAACTGGGTCTCGAAGGGTTCCCCAACCTCGCCGGCCTTGAGCCGGAATGCGGCCTCCTCGAATTGCGGCACCATTTGTCCCCGGGTGAAGAAGCCGAGTTCGCCGCCCTGATCTTTCGACCCCGGGTCCTTGGAATTCTCCTTGGCGAGCGCCGCAAAGTCCGCGCCATGGGCGATCTTCTCGTAAAGTTCCCGCGCCTTGTCCTTGCTCTCGACCAGGATGTGGCGCGCGCGGACCTCTTCTTCCGGCTTCAGGGCGCCCACGTGCTGCTCGTAATAGCGCTTCGTCTCTTCGTCATTGACCCAATCTTTCACATTTTTGTCGAAATAGACGTCGCGCAGCGTCCGCCGTCGCCAGTACTGCAAGCGTTCCTCAAGACCGGTGCCGGGGCTCAGCTTCTGCCGCTCCGCCGCATCGGCGAACAGCTGGTTTTCGATCAGGAACTCGGCCAGGACGCGGCGCCGGGTCGCGTCCGGGAGACTGCCGAGGTCATTGCCGATTTCCGCCTCCGCCAGCCGCATGTCGGCTTCGGTGATGACCCTGCCGTCGACCTTGGCCACCACCCCCTCCTGGGCCCTGACCGAGAGGCCGCCAAAGGCCAAAAGCGCAACCAGGCCAGCCGTGGCCAAACGCAATGTGGTAATCACCTGAACGGTCCTCGCAATGTCGGAAAAATGTGGGCGAAAGCCCGATCCATAGCCCAGCTGCTGGTGTTGGCAAATTACGTTTGTGTCATGGACCTGTGGCCGAGTTGCACAGGGGTATCCGTTCGTTGACAAGGGAAATGCGGCTCCTTATCTGGAA
Source organism: Hyphomicrobiaceae bacterium (assembly GCA_035258605.1). GTDB lineage: Bacteria > Pseudomonadota > Alphaproteobacteria > Rhizobiales > Hyphomicrobiaceae > AWTP1-13. Next base: position 8,240 of record DATFXD010000316.1, on the reverse strand, counting down.
TAGGCCCGGCGGGACCGGCTATTGGCAGGCGCTTCTTCGCGCGGGTTCATGCTTCCCATGCAGTGCGATAACGCTTGCGAAATCCGGCGCAGCTCCGGCTTTTGCGCCGGCCGGCGTATATACTGTTGGTCTGTGGGGTTCGGCTGGGTGCCGAGGCGCGGCGCATGAAGTGAGGAACCTTTTGCATGCTGTCCATCAGCACTTTCGCTGCCAAGGTGTTTGGCAGCTCGAACGACCGCAAAATCAAGTCCTATCGACCCAAGGTTGCCGCCATCAACGCCCTTGAGCCGGAGCTGGTCGGTCTCTCGGATGCCGACCTCAGGGCTCGAACGGAGGTTTTGCGCAAGCAGCTGGCGGCAGGAAGCTCCCTCGACGATCTCTTGGTGCCGGCTTTTGCCACCGTGCGCGAGGCGGCCAAGCGGACCTTGGGACAGCGCCACTTCGACGTGCAGCTGATCGGTGGCATGGTGCTGCACCAGGGCAAGATCTCGGAGATGAAGACCGGCGAAGGCAAGACCCTGGTTGCCACCTTGCCCGTCTATCTCAATGCCTTGACCGGTCGCGGCGTGCATGTCGTCACGGTCAATGACTATCTCGCCAAGCGCGACGCCGACTGGATGGGCGCCATCTATCGGTTTTTGGGGCTCAGCGTCGGCTGCATCGTGCACGAGCTCGACGACGAGCAGCGGCGCCAGCAGTACGCCTGCGATGTAACCTACGGCACCAACAACGAACTCGGCTTCGACTATCTGCGCGACAACATGAAGATGCAGGCGCAGGAGATGGTGCAACGAGGACACTATTTCTCGATCGTCGACGAGGTCGATTCGATCCTCATCGACGAAGCCCGTACACCGCTGATCATCTCCGGTCCGGTCGAGGATCGGGCCGAACTCTATAACGCCCTCGACGTGCTGGTGAAGCGCCTGGTTGCCGAACACGCCAGCATCGAGAAGGAGCTCAGCAAGAACAACAGCAAGGAGCAGCTCAAGGAGCTGATCAAGACCAAGGGCTACTTCGAACTCGACGAAAAGCAACGTCAAGTGGCGTTCACCGAGCTCGGCAACGAGCACATCGAACAGATGCTGCGTCAACAGGATCTGCTCAAGGGTGAATCGCTCTACGACATCGAGAACGTGACCGTCGTTCACCACGCCAATCAGGCGCTCAAGGCCAATTCGCTCTTTCAGCGTGACCGCGACTACATCGTCAAGGCCGGTCAAGTCATTCTGATCGACGAATTCACGGGCCGCATGATGCACGGGCGCCGGTTTTCGGAAGGCCTGCACCAGGCGCTCGAGGCCAAGGAGCACGTGGAGATCCAGCCCGAGAACCAGACCCTGGCTTCGATCACCTTTCAGAACTACTTCCGCCTCTACGAAAAGCTCGCCGGTATGACCGGTACCGCGGTTACCGAGGCCAACGAGTTCATGGACATCTACGGCCTCGACGTCATCGAGGTGCCGACCAACATGCCAGTGGCGCGCGCCGACGAGCACGACGAGGTCTATCGTACGGTCAAGGAAAAATCGCGCGCGATCGTGGCCGAGATCGCCGATTGCCGGCGTCGTGGACAGCCGGTGCTGGTCGGCACGACCTCGATCGAAAAGTCCGAGCAGCTGTCGGCGTTGCTGAAAGACCACAAATACGTGCGCGAGCTCGGCCAATACCTCAAAAAGCAGGCCGATGGCCTGAAGGCGGGCAAGGAGGATGAGCTCAAGGCCGAGCTCAACGAAATCGGCAGCTATCTGATCGGGGTAGGCAGCAAGAACACCGCCGGCGATCCGGTTCCGCACCAGGTGCTCAATGCGCGCTACCACGAGCAGGAAGCCCACATTATCGCGCAGGCCGGCGTGCCCGGGACGGTCACGATCGCCACCAACATGGCCGGCCGTGGCACCGATATTCAGCTCGGCGGCAATTTGGACTACCGCCTGCGCGACTGGCTCAGCGAAAGCAATAGCAACGGCCGGGAAGTGACGCCGGAAGAGACCGGCCGGGAACGCGACAAGATCGGCGCCGATGTGGCCGAGAAGAAGCGGCAGGCCATCGCCGCCGGCGGCCTCTACGTCATTGGCACCGAGCGGCACGAGAGCCGACGCATCGACAACCAGCTGCGCGGTCGCTCCGGCCGCCAGGGCGACCCCGGCCGTTCCAAATTCTATCTGTCGCTCGAAGACGACCTCATGCGCATCTTCGGTTCCGATCGCATGGACGGCATGCTGCAGAAGCTCGGGCTGCAAGAAGGCGAGGCCATTACCCACCCCTGGATTAACAAGGCGCTGGAAAAGGCGCAGCAGAAGGTGGAGGCGCGCAATTTCGACGCCCGCAAGTATGTGCTCAAGTACGACGACGTGATGAACGATCAGCGCAAGGTGATCTTCGAGCAGCGCGTCGACATTATGGGGCACGAGGATGTCAGCGAGACCATCGTCGACCTTCGCCATCAGGTGGTGCGCGAACTGGTGAGCAAGAACATTCCGCAGAATGCCTACGCCGAGCAGTGGAACACGGCCGAAATCAAGACCGAGATGCAACGCGTCTTCGGTCTCGATCTCGCCGTCGACCAGTGGGCGGCCGAAGAGGGCATTGCCGATGAGGAGATCACGGAGCGCTTGCTCAAGGAAGTCGACGACAAGGCCCGGGAGAAAGAGACCGAGTTCGGCACCGAGACCATGCGGCAGATCGAGAAGATGGTGCTGCTGCAGACCCTCGACCACCTGTGGCGCGAGCATCTGGTGACCTTGGAACATCTGCGCCAGGTCATCGGTTTTCGCAGCTATGGTCAGCGCGACCCGCTCAACGAGTACAAGTCCGAGGGCTTCCACCTGTTTGAGACCATGCTTGCCAACCTGCGCGAGGCCGTTACCGGTCAGCTCATGCACATTCAGGGTGCGCCGGAACCGGACGAGGAGGCGCGCGAGCCCGTGGACCTGCCGCCGATGCGGGCCCAGCACATCGATCCCTTCACCGGCGAGGACGAATTAGCGATGGCCGAGGCCGCACTGGCGGCCGAAGTCCACCCTGGCATTCGCGACGAGCGGCGGACGCCGCTGCAGACCCGTAAGCGCGTGAGCGACCTCAACCCCAAGAACCCGGCGACCTGGGGTAAGGTGGCGCGCAACGCGGCCTGCCCGTGCGGCTCGGGTAAAAAGTACAAACATTGTCATGGCAAGCACGATTGAATTCGGGCGTATCTGCCACATTTCGATGCGCAAAAGCGCCATGGCGCCAGGTTGAGCACGCCTTGGTCGGCGATAAACTCGACAACACCGCTGGCGGGCATGTAATAAGTGCAATGATTTTTGGATTTGGCCGCGTCTGGACGGCTTTGGGGGGCGTCTTGCGGGATGCTGTGGTGTTGATGCCGTGAAGGTTCTGGGAGTCGTCGCCAAAACCCATGACAGTGGCATTGCGGTAGTGCAGGACGGCGTGCCGGAACTGATCTTCGAAGAAGAGCGCTTCAACCGCACCAAAAAGACCAAGAAATTTCCCAAACACAGCCTGAGGGCAGCACGCACCGATTTCGGGCTCAACCTTACCGACGTCGAGGTCATCACCACGCCGTGGGACCTGCGCCGGCTGCGCCGAACGGCGCTGAGCCTGCTGGCGCGCCGCTTTCCGCTCAGTCTCAGCTTGCTGCTGCCAAGCACGCACGAGGCGCAGCAAAACCAAATCATGGTGCTCAACAGCTATTTGCGGCGCGGACTGACAGAAAGCTTCGCAACTTCGGCGCTGCCACCGATCGTCAATGTCGGACATCACGATGCGCACGCGGCGGTATTCTTCGTGTCACCGTTCGAGGAAGCGTTGGTGCTGGTGATGGACGGCTACGGCGACGACGCTTCCAGCAGCGCCTATCTCGGCCGCGGCAATCGGCTCGAGCGCACCTGGTCGACCGGCGTCATGAATTCGGTGGGTCTCGTCTACACCTTCGTGACGCAACACCTGGGCTTCGCCGGCTTCGGCGATGAAGGTAAGGTGATGGCGCTGGCTGCCTTTGGCTCCGACACCTACCTGCAACGATTTCGCGACGTCATCCGGCCGGCAGCCGATGGCGGCTATGCCGTCGATATGAGCTATTTCAGCTACGACAAATTTGGCCAGTTGCGCCCGTTCAGCCGCAAATTCATTGAAACGTTCGGCCCGCCGCGTGCGGTCGACGAACAGCTGAGCGATCGGCACCGCGATCTCGCATTCGCCCTGCAGACGGTGACCGAGGAGGTGATCCTCAATCGCGTGCGCGTGCTGTTGAAGCAATCGCCGGTGCGCGACCTCTGCATGACCGGCGGCGTGGCGCTCAATTGCGTCGCCAATGCCAAGGTGCTGGAGGCAACCGACGTGCGCCGCCTGTGGGTGCCGCCGTGCGCATCCGACACCGGGGCCCCGCTCGGCAGCGCGCTTTGGCACACGCACCAGACGCTTGGCCTGCCGCGCCGCTTCGAACTGACGCACCCCTATTATGGTTGCGCCTACGCGGATGCCGACATCGCCGGTGCGCTCGAGGCCGAAGGCCTCAGCTATCATCGACTGTCCGGGCCGCAGCTGATCCGCCGCGTTGCCCAAGATCTGTCCGATGGCAAGATCGTCGGTTGGTTCCAGGGGCGCTTCGAGATGGGGCCGCGTGCGCTCGGCAATCGCTCGATCCTGGCCGACCCGCGCCGTGCGGAAATGCGCGATGAACTCAACGATCGCGTCAAAAAACGCGAGCCGTTCCGCCCGTTCGCACCCGTCGTACTTGCCGAACGGGCCGCTGAATACTTCGAGGTCGCGCAGCCCGATCCATTCATGACCCTGGCCCCGCGGGTACGCGCCGATAAACAAGGCGTCATTCCCGCGGCGGTGCACGTCGACGGCACCGGCCGCATCCAGACCATCGATCGGGCGGGCAACCCGCGCTACTATGGCCTAATCGAGGAATTCGGCCGCCTCACCGGGGTGCCGGTCCTGCTCAACACCAGCTTCAACCGCAAAGAGCCGATCGTGGCTTCGCCCAAGGATGCCATTGCCTGCTATTTGTTGAGCGGCATCGATGTGCTGGTGCTCGGCGACTTCTACACCACCGATCGGAGAAACTCCGGCAACGACGCCACCCATGCGGTCGAGACCACGGCCGCCGATGTCACCCCCGCGCGGTGATGGCCCCGGCCTCGGCACGGCTGAGACGGCGCCGTGCGGCCGCAACCGTTGACAGGGTGGCTCGGAGGCGATCAAAGTCCGCGCCCCGGCCCGCTCGAGCAACGGAAGGCGCCGTTTCGCGATGGTTGAACTGATGCTGCCCCGCAACTCCAAGATTACAACGGGCAAGACCTGGAATCGGCCCCAGGCTGGTGGCGATTGGAAGGAATTTCGCGTCTATCGCTGGAACCCGGACGACGGGCTCAACCCGCGACTGGATAGCTACTGGATCGAGCGCAAAACCTGCGGGCCGATGGTGCTCGACGCGTTGATCAAGATCAAAAACGAGATCGATCCCACCTTGACCTTCCGGCGCTCGTGCCGCGAAGGCATTTGCGGCTCCTGCTCGATGAATATCGCCGGCACCAATACGCTGGCCTGCCTGAAGGCGATCGACGAGATCTCCGGCACCGTCAAAATCTATCCCTTGCCGCACATGCACGTGGTCAAGGACCTGGTGCCGGACATGACCAATTTCTACGCTCAGCACCAGTCGATCGAGCCGTGGCTGAAGACCACGACCCCCACCCCGCCCAAGGAGTGGCGGCAGGACCGGCAGGACCGCGAGAAGCTCGACGGCCTTTACGAATGCATTCTGTGCGCGTGCTGCTCGGCCTCGTGCCCAAGTTACTGGTGGAATTCGGATCGATACTTGGGGCCGGCGGCATTGCTGCAGGCTTATCGCTGGGTGGTCGACAGCCGCGATGAGGCCACCGGCGAACGCCTCGATAACCTAGAAGACCCATTCCGACTGTATCGGTGCCACACGATTTTGAACTGCACCAAGGCCTGCCCCAAGAGCCTCAATCCGGCAAAGGCCATTGCCGAATTGAAAAAGCTCATGCTGGAGCGCCGGGTCTGATAGGCTCTTGAGCAGTGTTGAGCATTCCAGGTGGGCTTTCATGTTGGATCACGTCGGCGTCCCGGTCTCTGACTACATGCGCTCGAAGGGGTTCTACCTCAAGGTTCTGGCAGCGTTGGGCTACGATCTGGTGCTCGAGGTCGCCTCTGAGGAGACCGGCGGTCACAGCCACGCCGGTTTCGGGGCCGGGGCGAAACCGCAATTCTGGATCGGCAGCGGCAAACCGGTGAGGGGCCAGGTGCATTTCGCCTTCACCGCCAAAAACCGGGACGCGGTCAGAGCCTTCCATCGCGCCGCGCTGGACGCCGGCGGCAAGGACAACGGCGCACCCGGGCTGCGCCCGCATTATCATCAAAACTATTACGGCGCCTTCGTCCTCGACCCGGATGGTCATAATATCGAGGCGGTCTGTCACCTGCCCGAGTGAGGGCGCGACCCGAAAAAATCGAAGGCCGGAGGATGCCTCCGGCCCCGAAATCGTTGTTCCCAAACTGATGTGCCATTTGCCCGGCTGCCCAACCGGGCCGAAAGCTTCACCCGCTGGTTAGCGGCGCGCCTTGCGCTTCTTTGCCGCCGGCTTTTTCGCCGCGGTCTTTTTTCTGGCTTTCGCCTTCGCCTTTACTGCTGCCTTAGCCATTGCAAGTCCCTCTCTCTTGTTTGTTCGAATCAGCTCGAACGTCGTCATGATGAGCAAACTCGCATAATTTGTTGATAGAGAATGGGATTTCGAGGTTGGCCACAGCCGCTTTTGCACGTTTTATGTTGCACTGAGTCCACAATTTTCGAGTTTCGTCGCTGGCTGCGCAGGTATCCATTGACGAATAACGCGCGGCGCGTTGGCGAAACTTTCAAGATGATGCGCAGTCCTCCGGCACATTCTAAAATCTTTGCCCGATCGAATTGGGCGCCCGCCGAGCTCACCAAAACAGTTTCGGCCGGATCGCCTCGCGGGCGGTCCGGCCGAAGCAGATGCAATGGGCGAGAGCTCAGGCCGCTCTCCGCCGCGCCGCCGTCTTGCGCCGGGACGTGCGGCCGGTGGCGGCCTTGCGGCGGCGGCCGCCGGCGCGTTTGGTTGCCGCTCGTTTCAGTTTCGCCGTTCGCGTCGGCTTTGCCTTGCGTTTGCTCTTCGTAATCTTCGCCATGGGATTTTCTCTCTCTTTCTCACGTTGCCATAATGGCTGCCCACATTCGAATCGCTACTACTAGGTGATAAGCAATGAATGCCAATCATTAACTGCCCATTAATGGCTTTTGACTTGAGCGCGAACGCCGGAAGAAGGATGCGGGGGCGGGCCGAAGTTGGCCGCGCGCACGGGCGGCGGCGGCAATCGAAGCCGGGCGAGGCATCGTCAATTTAAGCGCAGCCCGTGCCTTGGCAGCGGGCCGAAGCCGCCGACCCAGACCCTCGCACGCGACCAAACGTTGCGTCGGACAGGTTTTTCATTACATTTAGGGCGTATCTCATAGTGGTGCCGACAAAAGCTTTTCGATCCATGAACAATCTCGACCTGTCCCGCTCTCAGTTGCGCGAATCGAGGATCAAGCTTCACGGAGCCGACGCCTTTGAGGGCATGCGCAAGGCTGGCCAGCTCGCGGCCCAGGCCCTCGATATGCTGGTCCCGCATGTTGAGCCGGGTGTTTCGACCGAGGAACTCGACGACCGGGTGGTGGAATTTGCCATCGCGCACGGTGCGATCCCCGCGCCATTGCACTACCGAGGCTTTCCCAAGGCGACGTGCACGTCGATCAATCACGTGGTCTGCCACGGCATCCCCAATGCCAAGCCGCTTAAGGAAGGTGACATCGTCAACATCGATGTCACCCTTATCCTCAACGGCTGGCATGGCGATACCAGCCGCATGTTCGCCGTCGGCCATATCGCGCGCCGCGCCGAACGACTGATCGACGTCACCTACGAGGCGCTGATGCGTGGCGTGGCTGCGGTCAAGCCGGGGCATACCACCGGCCACATCGGCGCGGCCATCCAAAGCTACGCCGAACGCGAGCGCTGCGGGGTGGTGCGGGACTTTTGCGGTCATGGGCTCGGGCGGGTGTTCCATGATCGCCCGAACATCCTGCACTACGGCGAGCCGGGAGATGGGGTGGTGCTGGAACCGGGCATGCTGTTCACGATCGAGCCCATGATCAATCTCGGCAAGCCCCACGTTAAAATTCTGCCCGACGGCTGGACGGCGGTGAC
>DATFXD010000315.1:0-13208 GCA_035258605.1 Hyphomicrobiaceae bacterium | reverse complement strand
AATATCGGGAGAACACCTGATGTCCACCCTAAGGAGGAAATGCCTACCGATGTGCGGGGTGACCTCCGGCGGCCATACCCATGCGCCGCCGGCAGCGGCTTTGCGTCTAACGGTGGGTCGAGGGAGGGGCGCATGCAGGTCTTGCGGCAGCAGATCGGTGCTGAGGCAACGCCGACATCCGGCGGGATGCTGACAACGGGTTGGCGGGTGCCGGTTGCGCTGGCGCTGGCCATGGCCGTCGCCTACTTCCTCACCGCTCAGCTCAGCCTGGCACTGTTGACCAAGCCCGACGGCGTTGCCGTATTCTGGCCCGCCGCCGGGATCGCATCGGGAACGCTCATCGCCCTCGGCCCGGCGGCCGCGCTGCCGGTGAGCGTCGCTGTCGTGATCGCAAGCACGGCGGCAAGCCTCGTCAGCGACCGCAGCTTTATCGCTGGCCTCATCTTCGGCCTGTGCAATGCCGGCGAAGCCTTGCTGGTGGCAGGCATCATCGCCCACCACTTTGGTGCGGACTTCAGGTTGGAAAGCCTGCGTAGCGTGCTTGGCATGTTTGCCGCGGCCGCCATCGCCGCGGCGCTGTCGGGAGCCGTGGCGACGGTGGGGTTCATCTTCTTCCACAGCTCGAGCGCGCCGGTTGCCAGCATCTGGCTCAACTGGTTTGCCTCCGATGCGCTGGGCATCGTTATGGTGGCGCCGCTGTTGATCGGCTTCCGTGGGCTCAGCCTCGACCGGCCTGGCGGTTGGGAAGTGGCGCAGGGGACGTTGACCCTTGCCGCGCTCGCCATCGTCAGCGTGGTGGCGTTTGGCTGCCCGGCCCATTACTGGTACACCGTGCTGCCCCTCGGGCTGCTGCTGCCGGTGCTGCTGGCGGCGCATTGCCGTCCGGTGTTCGCCGCCGCCGCCGTATTGATCCTCGGTTTTTCGGTGGTGTGGACGGCGACCTTTGGTCTGGGCGAGCTGGGCGAACTGCCGACCTTACAGGATCGGGCCTACGCCGCGCGCGCCACGCTGCTCGCGCTTGCCACCTGCACCCTGGTGCTCGCCGCGCTGTTTGCCGAGCGACGGCACAAGGAGGCGATCCTGGAGGATCGCAACGATCGGCTGCAATTGGCGCTCGAGGGTGCCGAACTCGGCGTCTGGAGCATCGATGCCAAGTCGGGGCGCTTCGAAAGCGACGCACGCGACCAGCAGATTCACGGCTACCATTCCGACGCCCCGCCCAAGACCGTGCTCGAAGCCCGGCCCTTCGTACATCCCGACGACCTGGCCAACCTCGATGCCGCCTTTACCAGCGCGATACGTGCGGGCAGCAGCTGCAATGCCGAGTACCGGCTCGCCGCCAATGCCGGCGCCGAGGCCGCGGCTGCGCGCTGGGTTGCGGTCGAAGGCACGGTTGTGCGCGGCCCCGCCGGCCAGCCCGTGCGCTGGCTGGGAATCACGCGCGACATCACCCAGCGCAAACAGGCCGAGCACAAGTTGGCCAGGAGCGAACGTGAAATCCGCGGCCTGTTGGAGGCGCTGCCGGCCGCCGTCTACATGACCGACGCCGCCGGCCACATCACCTACTACAATGCCGCGGCTTTGGATTTGTGGGGCTTCCGCCCCAAGCTGGGCGAAGCCAAGTTCTGCGGCTCCTGGAAGCTTTACCAACCCGACGGCACACCGCTGCCGCACGATCAATGCCAGATGGCAATGGCGCTTCGAGAGCGGCGACCGGTTCGCGGTGCGGAAGCGGTCGCGGAGCGGCCGAATGGCACCCGCGTTCCCTTCATCCCCTTCCCGACGCCCCTGTTCGATGCCTCCGGCACCTTGGTCGGCGGCGTCAACATGCTGGTCGACATCAGCGAGCGCAAGCAGGCGGAAACCATGCTGGCCGAACGCAACACAGAGCTGGCGCTAGCCGGCATGGTGGGTTTGGTCGGGACCTTTGTCTACGACATCGCCTCGGGGCGGATGCAGGTGTCGGCGGGCTATGCAACCATCCACGGCTTGCCGGAGGACACCTTGGACACCACGCGTGCCGATTGGCGTGCCCGCGTCCACCGCGATGATCTGCCACGGCTCGACGCTCACTTCGAGCGCGCCGTGGCGCACAGGTCGAGCGAGCACTATAGCGAGTACCGAATCGTGCGCTCCAACAGCGAGGAGCGCTGGATCGAGTCGCGCAGCCGCATCTATTACGGTCGGGATGGCACCGCGCGGCGCATCGTCGGCGCCAATATCGATCTGACCGAGCGCAAGAAAACGGAAGCCGTGCTTCGAGAGAGTGAAAGCCGGCTGGAGGATGCCTTGGCCGCCGGCCAGGTGATGGCCTTCGAATGGAACGCGCGTACCCGCAATTCGCAGCGCAGCGACAGCGCCGCCATGATCATCGATCATGGCACGGCAACGGCGGCACAATTCTTGTCGCGGGTACACCACGACGACCGCGAAGCCTTCAAGGCGGCGATCCGCGGGCTTCGCCCGGGCACCGCATCCTACACCCAGAAATTCCGCTTTTGCTGTGCCAATGGCTGCGAGGTCTGGCTGGAGGAGACGGGCAAGGCCGAGTTCGACGAGGCCGGCAGGCTGCTGCGCGTCAAGGGTCTGACACGCAACATTTCCGACCGCAAACGTGCCGAAGACGCGCTGGCGGAACGCAATATGCAGCTGTCGCTGGCGGGCAAGGCCGCCCTCGTCGGCAGCTACTCCTATGGGGTCGATTCCGATTTGATGCACGTGTCCGAGGGCTATGCTGCGCTGCATGGCTTGGCGGAAGGCACGGTGGTGACCACGCGCAGCGAGTGGCGTTCGCGCGCGCACCCGGAGGACTGCGAGCGGGTGCTTGAGCGTCGCAAGGATGCCTTCCGCAAGCGCATCGGCGAATATCCGATCGAGTATCGCATCTTGCGCGCCGACGGTTCGCTGCGCTGGATCGAGTCGCGCAGCCTTATTTTGTACAACAAGTACGGCAACCCAAAGCGTGTGGTCGGGGTCAATATCGACGTCACCGAACGCAAGCGCATCGAGGATCGGCAGCGCATCTTGGTTGCCGAGCTTGATCACCGCGTCAAGAACCTGCTGTCGACCATCAGCGCAGTCGCCGCCCACACCATGGACGCCAGCAGCTCGATGCAGCAATTCGTGGCGGCCCTCGACGGTCGCATCCGTTCGATGGCATTGACGCACGAACTGTTGAGTGGCCACCGCTGGCAGGGCATTCCCCTGGCCGAACTGCTGCGTCGCGAGCTTGCACCCTACGCCACCAGGAGCAATACCGATCTCGGGGGACCGGATGTGCTTCTAAGCGCCGATGCGGGCCAGACCATTGCCATGGTCGTGCACGAATTGACGACCAACGCCGCCAAATACGGCGCCCTATCCCGGCGCGAAGGCCACGTCTTGGTGCGCTGGTATTGGCCACGGAATAAAGCCATGGCCGAAGAGCTGACCATCGACTGGCAGGAGGTCGGCGGCCCGGTGGTGAGCGGTGACGGCAAGTCTAGCTACGGTTCGAGCGTCATCACCGACCTCGTCCCCTACGAGCTTGGCGGCACCGCCAACCTGAATTTCGCCGAGCAGGGTGTTCGCTGCCGGCTCACCGTGCCGGCCGAATGGGTGCGGATCCGGCGCGAGCCCAGCGTGGCGCGAACGGTGGCCGCAGTGGCCGGTGCCTAGAGCCGCTCCGCAACGGAACCGCAGCGGGTTGCCAAATCAGCCGCGGTCTGATGCCGGCTCAATGCTGCAGGTGTCACGCCCGGCAACAGGACGGCCCTGACCTCACCCGGCGCCGGAGCCTGTGGCGGCGCCTCCAGTCGGGCTCGATCCAGCGCGTTTGGTCTTCATCGAGGAGACCCGGACCAAACCAACATCACGCTCGTTGCGCAACGCCGGATGCGGTTCAACGTGCATCAGAAAGGCGCTAGGCCTCAACCAGCCGATTGCGGATGGCATAGCGCACGATGCCGGCGCTGGAGGAGAGCGCAAGCTTGCGCATAATGGCGCTACGGTGGGTCTCGACCGTCTTGAGGCTGATATTGAGAATACTGGCGATTTCCTTGTTGGTGTGGCCCTCGGCGATCAGTTGCACCACGCCGCGCTCGCGATGCGTGAGCACGGATACCTCCTTGTCCGGCTGCGCCAGGTAGGTATCGAGCAGCTGTTCGGAGACCTTGGCGGTGAAGTACGGCTTGTGGGCGGCCAGCGACTCGACGGCGGAGATCAGGTGGCGCGTGGCGTCCGATTTGAGCAGATAGCCGCGTGCCCCCGCCTTCAGCAGGTCCTGGATCAGGACCTCGCTGTCGTGCATGGTGAAGATCAGAATTTCGGTTTTCGGCAGGCGCATGCGAATTTGCCGCGTCGCCTCCACTCCGTTGATGCGCGGTAACGAATAGTCGAGCACGGCGATGTCGGGCTGCGTCTCCGTCGCCCTGGCGATGGCCGCCTTGCCGTCGGCAGCCTCGGCGACCACCTGCCAGTTCGGTTGCGACTGGAGGATGCGCCTGAGGCCGGAGCGCACGACTTCATGGTCATCTGCAATCAAAATTCGCATCACCGGTATCTGCCTGCTGTGGGCAGTGCTCCCTGGTGTCCCGATGCACGGTCGCTGGATTGATGCATTGTATTGGCATCAGCGAAAACCCTGAAGTCAAACTGAGGTAAATAACCGAGGCCCGGGCGCCTTGGGAGCGGCCCGGGGCGGGGGGTTGACCCGGTCAACGCACCGGGGACGTGGAGGCTTGGGGCGCGCGCGCGCCCAGCCATCAATGCCGGGCGCCGAGAGCCAACGGGGGCTCGGCCGCGCTCAAGCCGCCCTTCCCAAGGTAACGCCGACCGGCTGGCGTAACCTCGCAGCGGCCAAGCGCGGCTGGCGCGCCCTTTCTGCGTTGGCTGCCTTCGTTTCAGTGCAGCTGGTCGGGTGCGTCGAGGACCCGCGCGGTGACGTCCTCGCCGCTCTCAGCATCGCGCACTGTGATCGGCACCGCCATCAGCTGCCAGGCGTAGAGGTCCTCGACCGTGATATAGCGCCTGAGCAGTGGGTCATAGAGCCGTTCACCGTCATGGCGTGTGATGAGCACCAGGTTCGCTTCGCCATCGTTGATGGGTGTCATCATGGCTGCCCCTTACCGCTCGAGGGCAGCAACCTACGGCGACTGCCGCCATCCGCACAATGCGGACTGATCCGTCGACGAGTTCAGGGTTTCACCGGATGTTTTGGCGCTGGCATCCGTGCCTTGCCCCGCTCGGCGCGCATTCAAGGCTGTAGGCGGTACTCGGACGGTTCCGCCACATCGCTGTCGCGGCCGTCAACAGCTGGACCGAAGTCGAAACCTTTGTAGGCGGCAACTTTCTCAAGAATCGTGGCGCGGTGCCAATGCATCAAGTGCAAGGTCTGCTCGAGCAGCTTCAGAGTGGCCGCCGCGCCCTCGGTATCTTGCTGATCGTGCTTGAGGGCGCGTAGCTGCTGCTTTTGGTTGTCGATGCACTCGCGCGCCTCAACAATCAGCCGATCGGCTATCGCCAGGTGCCTATACCAGATTTTCCGGACCATCGACCGACCTCCTACTGGTGCCACATTAACGTTGGCCCCGACCAGTCCACCCGTGTGGAGCGCAGGGTCGTACCCGATCTTGGAAGATGTATGAAGGTCGCCGTTTAAATCACTGGATGTGTTCGTCAAATCCATTCAACAACCTGTTACTCGAAAGACCCTGCAGGGCCCAAATTCAGCGCTCCCATTGCCGGGCCGGTCGCGCCGGGCGGCGGGGAAAGCTCAGGTGGCGCGCTGGCCTGATCGGCGCTGCCGTCTCGAGGAGGCTCGGGACATCTCTAAGCGTTATCGCGCGCAGGGTGCGGGCATCGTCATTGGCGGGCGCACCCTGATCGCGATTGGGCGCTCACGTCATCGGGCGATGGGTCGGCACCAGCAAGCCCCATCGATCGGGATCCGACAGCCCCCCGCGCGTGAGGGCGCTGGCGGAATAATCATTGGCATGGGTCGTGGATCTCGGCCATCGCGCAAGCTGGCGACAATCTCCGCCTGGGCATTGATCGGTTTTAGCGCGCTGCTTTGGTTCCCAGACCAGGCGGAATGCGGCCCCAGCGGCGATCGCGCCGGCGCCCAGCGGTGTTGGGATGTTGGCGGATCATCCAGTGCTGCTGACCGCACGCCTGGAACCGGTCTTTTGGATGTGCGCCCATGCTCCGCGAGGCCATCCCACCCCGACCAGCCTCGAACTCGCCGGCAACGCCGGCGCAACCTCGAGAACCGGCCCGGCCCCGGGACAAAGCCGCAACCCGGGCTCTGTTGCGTCCTTGAGAGCGGTCGTGGGGTTCTTGTGCGGTCAAAGTGTCGAACCATTGTTTGAGTAAACGAGCCCGCAAAAAAAAGCGCCAAACCGCTGGCACCGGTGCCCTTAAGGAGGCTTGATAGATGGCGAAGGCAGCAATTCGCGTGCATCCTAAGGCAAGCGACGATTGGATCGTGAACGAGGAAGGCGGGCGAGAGTTCGGACATTATCGGACGCGAAACGAGGCCGAACGCGTCGGGCGGATGCTTGCGCACAAGCGGCGGACCGAGCTCGTGGTGCAGGACCAGAACGGCAACCTGCAGCGGGCGCGGGTGCGCGCCGGTCTATTCGCCCGGCTGTTTGGACGCGGCTAGAGCCCTGCGCTCAGTCATTGCGGCGGCCTTGGCCTGCGCACCGCTCAAGCATCCGGGGGAGCATCGGCGATCCGCTGTCGCCGTCAGCAGGGTTTGGTAGACTTGCCGCGGCCGGCGCCAGCAGGCCGCCGCGCGCGCCCCGCCGAAATCCCCTTGCCTGCCGGGGCGACAGAGGAGTGACGTGTGATGCCCGACACCATACTCGACGGCGACGGCGAACCAATCCCCGGGCGTCGACTGCTCGAGGGCACCGATCTTGAGATCGCCTATCAACTGTTGGGCAATGATCTCGTCTTGCGTGTCAACAAGGCGGGGGTGCAAGTGTTCGGGGTGATTTTGGAGAAGGCCGCCACCCCACTCTCCGCCGAACAGCTGCGTGATCTCAAAACCGAGAGGTCGGATCTCGTGGTCAGGGTCGGCACCCGCGCCGATACCGCTGCCGGCATCGGCTATCGCCTGGGACGCGTCGCCGGCAAGCTGATGCGGGCGGCGCGCGACAAGTAGCCGGCGGCCTGATCGCGGCCAACCGGGCTTGTTGCCCTTGCTCAGGCTGATTTGCGGGCTTCGAGGCGCGGCTGGTGGCGCAGCCTTGCCGGGCCTGCGGCCTCCTCGCGCCGGATCTCGATGATGCGGTCATGCAGCGGGCGCAAGGTTGATCGGTGGCCGATCGAGACGATGCTGGCGCGCGGCAATTCCTGGCGCAAGCGCGCGTAGACGAGGGCCTCGGCGGCCTCATCGAGCGAAGCCGTGGCCTCGTCGAGGAACAGCCAATCGGGGGCAAACAGCATGGCCCGCACCATCGTCAACCGTTGCTGCTCGCCGAGCGAGAGCCGCTGCTGCCAGTTGGCCTCCTCATCGAGGCGAGGTGCCAGCGCCGACAGGCCAACCTCGCTCATCAGCCGCACCAGACGCCGGTCCTGGCAGGGCGTGGCGGCGTAGGGGTACATGATCGCGGCCCGCAGCGAGCCGTGCGGCAGGTACGGCCGCTGTGGCAGCACCATGGCGCGGATGTCGGCGGGGATTTCGAGCCGACCCTCGACGTTCGGCCAGATGCCTGCCAGCGCCCGCAACAGGGTGGATTTGCCGAGGCCGGACGGGCCGCTCAGCAACGTCATCTCGCCGGCGGCAAGCTCGAGGTTGGCGATGCTGATAAGCGGTGAGCTGTCCGGTTTCGCCAGCTTCAGATCGGCGGCCCTGATCGGACCTTGCGCCTCGCAGGCGACGACATCGAGCTTGGTGCGCCGGCTGCCGGTGGCCGCCGTTTGGCGCTCGAAACCGTCGAGGCGCTCCATCACCGCCTTCCACTCGGCGAGTTGCGGATAGGCTTTGATGAAGAACGACAGCGCTCCCTCGACACGGCCAAAGGCCGATGCCGTCTGCATCAGGCCGCCAAGGCCGATGGCGCCCGCAAAATAGGCCGGCCCGGCCGCCAGGATCGGCACCACAGCCTGCACCTGGCCATAGCCGGCGGTGAAAAACGTGAGCCGCTTTTGCCGAGCCATGATCTGGGTCCAGTTCTGCCGGACCCAATGGAACCGCGTCATCAGCCGGGCGTATTCGGCGGTCTCGCCCTTCAAGAGTGCGATCTGCTCGGCGTGCTCGCGAACGCACAGCAGGTCCCGGCGCAGGTCCGCCTCACGCCGCTGCTGCTCGATATCGAGCCCGACCAGCGGCTTGCCGATCCGGTGCGCCAACCAAGTGCCGGCCATGGCATAGGCGAAGGCCAACCACACCATGTAGCCGGGGATGGCCATGGCCCAGCCAAAAACGCTGAACGGTGCCGCATCCGACAGCCGCCACAGGATCAGCATGAAGGACGCGAGCGTCAGCACCGCACCGAGCAGGCCGGTCATCAGCGACAAGGTGTAGGCCACGAACTGCTTGACGTCCTCGGCAATGCGCTGGTCGGGATTGTCGATCCCGGCCGGTGCGAGCTGCAAGCGATACTGGGTCGAATCGGCGAGCCAGGCGCTGATCAGCCTGCCGGTCAGCCACTGCCGCCAGCGAATTTGCAGGCCTTGGCTCAGGTAAAGCTGATAGACGGCAAGCAGGATGAAGCCCGCCGCCAGCGCCACGAACGTGAGGAGCTCGTGGCCGAAGGCGGCGGTATCTTTGTGCTGCAGGGCATCGTAAAAGCGCGCGTGCCAGGCATTGAGCAGCACGGCGATCCCCACCTGTGCCAGCTCGATGGCGAAAATCGCCGCCAACAGGCGGCCGCCGGCCCAGCGCTCCTCGGAGCGAAAGTAGGGTAGCGCCAACCGCGCAACCTGAGCCACGTCTCGACGGATGTTGCGCATTGGGCTTTGCCTCACCTTGGATCGGGCGCCTGGGGCGCCGCACCTCCGCCCCGGGGGGCAGCAGGACGAGGGCGGTCGGTGCGCGGCTGAGGTGGTGCGTCGCCGCCGCGCCGCGCATCCCCACTGTGGGGGAGAGAGAAAAGCAGTTGTTCCGGGCCACCGCTGCTTTCGGCGTGCTAGCTTCCAGGCTTGCAAAGGCGGTTCGCAATGGCCGCCTCACCGTTGCTCCGATCGGGGATCCTCGGCATGCGCTCACCCGAAGGCGAGGCTCAGCACAGCCCGAACGCATCGCTCGAGGGCCTGCGCGTGCTGTTAGTGGAGGACAGCTGGCAAGTCGCCGACGCCTTGAAGCTGCTGCTCGAGAAGCTGGGCGTGATCGTCAGCGGTCCGGTGGCGACCGTGGCCGAGGCGCAGGCGTTGGCCGCCGATGCGCGCCCGAGCCTTGCCATCGTCGACGTCAATCTCAAAGGCGAAATGGCCTATGGCCTGCTCGATTGGCTGAACCGGCAACAGATCGAGGTGATCGTCATCTCCGGCTACGCCGACCTGCCGCGATCATTGCGGCAGTTCGCGCCTATTCTGCACAAGCCGTTCACCGCCACCGCGCTGATCACGACCTTGCGGCGGATAGCCGATCGTCTACCGCGGCGGTGAGTGGGTCGGCGGGCGCTTCCTGGGGGCGGCCGAGGCAGTTGGAGGGCAACACGATCCTACAACGCGCGCCGGTCGCCTCGAACGCCAGCTCAACGGTGCCGGCGAGCTCGTAGGGAATGAGACTGCGGATGGTGCGGGTGCCGTAGCCGGGCTCGATCGGCAGCCGGCACGGCGGACCACCGCTCTCGATCCATTCCAGCAGCAGACGCGTCTGGCCACGCTCTTCGCCCAGTTGCCAATAGAGCGCAACCCGCCCTTGCGGGACGGTAAGCGCACCATACTTGGCGGCGTTGGTCACGAGCTCGTGCAGGACGATGGCGATCGGCTGGGTGGCTTCCGCCGTGAGCAGCACGTCCGGTCCGCCGACGGCGACGCTGCCGGCGCCAACGTAGGGCGCCAGCTCGCTGTCAACGATGTCGGCCAGGTGGACGCCGTGCCAATGGTTGCGGCTGAGCAGCGCGTGAGCATTGGCCATCGATTGGATGCGGCCATCGAACATCAGCAAGAACTCGTCCATCGAGCCGCTGCCCTCGCGCGTGCGCTGGGCGACGGTGGCAACCGATGCCAGCGCATTCTTGACCCGGTGATCGAGCTCGCGAATGAGGAGGCGCTGGCGTTCCTCCGCACGCTTGCGCTCGGTGATGTCCCGGGTCAGGCCTTTGAGCCGCAGATAGTGCCCGTCGTCGCCGAACTCGGCCTTGCCCGTCTCCTCCAGCCACATTTCCTGCCCGTCCGGCCGGGAGAAGCGAAACGAGGCCAGATAGGACGGGTTGTCGGGCGTGAGGCGGGTGACTTGCGCGGCCAAGCAGGAACGATCCTCGCGGTGCACGCGTGCCAGAAAGTCATTGCCGCGCTCGCTGCCGTCCTCAGCCACAGACCCCAACAGCTGCGGCGCGTTGTGGCTGCGTCGCGATTGCCTGGTCTTGGGATCCCAGGTGAAGGCCACCACGTGACCGGCCGTCAACGCTTCCTGCAGCCGGGCCTCGCTCTCATTAAGCGCGACATCGGCCTCTTTGCGTTCTTGGATCTCGCGCGTCACCTTGGTTATCAGCGCCGCCAGGAACCACCAGTAGCTGACCGCCAAAACGCCGAGCAGCAGATAGCCGGTTTGGTTGAGCAGCAACAGACACTTCACGGCCGCGGGGGCGAGGATGCCCGACATGTAGGCGAACGCCGCCGCCGGCAGCGCCGACAACAGCACGGTGCCGCTGGCGGCCATGCCGACCACCAGCGCCACCACCACCAACTCTTGATTGTGCGGCAGCCGTCCGAGGTAAAGGGTGGCCATGCTGCCCCACGGCAGCGCCAGCAGCAGGGCGTAGATCGTGGCCCGCTTTGCCGCGCGCGCGAAACTGCGCGGGATTTTATCGCGCCCGCGCCAGTGCCGATAGATGAGCAACAGACCGATCAGGTAGGAATAAAGGCACCAAATGATGAGCTGCGTCCTTGGCACCGAGTCGGCAACCGCAACGGCAAGCACGGTGCTGTTCACCAGATGGCCCGCCATCGCGTGCGGGGTCACGCGGGCGATGACGTCGAGCTGGTGGCGCTCAAATTGAGAAAGTTGCGATTGCATCAAGGACCCCCGCGCGACCGGCGCCCGTAATGGTGGGGCCGGCGCTTTGGCGCGCGCGAGCGCAGCATAGCCTGCCCGGCCGGTTGTTGCAGGTCGAAAGTCTGGGGCGCGCGCGTCCCGCGACAAAGCTGGCGGCGCTGTCGGCCGGCGGCGCGGCCGCCGGGATTGGCCCGGTGCGCCGCTCACCGGGCCTGCCCCGCACCCCGCAAAGCCTTGGGTAAGCATTGGGGGGACCTGGGCCGGAGGCGTTCCCGACGTTGAGACCGTTCCCCGACCCAGTCCCGATCATGCTAGGGGCGGCGATGGTTATTGTATATCTGGTGGAACGGTCAGCGCCGGACGACTAGCTTGCCGGCGCGTGCGCGGGGGGTGATGAAGCCGCCAGCAAACGCCAGTCGGCCTGACGCCGAGGCGTTAAGAGGGCTCAAGGCGTTGCCAAACGGGGTCAAACAGCTCGACCAAGAGCCATCAATCGCGCTGTTGTGGGCGCAGGCGGCACACGATTTGCGCCAACCGGTACAGGCGGCGCTGTTGCTGAGCAAGCTCATCGATGCCGCCGCAACGCCGAGCGAAATGCGGCGCGCGGCGCGCCACATCGGCACCTCGCTCAAGTCCTTCTACGTCATGCTCGAGTTTTTAACCAAGTTGTCGCGCCTGGAGGCGGGCATCGAGAGCGCGGTGCTGCGCAACTGTCAGCTGGCCGACGTCCTCGCCGCGCCCGTGCGGGAGATGGCCAAGGTCGCGGCCAAGCGCGGCATCGTGCTGACCACCCGCAACCTGCGCGGCCTGGTGCGCAGCAATCCGCCGCTGTTGGCGATCGCCGCCCGGAGCCTGCTGCTCAACGCCATCAAATTCGGCAACGGTAAAGAGATCATCGCCGGTTGCCAGCGGCGCAGCGACGCCATCGGCATTGAGATCCGCTTCCGCGGCAGCGGGCGCGAGGCCGCCAGCGAAATGAGCGCTTTCTTTGAACTGTCGGCGCCGGCGGGCACGGCCCAAGCCGCAGAACTGGGCATCGGTCCGCTGCTGCTTCACCGCTTGTGCCGCCGGCTTGGCCACGGCTTCGAGCACACCGTGTCGCCGCCGGACGGCCGACGGTTTGCCATCTGGCTGCCGCGCGGGGCGCCGCGCTAGGGCGATCTCGGGTCGGCGTCGATCAGCTGTTTGCCCATGGCAACGGCGTGGGCGCGGTTGGTTGCGCCCAGCACTCGGAACAGCGCCTGCAGATGCATCTTCACGGTGCCTTCCGCAACGTTGAGCGCCTGGGCGATCTCCTTGTTCGACTTGCCCTCGACCAGGCCCTTGAGCACCTGGCGTTGGCGCGCCGACAGGCTCTGCATCGGTTGGGCGGCAACCGCGTCTGCGGCGGCGCGGCTCTCCGGGACGCGCTCGGCCAAAATCGCCGGCACATAGATCTCACCCGACAGGATGTAGCGAAGCCGGTCGATCAACTGCTCGGTATGCTGGCTCTTGACGATGTAGCCATTAACCCCCGCCGCCAGCGCTCCCAGGATGTCTTCGCGGCAGTCCGAGGCGCTGAGCACCACGATCTGCGTTTCCGGGCGCAATCGTCGCATGTGCGCAATGCCCTGCGGACCGGCCAGTCCAGGCATGCGCAGATCGACGATCGCCAGAGCCAAGTCGTTGTTTTGTAGGTGTTCCATCGCCTCGGCAAAGCACCCCGCCTCCAGGAACCGGCGCACCTTGAGATAGCGGCGCAACAGTTGCGCCAGGCCGATGCGAAACACCTGGTGGTCGTCGGCGATCAGGACTGCACCCCGGAACTCGCAGCCGGCTCGTTCCCTCATGGCTCGCCACCCATTGTTCGTAAGCAACCTTACCCATGCACTGTGTCACGCCGAAAGCCCACCCGAGGCCGGCGGCCACTCTCCAGTTGGCGGGGCGCGCTGACTCAGGTAGGCTAGTCGACCATATGGCCGATTGGCCATGTGGACTAGGCTGAGACAGCTACCCCGCACCCTGTCTCAACTAGGGGGTTCAGCCCCGCTGCCGTCTCGGGCCACTGAGACCGGCGGGG
>DATFXD010000314.1:0-4306 GCA_035258605.1 Hyphomicrobiaceae bacterium | reverse complement strand
TAGGCGATGTAGACATCGCTGCCGAGCGAGGAGACGCCGCGGAAGGACATGGATCGCAGCGCGCCGAGTTTAGCCAGGATGGCCTGGTGCATCGCCAGTTGCTGGCGCGTCTCCGCCGCCACTTCTGGCGTCATCAACGGGTAGATAGGCTCGCCGCGACCGAGCGCCTCGATATATTGACGCAAGCTTTCCTCGCTTCCGGACATCGGCGTAGAGCGCGGCGGCACTGGTCGCTCGCGGTTGCCGGCGCGCGCTGCCTCGACGCTAAGGTAGCGCGTCCGCTGGCCGGGCAGCACGATCTCGACGCACTGCCCCGAGGCATCGGTGATGACCCAGGGACTGCCGACGGAGGTCAGGATCGAGGAGGACGCATCCTCGCCAATGGTGCTGTGGGGTGGCGCGCGCTTGCCGTCGCGGTCCAACCCAATCAGCTGGATGTCGTTGCCGCTGGCATTATAGAGCAACAGCCGGATCGGCGCCGCGCCGGTCGAGGCTTTCAACGTCCGCTCTTCAGAACATGCCACCACGCCGCCCGGCGTGTCGTCGCCGTCGGGGCGGAAAATAACGTCTTGCGCCCTGCCGTCGTCACCCAACAGCAGCCGAAACTCCGCAAAGCCGTTGCTAAACTTGGCCCCGTAAATATCGTAACCGCCGGGGCCCACGCCGCGGAAGTAAATCGATTCCACGGCGCCGAGTGCCGTCAACATTGCCTGCACCTGCGGAAGCTGGCGCTGGATTTTGGCAGCCAACTGTGGGCTCATGCGCTGGTAATTGGGAGCGCCCCGCTGTATGTCCTCGATACCGCGCAGGATTGCGGCCTTTCCGCCCTGGGCAGGCGTTTGATCCTTGAACCGGTCGGGCACCTGCGTGATGCGGCGGAGGAATGCCTCTTCGATGCGCTTGGCCCGGTCGAGATTGACGCGGATCGCGCGTCGCGCCCCCAGCGCCGGCTCCTGCAGCACCAGCTCGGTGACCTTCGAGAAGCCATCACGCAGGAAAATCACGAGCTCGTCGCCGCCAGCAAAATGATCCTGGTCGCCGAGGGCGACCACTTCGACTTTTGGGCGGCCGGTTTCCTGTAGGAACAAACGCTGGCCCTCGCGGACTACGGTTAGCGAGCGGCTGGGGGTCAGTTCATACCAGCCAACATAGCTGTCGAGGCGCGCCGGATCGATGCTCTCAACCTCATGCTTTTGCGATGCGCTGGCGATCCGAGGCGCCCGCAAATCGCCGCCGCGCAGGTGCAAGACCGGCTTGGGGGGGCGCTGGTCACCGTCGAGCGCAAAGGCGAAGGCGATCTGGCCGCTGGCGGCCGCATAAGAAAACCTGCCATCCGCATCGGGAAAAATCGGCAACCTGCGCTGCCCGGTCATTTGCCCGAACAGGCCATTGCCTTCCCGGCTAACGGCAAAGATCGACCCCGGATTGATCAGATAAAAGCCGGTGTAATCATCAAACAGCCGGGCATCGACGCTGGTCAGAGCCGGCGCGATGCCGCTCGCGGCTGGGGGCTCCGACCCCGGCTTGGTGGCTGCCGTGCCAGAGGCCGTGCCGTAGGCAATGGTTACCGCAGACAGCACGATGAACGGCGAGATGGTCGCCGCAATCCCCACTCGCTTGCGCCAGCCGATGGTGGCATGGGTTTCGGTTGCAGCCAAAATGCGTTCCACCCGCCGGCGGACAGTGGACGCCCTAGCCATGGCGAGGCCCGCCGGTGCCAGGTGCACATTGCCGGCCAGCTCGAGCAGGATCTCCGCGTAAGACAGCCTATTGTCGACGCCTTCGATTGCGGCGTCATCGCTGGTGATTTCTGCGAGCTCAGCCAACCGCAGCAGCTGCCACCAGGCAAACGGGCTGAACCAGAACACGGCGCGATTGAGCGACGCCAGCAGCAGGACATAGAAATCGCGGTTGGCGACGTGCGCGCTCTCATGGGACAGAACGGCTCGACGCGTGCGCCCATCCCAATCCGTACATTCCGACGGAAGAAGAATGGTCGAACCGAAGGTAACTGGCACGCCGACGATGTCGCTTGCGCACACGTTGAGGCCTAACGCCCAGCGTTCGCGAATCGGCTGCGCGGCGCGGGCCAGTCGCCAGGTCAGGTAGAGGCCGATCGCCAGCCTCAGCAGCAGCACGCCAGCAACGGCAGCATATGCCACCGTTGCCACCGCCCACCAGTTGATGGCGCGGGACCCTGCTTTGGCCGCGTCGCCGCCCGGCGTCGATGCCTGCGCGGCTTGCACAGAGTTGAGCGGTTCCGGCGGCAGGTTCTGGGATGTGAGCGCCATTTCCAGGCTCTGCACTGGCAACGGGTTCGCCGGAATGGTCATTGTAACCCAGTGCGTCAGCAGTGGCATGGACAAGGAGGCCAGCAGCACCAGGGTCCACGACATCATGTGCACGTGCGGATTTTTGACGCGCAGCACCTTCAAGCCGATCCACACAGCGACGCCGAGCAGCAGGGAGCGCAGCGCGGATTCGCCCAGAAGCGCTAACATCACTTCTTTCCTCCCTTCGCCTTGGCCACTTTGTCTGCCAGCATTCGCAATTGCCGCTGATCCAGCATCGCGGTGTCGACCATGCCGACCAGGACCTCTTCGACAGAGCCATTACAGAACCAGTCGACGATGCGTTTGACGGCCTTGGCTGCCACCCGTGCGCGCGGTTCGGCCGCCTGGTAGACGTAGGTGCGGCCGTCCACCGTGTGGGTGGTGTAGCCCTTATCCTCCAGTCGGCGCAGCACGGTACGCACCGTGGATTCCTTGAGGGGACGCTTTAAGCCTTCGCGCACCGCCTCGGCCGTCACGGGGCCATGGGCCCAAACCAACTGCATCACGTCCCGCTCGAGGTCACCAAGTACGGGCAGGCTCTCATCCATTGTGTTCTCTTTCGACATATGACGTGGCGTAACGCTACAGAGCGTCGCATACAAGGGTACTTGGTGCAATCGCCAACGGCGTGCGCCGTCGTCATCGCCCGCCAAGGATCCTGGGCTCGCCGGTGACGACAGGCGTGCTCTGTCACCGACGAGCGACGCGGACCAGGACGCTGACGGCGCTCAAACCGCGCTTGACCGGAGAGGGTCCGGTTTGGATGTGCACCGACCCAAAGGCTGTGTCACTTTACTGGCGTGACGACGGGTGCCCCCTTGGTCTTGACAAAGAACGCGATGAATTTGGCCGGTTCGGTGGCGCTGGCGTTCTTGGAAACGACGTGAACGTCATCCGGATTTTCATAGAAAGTTTCTCCGGCCTTCAAGGTGAGTTCTGGTCCGCCTTTGACCTGCATGACGACCGAACCTTGAACCACATAGACGAAAACGTGGGCATCGTGACGGTGCTGCATCGAAGATGCCCCTGGCGGATATTCGACCAGAAACATGGCACCTTCCTTTTCGCCGCCTGAAAACCCGGGAAGTGGTTTTGCCGCCAGCGGGGTGACCTTTGCTTCTTGGGCAGGGGCAGGGTGGACCTGGCACAGTAACAATAGAGCGGTCGAAATCATCAGGCAGTACCGAGGCAGCAACATGGTTGTGGTTCCTCATCTGACGGGCAGCTGTGAATGCGAACGGTCGCATTGGCATCGATAGGTCTCGAATCATAGCATGCAAGCGCCGCATCGCATCCAGTGCCTGCACACACTCTCGGGCGTGGGTGCGATTGCGGACCCCCGTGTGCTGCCGCTGTTTGGGCTTGCTCCATCTGCCGCCGCGCTGGTGCCAACAGGGCCCCGCGTCTGGGCGCGTGGCAGTGGCTCCGCCGGCTGGACGACACTGCCTCGCATTGAGTATGAGCAAAAGGGGTACAATCAACCTGCGCGCAGTGCGGTCTTTAGCCCCAAAAGGTTTTTGAGCTCGTCGGCCGGACTCGCCGCTCCAGGCAAGGGCGCGCTGTCGTGCTCTGCCCGCCGACGCCTAACCGTCTGCTTTCGGTCAGCTTTCCGCCAACCCCTGTGCTGGAAACCGTGGCGGCGACCGGCAATGACGGCAAGTCAGCAGTGAAGACGACCGCGTCGTTGCCGCCTATGATCTGGCGGTAGCGAAGGTGCCGACACCTGCGAGCTCAGAATGACGCGGCTTGAGATGGATCGATGGTTGCACCGAAGTCCGCTGCTTGCGGAGGCTGCGGACATCCACCGCAGCCCTAGTGATGGCGCGGCGGTGCGCGGCACGTTTCGGGCCCGGGGCGCCGAACCCATGGCTAACACCCGGCAGTCTTTGTTGCAGGCGGGCGGGCGCTGTGGGCACAGCGGGCCAAACGCAAGCGCGCCTTGTAGAGAGGCACGATGGTGACCGTAAGCCCGA
>DATFXD010000313.1:0-41697 GCA_035258605.1 Hyphomicrobiaceae bacterium | reverse complement strand
TGCCCGCGACAGCGTTCATCTATTTCTCCAACGCACTTATGCGCCACATCCTTTTCATTTGGACACCAAAATAATTGATAAGCATCCCCTCATGCAACGGGAACTAGAGCGACAAGACGACGATTTGTCACTTCTGCAATCTCAGCCTGATGAAATACACCCGGAGGTGGTGGAAGTATTGAAACTTCGGGCCGCTAATCGCTCAGGGCTCCTGCCATTCTTTCCGTAAAGCATCATGGCCTCATGCGTTCCATTTACTTCGATGGGAAGGCTGGCACGCCGGACACTGGGTGCACGCTCCGCACCTTCATCCACTTCAGGAACTGCTCGCGCCGGATCGGCGGACCCGACCGGGCCCGCCGCATTCCGGGCAAACCCGTTTCCATGACTTGAAGGGACCACCGCACGAGCATTCACGTGCTGATCCTGGCCGTGATAGCCTTTCAGCTATATGGCATTGTGGCTGGTGGTGGTGCTGAAGTGAGCGATACCTGGCAACCTATCTCTACCGCCCCACGCGACGGCACCAAGGTAATAGTGCGCGAGGGCACGCGCATCTGCGTTGCAGCATTCGAGCGGCCCAATTTCAGCCCGACCGCGCCCGAGGCCTGGGTGCTCTATGTCGACTACGGTTATGGCCTGCCGGGGGAGAAGATCGACGAGCACAGGCACAGCAGCGGCGGATGGGACACTATTATCCACCCGACGCATTGGAAGCCGATTTGATCGAGCGGACGCCACTGCCAAAATGGCGCGCCGGCACACTCGCGCAGACAAATTGGACGGCGAGCGCTCTAGTCCAGCCTATCTTCCGCTCATGCATGAAACCAGCGTTATATCTTGGGCCGCGCGCTCGGATGCTGAAGGTCGACGCCCTTGCTGCCGCAATTTTTGCAGCGTGGCGTCCGCCGGTGGACATTGCGGCAAGAGTTAGCCCGCGCCCTTGAGTGCCTGGAGGCACCCGATGTGCGTCCAGGTATCGCCAAGGAGCTACGCCGGCACGTCGCTATCCTGGAGCGCGAAATCGCTGAGATGGAGCAGCGTTGATCCCTGCAAAGCGGCGCGATCTAAAACCCGCGCCTGCGCAACTCCGCCAGGAGGAATATTGAACCCCAGGCAGCTTCCTTCGAGCGCTGCACCTGCCTACCCGTCGCCTCTATGCCTCTGCGCATCCGCACGATGTGCACGAGGCTATTGTGCAGCAAAGCCACGACCTCTCCAGGTAGGCGATCGATGTCAGGGCACCGAATGCGGTCGACGCAATTCCTCGGCTGCCGGGTAACGGCCATTGCCCACACCTTCCCCATACCTGTGCGAAAGCCTAGCTCCCGCTTGATAGGGGCGCAATCCGTTATTTCCCGTGCAACGACCTCACTTCGGTGTGTACCTCGCCCATGCCGCCATCTTGGCGAGGTTTTGCTGAAATGAGGACGCGAAGACCGAAATACACGCACGGCTTTATTGATCGCCACGGGAAGCCGCGCTTCTACCTGCGCCGGCCCGGCCACAAGAAAGTGCCGCTGCCTGGCCTGCCGTGGTCGGAGCCATTCATGCGCGCCTATCAGGCCGCGCTCGACGCCGACTGGGGCAAACGGGAGATCGGAGCCAAGCGCACGGTGGCAGGCACAGTCAGCGCCGCGCTTGTCGCCTATTACCAATCGCGCACCTTCACCGACCTGGCGAAGCTCACACAACAAAACCGACGTGCCATCCTCGAACGTTTCCGCGCCGAGCACGGTCACCGACCGATGCCGATCCCCGCCGATGTCATGCAACACATCATTGACAAGAAGACCCCGGCGGCACAACGCAATTTCAAGAAGGCGATGCTCGGCTTTCTTAAGTATTGCCGCAGCCACGGCATGATCACAAATGATCCGCTCGCCAACATTGAAATGGCGAAGATCAAGAAGAGCAACGGCCACCACACTTGGGCTGTGGACGAGGTCGAACAATACCGCCAACGACATGCGCCGGGGACCAAGGCGCGGCTGGCTTTGGAATTGATGCTACAGACCGGACATGCGCGCGCCGACGTGGTTCGTATGGGGCGACAGCACGTCAGGAACGGCACGCTTTCGATGCGCCGGCAAAAGACCGGCGTGCAATTCGACATTCCATTACTGCCCGAACTGCTTGCCGAAATCGCACTGCATCCGACGACGGAATTGACGTATCTCCTCACTGCGCGGGGCAAACCATTCACGGCGGCAAGCTTCGGCATGTGGTTCCGTCAACGATGCAATGAAGCCGGCTTGAAGCATTGTACCGCACACGGATTGCGCAAAGCCGCTGCCGTCCATCATGCATTGAACGGCGCAACTGCCGCTGAACTGATGGCGTGGTTCGGTTGGAAGACGATCGGCGAGGCACAGCGCTACGTCGAGGAAGCCGACCGCATCAAGCTCGCAAGGAATGCCGGCGCGCGGCTCATTTCAAGAACGGGAACTGGCCAACCTGTAACCCCGGTTAGCCAAAGCGAGACGAAAAGCCAATGATTTCAATTAGTCGAAAATATCCTGGCGATCCCGGCAGGACTCGAACCTGCGACCCTCTGCTTAGAAGGCAGATGCTCTATCCAGCTGAGCTACGGGACCGGCCTTGAAACATCGGCTTTTAGCATAGTTCGCGCCGAACCCAATCGGCCAAAACGGGAACAAACGGCCAAAACCGCCGACCGAGTCGCGAACAGGTCCCGAAGCACCGTCCAATCACTTTCTCGTTGCGTTTTTCGCCCGGCGCGCACCAGAGATCACGACGGTCCAAGTCATTTGTGGCCCCCTGGCAAGTCCAAGCTGCGTCATGAGCACGTCTGGGTCCGGGCCGTGTCCGTATCGTACCGGTCATCGTTGGACCATCATCATAGCCAGCACGTTGGAGGCGTCACGGCCGGCGCCGTCACGCGCGAGTGCGCGTCGGCGGTGGCCGCCTCCAGCACGAGGGTGTTGGTGCGTGCGGCATCCACCTACCGTTTGGTTTGCCTACAGCGGCGAGCAGATCGGCAGCACCATCGAGGGGAGGAAGCAATGACGGCCGCCCTGCAGACTTTGGTTCGTTGGGGCCAAGATCAGTCCGGGTGAGGACACCATCGTCGGCGTGCTCTCCGCGCTCGCTCCGGATAACAAGGCGGCTTATTTTTCGGTTCGCCAAGCGCCCAAAAGAAAAACTTTGCGCGGTCGGCGGTTCGCTCCAGCCTGCGACTGTACGTCAGTCAGATCGACAGCATGCCGCCTCATCAAGAGCTTTACAACCACTGCAAGGATCAAAAAGGGCGTCACGTAGATCGCGAAAATCTCAAGTGCCCTCATGGCCACTTCTCCGCGAAGGTAGACCAAAATGATACCACAATGCGCTTGCGCTATGACGGATAACATCCTGACCCGCGTCATCTACCACCAGGAGACGCCGGAGTGATCCGAATCCTCCTGGAGCTTGATCCCGCGCGAACCTATGCGCTCCGAAAATTCGCGCTGGCGCGGGCATTGCCGCAAACTGAAGGCTGACGCCGAGGCAATGGTTCGTAGACCCGGCAACTTGGCCATTAGCCATCGCCCTAACAATGCTGGCAATATTCGCGCCGATTGAACCCGCATCAACCGGATTTCCCGATCGCTCTATTGCCTTGAATGTGCCCTTCGCAGCCGGCGGACCTACTGATACGTTGGCGCGGGTACTCGGCCAACTGATGCGCGCAACAGTGGATCCGTATCGACCTGCGCGGCGACGGCAGCCACTCATCGCTTTCAGGTTGCAAATCAGTAATAGTGTGCGCCGCCATTGACGTGGATCGTCTGTCCGGTGATGAAGCCAGCATCCTCACTGACTAGGAACAGGCAGGTCGTAGCAATCTCGTCGACGCTGCCTTGCCGGCCGAGCGGGATGCCGGCGGCGTTCGGCAGCTGACCCTGATACCATTCTGGATTGTCGCGCCGTGTATCGATGCTGCCGGGCGAAACCACATTAACCCGGATGTTGTGGCGGGCGAATTCCGAGGCAAGCCCGCGCGCCATGCCAATTAGCCCCATCTTCGCCGCGGACAAATGCGTGCGGCCACTGCCGCGAGCGGAAATTGAGCCGTCGCCGACGAAGAACAGAATGCGCCCGTAGCGATCCTTGACCATCGGCTCGATCAGCGCCCGCGTCAGGTAGAGCGGACCATCAAGAACCACGCTCCGGATCAACTCCCAATCCGCATCAGTTGTTTCAGTGAACGGCTTGTGCGGCCGGATCGCGGCATTATTGATCAGGATGTCGACGCGACCAAACTCGGACAGCGCGCTGGCGGCCAGCGCCTCAACCTCTGTCTTTTTGCCGACGTCGGCGAGTACAGGGACCGCTCTGACACCAAGATCTCGGGCCTCACGCGCGACGGCCTCAGCCTCCTGCTGATTGGAACGCGCGTTGACCACGACATGCGCGCCTTCGCGGGCCAGCTTCAGCACGGTCGCTCGACCGATATTGCGCCCGGATCCTGTAACGAGCGCGACCTTCCCTTCGAGCTTGCCCATGCACCATTACTCCTACAATGCTTGCATCGAACGCGGCATGCCAGCTACGCGCTCCTGTGGAAGTCACCAGGCTTATAGCGGGCAAGCTGCGCTAGCAGCAGCGGCCACGCGATGAGCCCATCGTGCAGAGAGGAGATGCGGAAGAACTCGTTGGGCGCATGCACATCCTCGTCCGGCATCGCGAAACCGAAGGCCAAAGTGTCGAGCCCGAGCATCTCCTTGAAGATCGAGGTGATCGGCAGCGTGCCGCCGGCCCGCGTCGCAATCGGTCGGCGACCTGTCGTACGCTCGACGACGGCCATAGCTGCCGCCAGCAGTGGATGGTCCGGCGCCAGCGAGAAGGCCGGTGAACCACCGCTGATCTCGGAGAAGGCCAAGGTGACGCCCGGCTGACACTGGGCCTCCAGGTGACGCCGCACGGCCAGCGCCGCCTTGTTTGGATCCTGGCTCGGCACGAGCCGCATGGTGATCTTGGCCTGCGCCTCACATGGGATCACGGTCTTGCTACCAGGTCCGGTGTAGCCGCCCCACATGCCGTTTATCTCGATGGTCGGTTGCAGCGTCAGGCGCTCCCGAACCGTGTAAACCGAATCACCGTAGGAGCTCCCGCCGACGTCCGCGTAAAACGCCGCCTGATCGAATGGTAGCGCTGCTGTGTCCTGACGCTGCTGGGCAGTCAGCCTCGGCACCTCTGCCATGAACGCGGGCACGGTGATGCGACCTTCGGCATCGTGCAGCGTAACCATCAACGCCGCCAGTTCGTGCAGAGCATTGCGGATGGCGCCGCCATAGCGGCCAGAGTGCACATCCTTACCGGCCGTGCGCACCTTCATCTCGAGGCTTGCGATGCCACGGTTGCCGACGCTGACCGTGGGCACGTCGGTGCTGCTGCGCCCGCCGTCGGCGGAGATCATCGCGTCGGCTGCCAGCAGATCGCGATGCTGCTCGACAATCTTGCGCAGGCTTGGGCTGCCGATCTCCTCCTCGCCCTCCAGGAAGAACTTCACGTTCACCGGGCAGCGCTTGGTCACCGCCAGGAACGCGGCCACAGCTTCGATGGCGATGGTTGTGGAGCCTTTCACATCGGACGCGCCACGCGCATAGAGGCGGCCGTCGCGAATGGTGGGCTCGAACGGCGGGGTATGCCACAACTCAAGCGGGTCAGGTGGCTGCACGTCGTAGTGCCCGTAGATGATGAACGTCGGTGCACCTGGGGCGCCTGTCCAGGCGCCATACAAAGCCGGATGACCGCCGCCATCGAGCAACCGGACGTCGTCGAGTCCCATGTCTTGGAGCCGCTGCAAGAAATGCTCGCGGGTTGCGGCCATGCCCTCGCCATAGACCGGATCGGTGCTGACGCTTGGCATGCGCAGCACCGCTTTCAGCCGCTCAAGGATCGTCTCGTGCTGTCCTTTGAGATATTGAATGACGTCGTCGGTCACTACACCCGTTCCCGTTCGTCGCACCATCACAGGCGACCTTATATAGCAGGATTGCCGCGATGGACCCGCTAATCGAGCGGCGGTGTCATAAACATTTTAACTTGCTGGCCGTGGATAACCTGAACAATCCGCATCGCCTTACGGAAGGCGGCCGGTCAGGTTCCAAAGCCGGACCGTGCGGTCTCCGGCGCTGGCGAGCAACAGTTCGGGGCCGGGGCCTTGGCGGAAGGCGATGCCGTTGACGCTGTTGCCATGCCCTGTGAGCTCGACGAGGAGAACGCCGCTAGAAGCGTCCCAGATCCGAATCCGGTTGTCGACGCTCCCGGCGGCCAAGGCCCGACCGTCGGGGCTGAAGGCCAGGCTCCTGACCCATCCGGAAGTGGAAGAAACGATGTCTATCGCACCCTTTGCCCGGCGAGCGTCGACATCCCACAGTCGCACCGTGTTCTCCCGGCCGCCGCTCGCCAGGAGCTTGCCGTCCGGACTGAACGCCACGGCGTTGACCTCGTCTGGGGCCCGGAGGTTGGCAATCGGCGCGTGGCGCTCCACGTCCCAGAGCCGCACCGTGCCGTCGGCGCTCGCGCTGGCGAGAAGCTTCCCGTCCGGGCTGAACGCGACCGCCCTAACCGGCCCTCCGTGCCCGCTAAGGGAGGCGATCTGCCTGCGCGACCTTAAACTCCACAACCGAACCGTGGCGTCAGCGCTCGCCGTGGCCAGCATCGTGCCGTCCGGGCTGAACACCACGTCCTTCACCGAGTCGAGATGACCGGTGAGCCTGCCGATCACCCCGTGGTCGCCGACATTCCACAGCCGGACCGTCCGTTCGTCACCACCGGAACCGGCGGTCGCCAGCATCCCGCCGTCCGGGCTGAACCTCACCGCGCTGACCGGACCGGTGTGACCGGTGATTGGGGCGCCCTTCGCGTTAGCGTTGAGGGGATCTATGAAGCGGACCGTGGTGTCGGTGCTGCCGCTTGCCAAAGTCTTCCCGTCCGGGCTGAACGCGACACATAGGACGGTGTCGGCATGAGCCTGGAACACAAGCGCGGTAGGGGTGGGAGTGGTGGACTGGCCCGGCCGTGCGCCGCCCGCAGGCGTTGGCGACAGTACCTTTGGCACCGGCGTCTCAGCCAGCGCGACCTTTTGCTCGACAGCCTCCGGTCGCTTTGCGTCCTGCCCTGTCTCCGGTTTGACCATCGCAACTTGCTGCTTCTTCAACTCATCAATCCTCGCCCGCGCCAAATCTGCGAAATAGGTCCCCTGATGGCGCCTGGCGAAAGCCTCAAGCTCGGCGAAGTCAGTGTTGGTGCGCAGCGTGTTCCACTCCGCTGCGGCCTGGCCTAGCGGACTAGATGCAGTCGGCTCCATCTTCTTCGGCAACTCCGCTTCAGCGGGCTTCGCAATAAGAGCAATCTCCGCCCCGCCGAGCGAGCCATACTTGAACGGCTCCTGCTTGTTCTTCGTCGCCCGCAACACTTCGTCGCGCACGCGACGCAAGGCCAGCTCGATGTCCAGCCCCGGCGTCGGCAAATGCTTGATGAGCGCTGTCGTGTAGGGACTGTTGTTGCTGCCCACCCCGTCCTCGGCCGTGGAGCCTGCCCTCTGCGCGTAGGCGACGAGCGTATTTGGCGGCAGCGACCGCTCATCGAGCTCGCCGTAGCCACTGCGCACCGAGCGCGTGGCAATCGTGCGCCGCATCGAGCGCGCAAATGGATTGTCACGGCAGGCGTCAAGAATGATGAGTCGCAGGCGCTTCACCGGCTCCAGCACTTGGTTGATACGATCGAGAGACACGGCCTCGTCCTGTACGTCGATGTCGCGCTCCAGAACGGCATCAACTGGGATCAGGTAGTTTACGCCGGCGACCTCGATGCCGTGCCCGGCGTAGAACACCACAGCAATGTCAGCATCCTGGGCCGTGTCGGCAAAATCTCGCAGGGCGCGCTTCATGGCCGTCATGCCAAGATCGTTGAGCCGCACCACCGATGTGAAGGTGGCGGCCTTGAACATGGCTTCCATCGCCGCCGCATCGTTCTTGGGATTGTCGAGCCGGGCCACCTTCGTGTAAGTGCCGTTGCCGATCACCAGCGCGACACGCTTTTGCGCCAACGCGGACGATGCCGTGCCCAGCACGGTAACAATCAGGACCAACCCCATCCATCCAACGCGCCGCATTTGTGGGCTCCCCGTCGCGATGATGACTGCTTGGCCGATCGCGATGGCCCATTGAAGGCGGCGACCGGCAGTTCAAAGTGGCAAGCCGTGGCTAATACGCAACATGGAACAGGTGATCTCAAAACATGTCGTAGACCAGGACGGTCGGCATGGTCACCGATCGACCTCTTCAATGTGGACGGCTCTGCGGGGAGTATCTCGCCGTTGTAGCGGACCGGCGCTTACCTTTGCTGCGATGACGAGCGTGCCGCGTATGGTGTTTCGCACCATCAATCTATCGATGACGTTCCTTGGTGCCGGGGTTACGTCGCAGTCCGCCCGTCACAAACAAGACGACAACGTCGCTAATGTCTCTGCGCTGATTGTCAACTTCCAGATACCGATCAGAAACTAGCGACGCCCACCAGCGCTCAACGAGCAGGGGGCCGGCTTCTCCGCCTGCACCGAAAATCAAACAACAGGCATGAGGAAGCCTGAAACATGAGATGCAAAGACCACCGCCAATGTGACCCGATCAAGAATGATGCGCGTTTGTCGACCGTTGCAATGACTGGTTCTCGGACTGTTCACGAGCAAACATTATAGCACTGAGACCCATCCAATGGTCCGATGCGCGCATACTCTTGAAGGTAATACCATTCACAGTCGGGGCGCCGTTTGTTGAACTCGTACCCCACAAGATTCGCAAACCTTGGCGCGGAACGGTTCCCTTCGTCGCCCCTGACCGGTGCCGACTTCTGAGGGGGGATCGGCAAATTACGGGGGGTGGGGACGCTAGGCCACGAGCGTCCCCATTGACGCGGGCCTGGGACATCAATGATCGGTCTGGTTCACCTGCTGCACGTGGTCGCTCTCACTCTTGTCCCGATAGTCGAGCGCCATTCTTTGTAGTGCCGCCGTTTTCAACACCTCAACGTCACGGCTGTCTTCACTCGCGATTGATAGGAGTGCGTTGGCGAGCTTGTAGCGGGCATTATCAATGTCCTGTGCATCCTCGCCGAAATTACCAGCGATCTCTGCCCAGGCCGCATCGAAGGCCTGGCCGATGGCTGATAGGGCCTGCGGCCCAAACGATGCACCGTCAATCAGTCTTTTAGCGCGCATGGCTTCCCCGAAGCTACGCCCCCGCTTTTATCTTACCGTTAGGTTGCCTGCGACCACGTCCCGGAGGGCTACTTAACCTTGGGCTTCTTAACCTTGGGCAAGGGCTTACTGGAACCCAACTACGTACTGTCGGTGCTACCCTCGCCGGAAACCTGTTCAGTAGATGCAGCATGGCAGTGCGCCGACTTACGCCAGACCCCAGACCAAGCCCAAGCTGTCGGGGTTTTGCTTGACGAGAGCGGACAACTCGGGGGTGACCGCTCTCGTCTTAAGGATGCGGTGAGGAAAGACCGCATGGCGCGCCGCACAGGCGATCAGGAGGTCCGGCGCAATACTTGATTTGCTCCGCTCCCAAGTGCTTTTCAAGGCTTAGCTTAGTACGAAATCGTACATCCCTGATCGATTTGGTAAATTTCGATCGGTAGCACTCGGACCATAAGAGGTCTCTTGGTTGATCATTCGACGGATCAAATCTTGTTGCGCAGCGTTTCTCCGATCGAGATGCCCCGCTACTACTTCCACGTCAAACGCGGTCAAGTGACCATCCTGGATCAGCTCGGCGTCGAGCTAGCGGATATCGATGAAGCGGCAAATGAAGCCGCGCGACGGGGGCAAGCCATTGCGGCTCGCATGACCCTGACTGGCAATCCCCCCACTGATGGAACGATCGTTATCGAGGAAGGCTGGCGGACCGTGCTTGAATTGCCCTTCGACAGGCATTAAGCCACGCGACAAATGCCACCACGATCCCCTTCGCAGGCAACGCCTACGTACGCACTCGTGAGGGCACTTCGAGCTGGCGGCGGACACAAAAGTGGCAACCTCTTTATCGAGCGACCTGCGTCGGCGCACGATGCGGGACCGGGCTCCAAAATCTAATCTCAGCCCCGTGGTCGCCCCGCGATTGCAGCTCAGTGCGGTCGCACTGCTACCGGCCAGCGTGCCCGCATTGAGCTTGCGAAAGTAGGCCTAGAAGCTCGCGCCGAGCGGAGGCCAGTTGTAGCCGTCGTCCGCTCGACGTTGCCAAGCTCGGCAGCCATCTTTGGGTTACCCAGACCCGCAATCCCGGCGGCCAATACCTCGTGGCTATGCGCTGATGCCGGCTAGGTCCGAGAACGCAGCAGAGCCAAAATTGCTGCTGTCGTAAATCGCGCCGTGGTCGACGCGCTGCACGTCGGGTGGGCCGGCAGGATTTGTCCAAGATGGCTGTCAGGGCCCGTCTGAACCTCCCTAAATCACCGGTTTGAATCTGCCGTTGCCAGCGAACGTAGGTGCGTGCGTGCGAGCGCCGTGATTGCGGAACGTGCACGCCCCTCAGCCAGCTCGTCGATGCCGCAGATGCCGGGCTGTTCGTCGAGGCCTCATTTCACTACTCGGCATCGACAGCTTGGTCGCGCTCGGCGGTCGCGCATCTTAACAAGCGATCCCTGCGTTCCTCGGCACGCTTTGCCAGCAGCCCATAGGATTGAGCGATGAACAACATGTGTCGCTGGGCTTCCCGATCGGTCATGGACTCGGCGAGCTCTAGGGCTTGATTTTGAATGTCTCGCCATTTCCCAGCCCAGCGTGCGGCCTGCTGGACAGCCCAATCAAATTCCGACATGGCGCAAATCTCCTCCTAGAGCCTCTGCGCACAGCACCGCAACAACGCTGGCCTCCCCGCCGCCTCCTCGAAATGGTTAGCTGCCGGGCCATCCCGGCTTGCATCCCTGGCAAGCGTAACCGCCCAAAAAAGGCGATGGCATCGGAGCGGTCACAAGACTTGAGCGTGCAGGCAATATCGCGGGTCGCGATGCTCTGGGGCACGGTATTTTTGTAGATAACTTGATCAGCCACGCCGCGCTGTGCTCTAAAACACTAGACGGCGCCTGCTCAAGATCCAACGAAGTAAGAGGAGCAGGGCGTCGGACCCCATGCGGTATGCACGGGCAATTTGGCCGCTTGTACCCGATCGAGCTACAGAACTGACGCTGGCGCCGATGCGTTTGGGAGGTAGCGGATTCCTCCTGCGCAAATCGTCCGGGCTCCCAGACAGCACGTAACATCAGCGCTCAAGCCAAACTCGACAGCAGCGATTTCCCAGTGCAACGAGGCCGCGCTGAACGTTGCTTTCGACATGCTGTTGATGAGCATAAAAGATCTGCCGTTATGTCACCATCTCGAGCGATGCCCGAGATAAGAACATGAAAAATCAGCGAAGGCTGGTTCGCACTGTGATCTGCCAGATCCTGTCGCTGGCAGAGCTGCGTTCCACGCGAGGCAGCATTTCTAGACGTTGCCATTCGCGCGCAAAATCATGAAGGCGCTCGCAGCGAGGCTGATAGCCAGAATGCGCCACGCGGAGGCAGTTAATGTAGTCCCTATCTGCCAGCTTCTCGATTAGGATCGGACTTACCACCATAAGCACAAGCCGGGCGATTTGATCGTGTAAGCCATTCCCACCACGGTCACTTTCCCGATAGGCGGCGAAGCCGAAGAGGATCTCGTCATCCTGGGTCGGGCGACCTTGCAGGAAATCCATGTTCGCCTTCGCTTCGAGGCCTGTGATCTTGTCTTTGCCCTCGTCCATCATCATGCGATGGGCGACCGAGTTCGCAAGCAGCAGCAGGCCAGGGTGCTTCACCGCTTCCCGCTTGACGTGTCGCACCAGGTCCGGATTCAAGAAGAAACTTTCTATGGTCGAAGAGCTGCCCTGGGTAACGATGTGGAGCATATCGCTGCCATCGAGCTGGGTCTGGATCCCATAGATCTCGATGATGATCGAGCTCGTGACGAGATCCTC
The DNA here is from genome assembly GCA_035258605.1 of Hyphomicrobiaceae bacterium. Lineage (GTDB taxonomy): Bacteria > Pseudomonadota > Alphaproteobacteria > Rhizobiales > Hyphomicrobiaceae > AWTP1-13. The sequence continues at coordinate 29,686 of DATFXD010000313.1, read as the reverse complement.
TTGTTTAAAATGAACCCGGCTGCGATGCTTCGACCAGCGGCCGGCGACGTAGCCGCCCAAGGCGATGGCGCCACCGATCACAGGAAGAATGAGACGAGCGTGGTCGCCCGTGATCTCCAAGCCGAAGAACTGCACGGTGCTTCCTTCCCCATCATGAGTAGCGATCCTGCTCAGCTTGGACGCGGTATGTGCGTCATTGAAATGGCAGCAGCAATGTCCGGATACCAGGCACAGCAGGGATTGGCATGCTCATCCAAAATCCATCTCCTTGTGAGCGCCGCCTGCTCTCTAGTTGTGGGGAGAACCATAGCAAGTGTGGAGCAACCCAATCGGTCGTTGAAGCCAGCAAAAGGGGCGCGGACCATGGGACTGCTCCTGCTGTGTTTATAAATCATCGCCGCCATACCAGTGGGCACGCAGCTTCGCAAGTGCGCCTCCTTCAAGCGTGTTTGTTGGGGCCGACCGGCGCGTCGAGCGTTGGGCGGCGATGCTAGCTTGGCAGGGATGGAAACGGCCTGGCGGAGAGGGCTCGACAGTTGGCTGCGCATGGCTCTAAGAGGCCCGGGCCCTGGCAATCATCATTGACGGTGCGCCTCGATTTGATGAAAGCACGCGCTGGTCTTTGCTCCGATCTCCTCGTTTAACGTTCAACCGTGCGCCGCTGCACAGCTTAGAGGACGTCGGTGAGCAACTCTTCCCCTTCAAGCGCCGGCCGCCTACGACCGGGTGCATGTTTATGGGCCGTTGGCACTTTATGGCTCAATTGCGTTGTGTCCGTGCGCTCGTTCGCTGCACAAAGCTTTCCGCGCACCGCAACACTCGTATCCGCAAAATGACCGCTCAATGCCGCAAAGCCGCCAACCCCGAGATGGTACCATTCCCGGGTCCCTGACTAGGCATTCCCCAGCTGACACTCGGCCTTCTCCAACGCTCTTTCAAGCAAGATGGGTCGCACCGGCTTTGCGATAAATTCGATGGGCTGATAGGGCAGTAGCGCCGTTCTGGTCGTCTCATCCAAGGTCGCACTGAGAAAAATGCATCGCAGGGCGTGGCGAGTGTGAAGTTGTCGCGCAGCTTCGATCCCACTGCTACCGTCTGCAAGGTGAATATCCATAAGGACGACGTCCGGCTCATATCTTGCAGCCTCGTCAATGGCTGCCTCGGCGGAGGCGGCGGGCCAACAGGTTTCGTGACCCAGCTCCGCTAACAGCGTGACGAGGTAGATCGCTATGATCGCATCGTCTTCGACAATAAGCACACGCATGGCCTTGAGCCTCGGCAGTGGCGCTGACGCGCCCCGGTTTGCGACAATCCTCCAACAAGCTGCGCGAAGGGAGCACCCTCGCGCAGCGCGGTGCGGTTCCTAACGGCGCCTACTCTTGCAATCGATCCGCCCCTCGGACGGCATAGCCGACGTTGGCGAAGACCTCATTCCACCGCTGCAGGACAAACACATCGCCGAGCGCCCCACCCTCGATCGGACCTCTGCCCGTATCAGGGTTGCTGAAATCGGGCTCAGCAGGGTTGGCGTAAAATCGATGTGATAGGCCAAGCGGCGAGCGTTGCGGTCGTCGCCAAAGCCACAGCCGAGCGCCCCTCCGTTTCGGTGCTGCGCATGACCTGCGCTACCGCGAGCCGCGGCATCGGCTGCACAAATTTGGCGGCTCCAAACAGTGGGCTCGGCGGCGCCATGGGCACATCTGTGACCGCGCTTTGAGCAAACGGACTGAACCCGTTCTTGCACCAGCGTAATCCAGCGGTCGTGAACCCCCCATTCATAAAGATCGCGCCTGGTTATTTGCCCGATGCAACGGCCTCTGATCTGCGCACAATTGGCCCGCGCCCTCTCCGCGCCCTGCGGTCGGATCCCTGAAACATTGCCGGAAAGATACAAACTCGAATCCCTCTTTTTTCCCCGCTCATCATTCGAGCCACGATTGAAATTCAGGGCCGGCACGATTGTTCCAACGGCCACGTAATCGTGAATAGAATGCGCGCCCATCATTTCGAAAGGTCAGAGGAGAAACGTCGATAGTTTGTTCTATAGCGTACAAGACTGTCAGCTCACAGCGCCGACTGCGTATTTTGATAAAATCGTCGGGCGAGATTTGCACGTTATCAACGAGTTGTTCTGGCGGGCTCGGTTTTCATCTCACGAATAGGCTAACCGCCATGGCGCGATAAAATTACCGGCACCGAGGCGCGGGACGGCGGCGCCCACCGCATAGCATGCCAACCGCGCGGATCGATACTGGAGGCTTTTTCCGTCGATAGTTTATTCGATTAGAGGCACCGGCTTGGGGTAGAATTTAGGGTCTAACAGTTGGCGCTGCGCGATCGCCAAATTTGCGGCGGTAGACGGCGTATCGGACTTTGGTTTGATGGCATTAAGTACACTTCGATTCGAAAAGGGGTCTCGCCTCATTAATGTGCGAAACCGTACAGTGATTTTTATTTTTTTCAATGCGGAATACCTGTTGGGGCGACGGCGTTTGTATCATCGGAGCGAGAACCAGAGAAAAACTCTGGGGCAATAGTTCTGGAGCATACATTGCTCGGATTTGCTCATTTTGAGGAATGTCCGAGCGGAAACAACGCGGGGGACGCGAGCCAGGCGCGCAGGCCATCGCCCACCGCGAGGTACCGTTGCGGTCGATGCATCGCCCGCAGAATTGCGGACGCGAGATAAGAGTTTGGACCGATGTAGGGTTGCACCGCCAAGATTGGTCTTGACCGCAGCGCTGGCCCTCCGCAAGCGGGACGGCCGCCGGCCGTAACGTCGGACGGTGTGCCGATCACTTGGCTAGGGCCGCGCCGTCGAGCAAGCATAAGATTGTGCCTGTGTTCGCCACCACTGAGGCCTTCAAACATGTCGACAATCTAGAATGAAGACAAATGCTCACCTGAAGATCGGCGCGCTTTCCGAGCGGACTGCGGTCAGTATCGCAACCATTCGCTACTACGAACGCACTGGATTATTACCGAAGCGTCCACGTAGCGCTGGAGGACACCGGCTATTTGCGGACGAGCACAAGCAGCGCTTGATCTTCATTCGGCGGGCACGTGAACTGGGTTTCTCCCCCGACGAGGTTCGCACGCTCCTCGACCTGGCCAGTGGCCGACGCATGACTTACGCTAAGGTCAAGACCATCAGCGACCGGTACCTGGCTGACATCCGGAACAGACGGACGGACTTGAAGCGTCTCGAGCGCGTGCTTACTCGGATGGTAAACCAGTGTCGTGCGGGCGAGATAGCGGACTGCCCAATCCTCGAGGCCTTGGGCCGCTAGTTGCGCACCAGGTGTGGGCCGTTCCACCACATCCGACACCAGTGGCCGGTCGGCGACCGTCGTTGCGCTCGCCACTGCGACCGAGGCTTGTGCCGTTGCTGGCCGTGTTTGCGGCGCGTCGGTCAGCGGCCATCGGCGGGCGGCTGCGGCTCCAGACCAGCCGTCTTGTCGACACCACGACAGGGCCAAGCGCAAATCGATGCGGCAAGGCGAGCGTGGCGCGTTGCTACCAGCGGAAGAGGCCGAAAAACAGCGATCCTCCGCCGGTCGAGCGACTAGTGTACCGCCGCGGCCGCGGAGCAGGTTCGGCGCGTGGCGCAGCCTCGGACGGCAGAGCAGCCTCGGCCACATCGGCGGGATCGGGTTGTGCGGTGACGGGGGTGACGTAGGATTTGGTCCAGATGATTTGCAGTGGTGCCGTCGGCGTTGTCGCCTTCTTGCTCTCCGCCGCGAGCGGCAAGCTTGAACGACAGCGATTGTCCGCGCGGCCCTCGCCACCCTGGCAGGCCTCAGGGCAGACGATTTCCGCATGCGTTTGCAGCAGCGCGAGTTGGCTCGAGTCTGGTCGCTCGACCGATACCGCAGCCTTTACCCGGTCGGTGAAGTCCTTCATCGCCCTGCGTGTCGCGGGCGTCCACTCGCCGTCGATCTCCTGGGCGAAGCACCCTACGCGTTTCAGCTGGCGTTGCAGCTCGCGCACCAGGCGTAGCGGCTCACCGTCTTTATTGTCTTTGATCGGTGGGGACGAAACTCCGACTTCGCCAATGCTGCGCAATGGCAAAGCGATGCTGGTACTGTCAGGGGTACCGCTTTGTGGGGGCTCTGACGCGGCAGCGCGCTCTGCCGGCTCGGCGGTGCTTGGCTCCACGACTACCGGAGATTTGGCGTCGTTGCCGAGACTCCGAGCGGGGTCCGGCGCGGGCTGCCGTGACAGGGGCATAACAGCCAAGCCGGCAGCTAGGGCGCCTGCCAATAAAGCCAAGCTGCTGGCTTTGTTCACGGTGCCTCGGAGTCCTATGACGGAAGATCGGCATCCTGCTCAAGCTGGGTAAAGCTTCGGTTTCCTCCGCGCCGCAAGCAATGGCAACGTGATGGAAGGGTAAACGGCGCCGGCGCGACGCCGACACTGGTTGAGCATTAGATTGTATCAGCAAGGCCGAGCTCGGGTGAGCCGATGGGCGCCGGAGCGCATGCAATCCGGCGGGGTGCCGGCGCTTCGTCCCTGGCCTGCCGGCTTGCGAGCGCAAGTGCTGGTCAACAGCGAGGCGGCCGGAACCGAGCCCGCGGCAACGCCGTCAGTGTGTCCAGGCGCCCTTGCGCCCGAAGCGAAAATTGTCAGCGTAGGCTTTGCGCACCGGCCGTCGCGGCGTCGGCTCACTCAGGTGGTAAGCAATGCCATTGCGCTCGGCGTAGGCGATGGCCTCTTCCGGGTTGTCGAACGCCAGGCGAATTTGCGACTTCATGTCGGCCGAACTGGTCCACCCCATCAGCGGGTCGATCTCGCGCGGTTTTTCCGGTTCGAATTCGAGCACCCATTCCTTGGTGCGCGCCGGCCCCGACTGCATGGCCGTCTTGGCAGGTTTGAAGATGCGCGCGGGCATGCTGGGGATCCCTGGTGCCATCCCTGCCCGATCGGCAGGAGGTTGCGTGGGTTCTAGTCCGAGCCCAGCCCTTTGACAATCGGACATACTAACACGGGGGAAAGGTGCGGGGCAGTCGCACTAGGATAGCCAGCGCTTGCGCCGCTTATAGTGCTTGACATCACGGTAGGATTTTCGCGACCCGACCTCATTGAGACCCAGATAAAACTCGCGAATATCGGAATTGGCGCGCAGCGTCTCGACGCTGCCTTCGAGCACGATACGGCCGGTCTCCATGACGTAGCCATGCTCCGCGACCGCCAATGCCATTGTTGCATTCTGCTCGACCAGCAGCACCGATAGCTTCTCCTGCTGCACCAGGCGGCGCACGATGCCGAAGATTTCCTCCACCAGCATCGGCGCCAGGCCGAGCGAAGGCTCATCCAACAGCACGACGCGTGGGTCGGACATCAGCGCGCGGCCGATCGCCAGCATCTGCTGCTCGCCACCTGAGAGATAGCCTGCGAGCTGCGCCCGGCGTTCCTTGAGCACCGGGAAATGCGCATAAACGCGCTCGATGTTATCCTTAATCTTGCGCAGTTCCCGCTGCGTATGACCACCGGCGACGAGGTTTTCCTCGGTGGTCAGGTGCTCGAACACGCGGCGTCCCTCGAACACCTGCGCGATGCCGAGCTTCGTCACATCGAAGGCGCGCATACCATCGATACGCTTGCCGGCCAGGGTGATGGAGCCCTTGGTGACGCTGCCGCGTTCGGTGCGCAGCACGCCGGAAATCGCCTTGAGCGTCGTCGTCTTGCCGGCACCGTTGCCGCCGAGCAAGGTGGTGATGGCGCCGGCTTTGACCTCCAGCGAGACCCCGCGCAGCACCAGGATGACCTTGTCGTAGACAACCTCGATATTGTTGATCGACAGCATGGACCCTTGCGCCTCACGCCGCAGCAATGCCCCTCGGTTGCCCAAATAGCGTCCCGGGAATCCGCGGCCCGCGCACTCCCGGGACGGCTGAGCCTGCCGCTAGTTGGTGGCTGCGAGATGCTTCTTGATCACGTCACGATAGGCTTGGAACCACTCGCCGTCCTTTGCCAGCTGGCCGCCCTTGACGGTCCAGACCTGCACCCAGCCGCCGCCCTCGTGATCTTCCGGCGTCACCTCCATCGGCGGCACCATGCCGCCGAGCGTGAAGCCCTTGACCGACTCCAGCCCGTTCTTCACGTCCTCGCTGGTGGGCTTGGCGCCGCCCTTGGCCTTGATGGCATTGCGTGCGGCTTCGGCGTGGATGGCCGCGACCATGACACCGCGGTTGTATAAGACGCTGATTTCCTGCTCCTTCGGCACCGGCTTGCCCTGGGCCTGATACATTGCATTGATGTCCTTGATCACCTGGAAGTCGGTGCCGACGCCGGCGAACTGGATGGTGTGGTAGCCCTCGGCAACGCCAAAGCCGCCGGCAGCCTTGATGTCAGCCTCCGAGGAGCCCCAGACAAACGCGACCACCTTGCTCAGGGGATAACCCTTGCCCTTGAGCTCCTTGATCGACACCGACGGCGCCCGACCGAAGAGATGCGTGATGACGAAATCAGGCCGGTAGCGGCCGGTGATGTCGAGCACCTGCGCGCTCATTTCGACCCCCGGCGCCGGCACCGCAAAGGTGCGAAGCTCGAAGCCTTCGCTCTTGGCGAGGTCCTCCAGAACGCCGAGCGGCTCTTTGCCCGCCGGATTGTCGTAGAACAGGTAGGCGATCTTCTTGTCCTTGAGGCTGCCGCCCAGCTGCTTCTTGGCAAACGACACCGCCGCCGCCCCTTGCGACCAGTAGCTGGCCGCAATCGGGAAGGTATAGGGATAGCGCTTGCCGTCGGTGGCCGCCGCGGTGCCAAAACCCGGCGAGGTGCCGAGCATTTTGTCCTCCTCCAGCTTCTTGTTGAGGGCGGCGGTTTGCGGCGTGCCATAGAGCCCCTCCAGCACCGCGCCCTCTTTCTTGAAGCGCTCGTGCGCTTCCATCGCCGGCGGCACCTTGTATTCGTTGTCGATCTCGAGAACTTTGATCTTATAGCCCTCGATCCCACCTTTGCTGTTCAAGAGATTGATGTAGTCGTGGTAGCCCGGGCACAGGAACACGCCAACGGTCTGCGTGGCTCCGGTGCGGTCGCACTGCAAGCCGAACACCAACTCCTTCTCCTGCGCCATCGCCGCTCCGGCCACCAACGCCAGCACGCTGGCGAGACCGGTCACACCGAGCCACTGTCTTTTGCTTGCCATTGTTTCCTCCTTGGCTACCTAGGTTTTGTTTGCATTCAATACGAAAATGGCCAAACCCGGAAGTAGTTGCGAATATTGCGCCACAATCGATTGAGGCCCTCTGGCTCGATTACCAGGAAAAAGATGATCAGACCGCCAAACAGCACCAATCGGAAGCTCGAGATGACGGCCGACATCTCGCCGCTATTGTAGAACATCGACAGCACCGGCTCCATGAGCAACCGCAGCACGATCGGCAGCATGGTGACGAAAATAGCGCCGAGAATGGAGCCCAGGATCGACCCCAGGCCGCCGATGATAATCATCGCCAGGTAGTCGATCGATACCCCGATCTGGAATTGCTCGTAATTGGCGATGCCGAGGTAGTAGGTATAGAGCACGCCGCAAACGCCGGCATAGAACGACGAGATCGCAAACGACAGCAGTTTGTAGCGGTAGATATTGATGCCGATAATCTCGGCGGCGATGTCCTGATCGCGAATGGCAACGAACGCCCTGCCGATGCGGCTGCGCACGATGTTCAAGCTGGCAAGCGTCGCCAGCGCCGCAAAGAACAGAAGAAAGAAGTAGAGCTGGCCCTGGGTCCGCATCTGGTGGCCAAACAGCTCCGGCCGCGGCACCTCGATCGACGCTTGCGCTCCGCCGGAAATGGCCGGGGTATGATTGATGATCCACTCGATGATCAGCTGTCCCGCCAAGGTCGCAATGGCAAGATAGAGGCCCTTGATCCTCAGGCTGGGAATGCCGACGATGGCGCCAATCAGCGCCGCCATCAGGCCGCCGGCCGGCAGGGTGATCCAGAACGGCAGCCCGAGCTTCACCGCCAGGTTGGCCGCGGTGTAGGCGCCCACCGACATGAAGGCGGCATGACCGACGGAGATCTGGCCGGTGTAGCCCACCAGGATATTGAGGCCCAGCGCGCCGACCACCGCGATCAGCACCAGGTTGATGATTGCGAGGTAGTACTCATCGAACACCAGTGGCAACACGACGGCAAACAGCAGCACGATCGCGGCGATGGTGGCGCGCGCAATCGGCAGCGGGTAGAGCGCCATGTCGGCGGCATAGGAGGTTTTGAAGACGCCTGATTCGCGGTGCAGCATAGTTCTGGCCGATGCTCTTGCCCTAAACCCGCTCGATCCGGTGCGTGCCAAACATGCCGTACGGCTTGAACATAAGCATCAGGATCATGAGCACGTAGGGCGCAAAGTCCTTGGTGCCGCCGCCGACGTAGGGGTCGAGGTAGCCGGCAGCCAGGCTTTCGACCACGCCGACGATCAGGCCGCCGATCACCGCCCCCACGATCGAATCGAGACCACCCAGGATCACCACCGGAAACACCTTGAGCCCAACCAGGGACAACTGCACGTCGACCCCCAACATGCTGCCCCAAATCACCCCGCCCAACGCCGACACGGTGCCGGCCATCGCCCAGGCGAGGGCAAAATAGCGCTCAACGTTGATGCCCATGGCCATCGCCACCTGCTGGTTGTCGGCCACCGCGCGCATGGCCACACCCATGCGGCTCTTGAGAAAGAACCAGGTGAAGATGGCCAGGAACAGCAGCGTGACGACCACCCCCAACACCTGAACCGGCGGCAGCGAAATCGGTCCAAATTCTATCGGCGTATCGCCGATCGGCAAGGTTACAGCCCGCGTCTCGCCACCAACCGTGATCGGCGGCAACCCCCTGAGCATGGCGCCGAGCCCGATCGTGGCCATGATCACGGCGACAATCGGCCGCCCGAGCAGTGGGCGCAGCACGACCCGCTCCAGCGCAAAACTGAACAGCACCATCACCAGCACGGCGGCGGCGACGGCGCCCAGCACCCCGAGCTTACCGGCGAGCGCGATGGCGGCGACAAAACCCGCCAGCATCACGAACTCGCCCTGGGCGAAGTTGATGGCGTCGGTCGCCTTGTAGACGAGCACGAAACCGAGCGCGATCAGGGCGTACATCAGCCCGATCGACAGGCCGCTGACGGTCAGTATCAGGGCAAACTGCAGCTCATCCCACATCGCCAGGCCGTTCCTCGCAATTGTGCTGCCCTCACGCCGCGACCTCGCTCACGCTCGCCGCCGGGGCAACGTCGTGCACCGCCAAGGTCGAGGCGAGCGAGCTCTTACGCCCGTCCTCAAAGGTGATCTCCATCGTCAGCTTGGCTTGCTTGGCACCCGCATAGAGCGCGGCGACCACCGGGGCATACTTCTCGGCAACGAAGCCGCGCCTAACCTTGCGCGTGCGCGTCATCTCGGCGTCGTCGGCCTCGAGCTCCTTATTGAGTAGGACGATGCGAACCACCCGGCTCGCCGGCGGCAGGCTCCGATTGATCTTGCCGACCTCGGCGATTATCAGGTTTGCCACCTGTGGTTTGAGCGACAGATCCATGAAACTGGTATAGGGCAGGTTTTCTGCTTCGGCCCATTTACCCACCGTGCTGATGTCGATGGCGATCATGGCCACCACGAACGGACGTCGGTCGCCGAACGCAACCGCCTCGCGCACATAGGGACTGAATTTGAGCTTGTTCTCGATGAACTGCGGCGCGAACGGCGTACCGTCGGCAAGCTTGCCCACGTCCTTGGCGCGATCGATGATGGCGAGCTCGCCCCTCGGGTCGATCAGCCCGGCATCGCCGGTCCTGAGCCAGCCATCGGCGGTCATGGCATCGCGCGTTGCCTCCTCCTGCTTGTAATAGCCGAGGAACACGCCGGGGCCCTTCACCTGCACCTCACCCAGCTCACCGATGCGCACGTCGACGCCCGGCAAGGTGCGCCCGACGGTGTTGGGGTCGGCCGTATCATCGGCCTGGGTGGCGATCAGGGCGCTGGCTTCGGTGGCGCCATAGATCTGTTTCAGATTGACGCCAAACGAGCGGAAGAAGCGGAAGGTATCGGGGCCCAACGGCGCGCCGCCGGTCAGGCACCAGCGCGCGTTGCGCAGCCCGAGCTGGTCGCGCACCGGACCGTAAACCAGAATTTCACCGAGCTTGCAGACTAGCTTGAGGTGCGCCGGCACCGGCTTGCCATCGCTTCTGATGAGCTCGCGCCGCTCGGCCGCGGCGCGAAAATACTCATACAGCCGCCGCTTCAGCGGCGAAGCGTCGCTCGCCTTCACCTGCAGTCCGGTCAGCATGCTCTCCCAGATGCGCGGTGGCGCCAGCAGCGCACTGGGTCCGAGTTCGCGCAAATCGCGCTGCACGGTCTCCGGGCTCTCCGGGCAATTGCAGGTGGCGCCGACGACAAGGCTGCTGCTGAGCGAGAACATCGAATCGCCAACCCAGCCCATCGGCAAATAGCACAGCCAATTGTCGCCGCGCCTGATCGATTCGACCGCCGCAAAGCTTTCCGAGGTTGCAATCATGTTGCCGTGGCTCAACAGCACCCCCTTCGACCTGCCGGTGGTGCCGGAGGTATAGGCGATCAGCGCCACATCCTCGGCACGGCCCTGGTCGACCTCGGTGTCATAGTAGTCGGGATGCGCCTTGCCGAAATCGCGCCCCGCGCTTTCGACCTCCGGCATCGATTTCAGAAACCGTTCGCGGTAGCCGCTCATGCCGCGCGGATCCTCGTACAGGATCCAGCGCAGGTGCGGCAGCTCGTGGCGCAACGATAGGATCTTGTCGACCTGCTCCTGATCCTCCGCCGCCACCACCGACACCTCGGCGTGGGTCAAGACGTGTTTGAGCTCGCTGGCGATGGAATCCTGATAGAGCGGCACCGCCATGCCACCGAGCGCCTGGGCGGCAAGCTGTGACCAGTAGAGCCGCGCGCGGTTGTCGCCCAGCACCGACAGCTTGTCGCCGCGTTTGAAGCCCAACGCCGCCAGGCCGAGGGCGAGTTCGCGCACGTGCGCCTGGCACTGGCGCCAGCTGTAGGCCTGCCAGATGCCGCGATCCTTCTCCCGCATACCGGGCAGGCGCCCCCATTCGCGGGCATTGCGGCGCAACAGCTTGGGCAAGGTATTGGTTGCCGGATCGGCGACGAGCTTCATCGTCCACCCTCTTGTTTGCTGCCGAGATAGGCGTCGATCACGGCATGATCGCTCTGCACCTGCGCCGGGGCACCGGCGGCGATCTTGCGGCCGCGGTCGAGGACCACGACGTGATCGGAAATGTCCATCACCACACCCATGTCGTGCTCGATCAGCACCACGGTGATGCCGCGCTCCTGGTTCACGTCCAGGATGTAGCGCGCCATATCTTCCTTCTCGTCCTGGTTCATGCCGCCCATCGGCTCGTCGAGCAGCAGGACTTTCGGCTCGAGCGCCAGCGCGCGCCCGAGCTCGACGCGCTTGCGCAATCCGTAGGCGATCGCCGCGGTCGGCTGCTTGCGCAGGTCCTGCAGCTTGAGGAACTCGATGATCTCCTCGCAGGCGGCGCGATGCCGGATCTCCTCGCGCTGCGCCAAGCCCCAATAGAGCACGCTCGACAACACACCGGCGCGCATGCGCACGTGTCGGCCCAGCATCAAATTGTCGAGCACGGTCAAGCCGCCGAACAAGGCGATGTTCTGGAAGGTGCGGGCGATACCGAGGCCGGCGATCTCGCTCGGGCGGTAGTCGGTGATGTCGCGACCCTCCAAACGGATACGGCCGCTGTCGGGCTTGTAGAAGCCGGATATGATATTGAGGAGCGAGGTCTTGCCGGCGCCATTGGGGCCGATGATCGACAAGATGCGGCCCTTGGGAACCTCAATCGACACCCGATCGACCGCCGTCACACCGCCAAACCGCTTGGCAACGCTATCGATCGTCAACTGAACGGCCGTGATGGCTTCGCTACCCGAGGCGTCGTTCATACCGCTGCCCGATGCGGCTTGGCGCAGCCGCGCTCGCTATGGCGATCGAGCCCTCGGGCCCACATGCCCAATTCCTCCCTAACACTGGCCGCGACGGCATCGGCGCGGGGGTATCACTCTTGTGCGATGATGAGCCCCGCAGCGGCGTTGCGGATGTTAGTTCAGCCTTGGCCGGCACGCCAGAGCCGTTGGCGCGATAGCGACCAAAGGAGGTTGCTGCCGCTCATCGCCGCCGCCCCGCTAGGTCGTGCCCCAGACCTCGTGCGCCAGCTCCGCGATCAGCTCGAGCTTGGCCCACTGCGCGTCCTCGCTCACGGCATTGCCGCCAGCCACGCTGGCAAAGCCGCATTGCGTCGAAAGCGCCAGCTGGTCGACGGCCAGGAGGCGCGCTGCCTCCTCGATCCGGCGCAAGACGCCATCGCGACTTTCCAGTGCCTCGTGCTTGGACGACAGCAGACCCAAAACGATGCGCTTGCCCTTGGGCACATGGCGCAGCGGCGCAAAGTCGCCGGCCCGGGCGCTGTCGTATTCCAACAGGAAGACATCGACCGGGACGTCGTTGAACAAGGCGTCGGCAACCGGCTCATAGCCGCCCGCCGCCATCCAGCGGCCACGAAAGTTGCCGCGGCACAGATGCAGACCCAGGGTCATGCCTTGCGGACGGTGTTCGCAGATACGCTTGATGAGACCGATGTAGGTGGCACCGAGCGCCAACGGATCGGCACCGCGGCCGGCGGCCTGCCCGCGCACGTCCTGATCACACAGCATGGCGAGCGGCACCTCGTCGAACTGGACATAGCGGCAGCCGGCAGCTGCCAGCTCCTTGAGTTCGGCCACGTAGACCGCGACCAGGTCCTCGAAATAGCGCTCGAGCCGGGGATAGGCGGCGACGTCGACGGCGCCATCAAGGCGAAAGAAATGAAAGGCGCTGGGCGCCGGCATGGTTACCTTCATGAGGGCGCTGGTGGCGTGAGGGCGTGCGCGTAGGTACTCGGGCAAGGTGATGGGCTGGCGGCGCTCGATGCGCTGCGCCGCCACGCAGGTCTGCCAGGCGAACGCGCGCCCCTCGGCGTCCTTGAACTGGAATTGCGCTGGGGCAAGCCGGAAGCCGGCCATGCCTTCGAAAAAAAACCCGAACCAGGAGGTGCGCCCGAACTCGCCGTCGGTCACGACCCGCAAACCGATCGCCTGCTGCCGGGCGATCACGCGCGCCACCTCCCGCTCGAGCACCGCGTCGGCCTCGACCCGCGACAGCTGCCCGGCGGCGGCTCGCGCCATCGCATCCTTGAGCGCGCGCGGCCGTAGCAGGCTACCGACAACCTCGGCGCGAAAGAGGGCTTGGGGGGTCGGCATTGCCAGCACTCCTGAGGGTTCTCCTTGCTGCGGCGAGCCCTGCCGTTTGTCAACGGAGCCCGCTACGCGCGCGGCAGCTAGATGATGACCCACTTTCCCCATCGCCCGTTGCGGTCCCGTCGGTCCCAGCCCTGTTCGACCCGCCCCCCCAACACGGGGTGCGGCTCACCCCTAGCAGCGCGCTTGGTCCCCCTCGCTGAGGACACCTGATCGCTGCCCTCCCGGTCACCGCTGCCGCTAGGCCCCGGCCGCCGCCGCGCCGGGAACCGAGGCCAGGTGGCGGTCGTTTCCTCGCAAGGTCGCTAGGCAGCCGCAAAGCCTGCGAACGACAGCGAGAAAGGTCATGAACGACAAGCCCGTCGATCGACCCAGCGCCGAGACCGTCGCCGTGCGGCAAGGCACCGGGCCGCGCGCCATGGTCACGGTCCTCCTGCTCTCGACCATTGCTGCGTTGGCGATCCTCGTGGTGATCTATCTCTATTTCCTCGCCGGCTCGCCGCCGCCGCCGAAGGCGTGAGACCGTGAGCCACCGCCGCCGCGAGCTCACAATCGGCGATGATCTACCAGGCGTTGGCCGAGCTTGCGCCGACGAGCATCATTGACGCCGTCACCGCGCAGCCCGTCGATCGGGCACCGTGATCGGCGCGCCGCAGCGACCGGCGAGCACCCGAAGCGCCTGTCGCGGAGGCTGTGGCAATCGGCTTGCTGTCCCCGGACTTCGGCATCTCGCCACCGCGCCCGACAATAGGTCAGTAACCCTGACTTAATTTTTCAACAAAATGTGCAAGGCGTGACACCGGCTCGGCCCGCTTGCCAGCGCTCCGTGTGTGGACGATTGTAGAGTGTCATCGGCGAGGGCTAGCCTCGCGGCGCGGCAACCGCGACGCGCCTGCACGGGGAACTGGCTCCAGGGAGGGATTAAAACCGTGATACCGGCTCCATTCGCCTATCATCGCCCCAAGAGCTTGGCCGAAGCCACTGCGCTGTTGGGCCAGCACGCCGATACTGCCCGGGTCCTGGCCGGCGGCCAAAGCCTGATCCCGATGATGAAGCTCAGGCTGGCGGCACCCGACCACCTGGTCGACATCGGCGCCATCGCCGAGCTCAAGGGCATCGCGCGCAAGGGCGACAGCATCAGCATCGGCGCCATGACCACACAGCACGAGCTCGTCGCCTCCCCGCTCGTTGCCGAGACCGTGCCCATCATCCGTGAAACCTCGCTCCTGGTCGCCGACCCGCAGGTCCGCTACCTCGGCACGGTCGGGGGCAACGTTGCCAACGGCGATCCCGGCAATGACATGCCGGCGGTCATGATGTGTCTCGACGCCAGCTATCGGCTCCTGGGCCGCGGCGGCGAGCGCCGGGTGAAGGCGCGCGAGTTCTATCGGGGGGCCTATGCCACGGCGCTGGCCGATGGCGAGATCGTGACGGCGATCGAGGTGCCGATCCCGCGCGCGGGCCATGGCTACGCCTACGAGAAGCTGAAGCGCAAAATTGGCGACTATGCCACCGCGGCGGCCGCCGTCGTCCTGGTCGCCGATGCCGGCAAAATCAGCCAGTGCGCCATTACGCTTTCCAATCTCGGCGACACGCCGCTCAATGCCGAGGCCGCGGCCGCCGCCGTGGTCGGCAGCAGCCTCGATGCGGCGGCGCTCGCGGCAGCCGCCAAGGCCGCGCGCACCATCATGGCGCCCGCCGCCGATACCCGCGGCTCGGTCGAATACCGCACCTACGTCGGCGGCGTCATGGTTGAGCGAGCCCTCAAGCGCGCGCTGGCGCGCAGCAAGACTTGAAGCTCAAGGGAGGCGGTATGGCAAAAACCCAAGTTCGGATGAGCGTCAACGGGCGCGAGGTGGAGGCTCTGGTCGAGCCGCGCACGCTGTTGATTCACTTCTTACGCGAGCAGCTGAGCCTTACCGGGGCGCACATCGGCTGTGACACCACGCATTGCGGCGCCTGCACCGTCGATCTCGACGGCAAATCGGTCAAGAGTTGCACCTTGTTCGCGATCCAGGCCGACGGCGCAAGCATTACCACCATCGAGGGCATGGCCAACGCCGACGGCTCGCTCAGCGCACTGCAGGAAGGGTTTCGCATGGAGCACGGGTTGCAGTGCGGCTTTTGCACGCCCGGCATGATCATGCGCGCGCACCGGCTGCTCAAGGAAAATGCCAACCCCAGCGAAGAGGAAATCCGCTTCGGCATCTCGGGCAACCTGTGCCGGTGTACGGGCTATCAGAACATCGTCAAGGCCATTCAATATGCCGCCGCCAAGCTCAGTGGCGCGCCGGCGAAGGAGGCTGCCGAATGAATACCGCAGTTCTCACCCGCGCCGAGCGCGAGGCCAGGCTCGAAGGCATGGGCTGCAAGCGCAAGCGCGTCGAGGATATCCGCTTCACGCAAGGCCGGGGCAACTACGTCGATGATCTAAAGCTGCCGGGCATGCTGTTTGGCGATTTTGTGCGCTCCCAGTACGCCCATGCCCGCATCAAGCGCATCGACACCTCCAAGGCCGTCAAAGTGCCGGGCGTGCTGGCGGTGCTCACGGCCGAAGAGCTGAAGGGGGTCAACCTCGCCTGGATGCCGACCCTGGCGGGCGACGTGCAGATGGTGCTGGCCGACGGCAAGGTCCTGTTCCAAAACCAGGAGATCGCCTTCGTGGTGGCCGAGGACCGCTACGCGGCGGCGGACGGCGTCGAGGCGGTCGAGGTCGAATACGAGGAACTGCCGGTGATCGTCGATCCCTTCAAGTCGATGGCTCCGGACGCGCCGGTGCTGCGCGAGGATTTAGCCGGCAAGACCAGCGGCGCGCACGGTGCGCGGCGGCATCACAACCATATCTTCGAATGGACCGCCGGCGACAAGGCGGCGACCGATGCGGCCTTCGCCAGCGCCGAGGTCACCATCAAGGAGCTGATCTCCTATCATCGTACCCACCCCTCGCCGCTCGAAACCTGCCAATGCGTGGCCGCGTTCGACAAGATCAAAGGCGAGCTCACGGTCTATGGTACCTTCCAAGCGCCGCACGTCATCCGCACCGTGGCCTCGCTGCTGTCGAAGATCCCGGAACACAAGATCCACATCATTGCCCCGGACATCGGCGGTGGTTTCGGCAACAAGGTCGGGGCCTATCCCGGCTACATCTGCGCCATCGTCGCCTCGATTGTGACCGGCAAGCCGGTGAAATGGGTCGAGGACCGCATCGAGAATCTCACCACCACCTCGTTCGCGCGCGACTATCACATGACCACCGAAATCGCCGCGCGCAAGGACGGCACGGTGACGGGCCTCAGGGTGCACGTGCTCGCCGACCACGGTGGCTTTGACGCCTGCGCCGACCCATCGAAATTTCCGGCCGGCTTCTTCGCCATCGTGACCGGCTCCTACGATTTCCCGGTGGCACACGTCGCCGTCGACGGCGTCTATACCAACAAGGCACCCGGCGGCGTTGCCTACCGTTGCTCGCTGCGGGTGACGGAGGCCGCCTATGCCATCGAGCGCGGCATGGACATCCTGGCGCAGAAGCTCGGCATCGACCCGGCGCAACTGCGGCTCAAGAACTTCATCAAGCGCGAGCAGTTCCCCTACCAGTCGGCGCTCGGCTGGGAGTACGACTCGGGCGACTACCACACCGCCATGAACAAGGCGCTCGACGCCGTCGGCTATCCGGCGCTGCGCGCCGAACAGGCCGCCAAGCGCGAAGCCTTCAAGCGCGGCGAGACACGCGAGGTGATGGGCATCGGCCTGTGCTTCTTTACCGAGATCGTCGGTGCGGGTCCGTCCAAGAACTGCGACGTGCTCGGCCTGGCGATGTTCGACAGCTGCGAGATTCGCGTGCATCCCACCGGCTCCGCCACCGCGCGCATGGGCAGCAAATCGCAGGGCCAGGGCCACGAGACCACCTACGCCCAGATCGTTGCCTCCGAGATCGGGATCCCGGCCGACGACATCGTGGTGGAAGAAGGCAATACCGACACTGCCCCCTACGGTATCGGCACCTTTGGCTCACGCTCGACACCGGTGGCCGGCGCCGCCATTGCCATGGCATCGCGCAAGATCCGCAACAAGGCGCAAATGATCGCCGCCTATCTGCTCGAGGTGCACGAAAGCGATCTGGAGTGGGACGTCGACGGCTTCCGCGTCAAGGGCCTGCCGGAAAAATTCAAGGGCATGAAGGAAATCGTCTGGGCGGCCTATCATTCGCCACCCCCCGGTATGGAGCCCGGGCTGGAGGCGGTCAGCTACTACGACCCGCCAAACATGACCTACCCGTTCGGCGCCTACATCTGCGTAATGGACATCGACGTTGACACTGGCGTCTATAAGGTGCGGCGGTTCTATGCCCTTGACGACTGCGGCACCCGCATCAATCCGATGATCATCGAAGGCCAGGTGCACGGCGGACTGACCGAGGCATTCGCCATCGCCATGGGCCAGGAGATCCGCTACGACGAGATCGGCAATGTGGTCGGCGGCTCGTTCATGGACTTTTTCCTGCCGACCGCGGTCGAAACCCCGAAATGGGAGACCGATTACACCGTTACGCCGTCGCCGCATCACCCGATCGGCGCCAAGGGCGTGGGCGAGAGCCCCAACGTCGGCGGTGTGCCGGCGTTCTCCAACGCCGTCAACGATGCCTTCTCGTTCCTCGGCACCACCCACATCCAGATGCCGCACGACCACTGGCGCAACTGGGCGGTGGCGCAACGGCTGGGGCTGCACCGCTGACCCCAGCGCGGTGCGAGCAGGCGAGGGCGCCGGCGAGCGGAGCGCGGCCAGGCATGTCGGTGTCGGCGTCTTGAGCGTCGCGTCGGCGCGCGAAGCCAATCCCGCCGCGCCAGCGTTGGCATAGGAACTGTGGGATGGTGATGACGCGCGAGGAGATCAGCGAACGATTGGCGGCGGCGGGTTACGTCGCCGACCGCGAACTTCCGATCGTTCTGCAGCTGATGGAAATGTTGGGTCGGCCGTTGCTGCTCGAGGGCGAAGCCGGCGTCGGCAAGACCGAGGTGGCCAAGGCGCTGGCCGCGGTGCACGCCAGCCGCCTGATCCGGCTGCAGTGCTACGAGGGCCTCGACCAATCAACGGCGCTCTATGAATGGAACTATCAGCATCAGCTGCTGGCGATCCGGGCGCGCGAGGCGGCCGGTACCGATCCCGACGCCGTCGAGCGCGATATCTTCTCGACCCGGTTTCTGCTCGAGCGGCCGCTGCTCGCCGCCATCCGCCGCGACGATCGGCCGGTCTTGCTGATCGACGAGGTCGACCGCGCCGACGAGGAGTTCGAAGCGTTCCTGCTCGAGCTGCTGTCGGACTTTCAGGTCTCGATCCCGGAGCTCGGCACCATCACCGCCCAGAGCATTCCGCGCGTCGTCTTGACCTCGAACGGCACGCGCGAGCTGTCCGACGCCCTGCGCCGGCGCTGCCTCTACCATTATATCGACTACCCGGATGTCGAGCGCGAAACCCGCATCATTCTGACGCGCGTGCCTGGCATCGCCACCGGCCTGGCGCTGCAGGTCGCCCGGCTGGTGGAGGGCGTGCGCAAGGAGGAATTGCGCAAGACCCCGGGCGTGGCCGAAACCATCGATTGGGCGGCGGCTCTGGTCGGTCTCAAGGTGACCAACCTCAACGATGCGCCGGACACCGCCTATGACACCTTGCGCTGCCTGTTGAAGACGCAGGAAGACCGTGCCCGCCTCACCCGCGAGGTGGCGGCGCGGCTCCTGGGAAGGGTCGCTTGATGCGGAGCGAACCTTACAGCTTCGAACCGCCCGGCCCGAGCCAAGCGGTTTTGGTGCGCCTGGCGGGGTTCACGCGCGTCCTGCGCCACCACGGCTTCGCCGTCGGCCTCAAGGAAAGCGAGGACGCGGCCCGGGTGCTGAGCTCGGATGCGGCGCAACGCCCGCTCACCTTGCGCGCGGCATTGAAGGCGTTGCTGTCGGCCCGTCGCTCCGATTGGGAGCAATTCGACGGCCTGTTCGATGCCTATTGGCTGGATCGTGGCCGGCGGCGCGTGGTCCGCATCACCTCCAATCCGGACGCCACGGCGATCAGCACCGGCGGCGAACGCAAGGCTGCCGGCGACCGCCAGCTCGAGGCCGGCCTGGCAGAGCCGGTCGCGGGCGCGGCCGGCGACCCTAGCGCTGAAGCCAATGGCGTCGGCCGCATGCAGGGCGCCTCGCGCGCCGAACAGCTGAGCAAGACCGATTTCCGCAAACTCGCCGATGCCGAGTCGATCGCCGAGGCGCACGCGCTGGCGGCGCGCCTTGCGCGTTTGATGCGGACGCGGTTCAGTCGGCGCGAACGCGCCCGCAGCAAAGGACGTCGGCTCGACATGCGCCGCACCATCCGCCGCAACATCTGCCACGGCGGCGTGCCGATCGAGCGCATCTGGCGGCGCAAGAAGCGCAAGCCGCTGCGGCTGGTGGTGCTGCTCGACGTGTCCGGTTCGATGAACCTTTACACCAGCGTGTTCGTGCGCTTCATACATGGCGTCCTCGATCATTTCCACGAAGCTGAAGCCTTCCTGTTTCACACCCGTCTGGTGCACGTTTCGCCGGCACTGCGCGAGAAGGATGCCGGCCGCGCGCTGGAGCGGCTGGCGCTGTTGGCCGAGGGTGCCGGCGGCGGCACGCGCATCGGCGACAGCCTGGCCACCTTCAACCGCTGGCATGCCGCCGCCGTCCTCAATTCGCGCACCTGCGTAATGATCATTTCCGACGGCTACGATACCGGTACCCCGGCCGCGCTTGCCGCCGAGATGCGGCAATTGGCGCGCCGCTGCCGGCGCATCGTCTGGCTCAACCCGATGATCGGCTGGGAGGGCTATCAACCGAGCGCGCAGGGAATGCAGGCCGCGCTGCCGTTCGTCGATCTATTCGCGCCGGCGCACAATCTCCAATCGCTGGCCGCCCTCGAACCCTATCTGGCGCGCCTGTAGCCGGCGCTGGTCCCACCCCTCCATGCAACAGCCGATCGACGTTCTCGATGCAGTGAAGGCGATGAAGGCGGCAGGCGAGCCGTTTGCGCTCGCCACCGTGGTGCGCACCGTCGCCGTCACCGCCGCCAAGGCCGGCGCCAAGGCCCTGATCCGTCGCGATGGCTCGGTGACCGCAGGCTGGATTGGCGGTGGCTGCGCGCTGGCCGCGGTGGTCAAGGCGGCACGCGCCGCCTTGAGCGATGGCCGCCCGCGCCTGATATCGGTGCAACCGACGGACGCCCTCGCCGATCTCGGCGTCGTGAGCGGGCAATCACGAGCCGGCGTCGAGTTCGCAAGCAATCTGTGCCCAAGCCAGGGGAGCATGGACATCTTCATCGAGCCGGTGCTCCCCAAGCCTGAGCTTTTGATCTGCGGTGCCAGCCCGGTTGCCATCGCGCTCGCCGCACTCGGCAAGGCGTTGGGCTTCTCGATCGCGATCGCCGCCGCACCCGGTCAGTCGGTCGAGGCGGCGGCAGCCGACCGCGTCGTCGACGGCTACGATCTGAGCGGCCTGCCGGCGGCCGAGCGCTATATCGTGGTGGCGACGCAGGGCCGCGGCGATGAGGCGGCGCTCGCGGCGGCACTGTCGATCGGCGCCCGGCATGTCGCCTTCGTCGGCTCGCGCCGCAAGGCGGCGGCGCTGCGCCAGCGGCTGGCGGCCAAGGCCGTCGATGCTGAGCGCCTGGCGGCGGTTCGCTGCCCCGCCGGGCTTGATATTGGAGCGGTTACGCCGGAGGAGATTGCGCTCTCGATCTTGAGCGAAATCGTCGCCTGCCGCCGGCGCGGCCATCGCCTGGCGGCCGAGACACCGGATATGCTGACAGAGGCCGGCACAACCGAAGCGGAGGAGACGCCCCATGGACATGAACGGTGAGCGCCATATTGCGGCCGACCGCAAGACCGTTTGGGCAGCGCTTAACGACCCGGCCATCCTGCGGCAATGCATTCCGGGCTGCGAGCTGCTGGAAATGCAATCGCCGACCGACATGACGGCGCGCGTGAAGCTGCAGGTCGGTCCCGTGCGCGCCACCTTCAACGGCAAGGTCAAGCTGTCGGATCTCGATCCGCCCAATGGCTACCGCATTGCCGGCGAGGGCAGTGGTGGCGTCGCGGGGTATGCCAAGGGTGGTGCGACCGTGGCGCTCAGCGACGAGGGTCGCGGCACGCGCATGCGCTACGACGTCAGGGCCGACGTCGGCGGCAAGCTGGCGCAGCTCGGTGGTCGCCTGATCGATTCCACCGCCAAGCGGCTGGCCGACGAATTCTTCGAAAAGTTCTCGGTTCTGGTCGGCGGACCGGCGCCGGTTGCGGCCGAGACGGCGGCGGCACCCTCGCCGCCGGCGCCGGCAGCCGCTGAGCCCGCCGCCACCAAGCCCGGCTGGTTCAAGCGCTGGTTCGGCGGCAAGCGCCGCCAGGCCTGAAGTTTCCGCGCACGGCCGCCCGCCGGCGGGCGCTACTTCATGCGGAATTGAATGGGCAAGGTCAGCGGAAACAGCTCACCGGTCAATTCGGCCGGCGGGCGCGGCAGCGGGCTGGCGCGCTGCAGCACGGCCATCGCCTCGTCGTCGAGGAATGCCGAGCCGGAGTGCTGCAGCACGCGTGAGGCCACCACATTGCCGGAGCGATCGATGGTGAACTCGACCAGCACATAGCCCTGCGCGCCGCGCGCGCGGGCGGCGGTCGGATAGCGCTTGAAACGATTGAGATGCGACACCAGCGTCTTTTGCCAGCTGAGTTCGATGCGTTTGACCTCATCGGCGCGGGCGCCGGCCGCAGCCTTGGCTGCAACCGGCGGCTCGGGGGTCGGCTCGACTTTCGGCGGCGCCATCGTCAACGGCGCGGCCGATTCCTGCGTCTCGACCTTCTCCTTCACCTCCTGCTTGGCTTCTTCCTCTTTCGGTTTTTGTTCCTCGACCGGCGTCGCGATCGGCAGCGCCACCTCCGGCTCCGGCGCCAACGGTGCTGGCTCCAGCTTCGGCTGCTCCTCGACCACGGCTGGCTTGGTTTCGAGCGTCGGTGGCGGCGCCAGCATCGCCTCTTCCACCTGCGGCCCATGCGCGACATCGGGCGAATCGACCGGGGCGGCCGGTGCCGGCAACATGTCCACGATGGTGGCACCGGCGGCCGCGTCGGCGACCTCAACCTCGCTCCAATTGAGGAGCGCCATTGTCGTCAAGAGAACGTGCGCTGCGAGGATGAAAATGGCCGCGCTCACCCAACGCGCGGCCGCGACCCGGCTCGATTCGAACAGGTCACTCGTGCCAGCAAACTCGAAGCGGTCGGCGCCCGCCCTCATGGCCGGTCGCCATCGCCCGGTGCCGGGCTCGGCGCGGCCAGTGCCGGCGGCGGTTCGATACCCTCAAGGCCCACCAGCGCCACCTTCAAGTAGCCGGCGGCGCGCAACAGGTTCATCACCCGCGTCAGCTCGCCGTAGGGCACCGACTTGTCGGCGCGCAGAAAGATCCGCTTGTCGCGGTCCTGCGAGGTGGCGCTATCGAGTGCAGCGGCCAATTGTCCGGCGGCGATCGGATCATTACCCAAGGTCAGCGAATTGTCGGCCTTGATGCTCAAAAACAGCGGCTTTTCCGGGCGCGGCTGCGGCTTGGCGGTCGACACTGGCAGATCGACGGCAACGTCAACCGTCGATAACGGGGCTGCCACCATAAAGATGATCAGCAGCACCAACATGACATCGATGAACGGTGTAACGTTGATCTCGTGCAGCTCACCCTCGTCCTCGCCATCCTCGAGACCGGCCGACATAGGCTCACTCCGCCGCCCTGGCCAGCCCCACGTGCGCCTGGCCGCGATCGAGATCGCGCGAGACCAGCCGCATCACCTCGGCCGAGCCATCGCCCACCAAGGCGCGGTAGCGGCCGAGCGAGCGGGCAAACTGGTTGTAGATAATGACCGCCGGAATGGCGGCGAACAGGCCGATCGCGGTCGCCAGCAGGGCTTCGGCGATGCCGGGCGCGACCACGGCAAGGTTGGTGGTTTGCGCCTTGGAAATGCCGATGAAGCTGTTCATGATGCCCCACACCGTCCCGAACAGGCCGACGAACGGCGCCGTGGCGCCGATGGTAGCGAGCACGCCGGTGCCGCGGTTGATGTGGCGGCCGGCAGCGGCTTCGAGGCGGGCGAGGCGCGTGGCGATCCTTTCTTTGATTCCGGCCTGGGCCTGACTGGTGAGGTCGGCGGACATCGCCAGCTCCAGTCGCGCGGCCTTGACCAGCGCCGGTGCAACGCCCCGCCCCCGCCCGACCTCGGCAAACGCGTCGGCAAAGCTGCGGGCTTGCGCCAGAACCTCCAATGCGCGGCGCAGCCTGCGCCTCGCCAGCGCCAGTTCGATATTCTTGGCCAACCATACCGTCCAGGTCACGAGCGAGGCCAAAACGAGACCGATGATCACCGACTGCACGACGATATCGGCCGAAACGAACATCGACCACGGCGACAGATCGCGGGGTAGGTGCGCGCTGCCGATGACCGGCACCTCAGATGGCGTCTCGCCATAGCTCGGCGCCGCCACCAGCAGCGTCATGGCCAGCGTGACAGGCGCCGCCAGCGAGCGTGACCGGCACCGCCGATGGCAGTCCATAATAGGGCTCGCTCGCATCACTGGCATCTTCAAGGTGTTTTCCCTGCCCTCATGGCGCCCGCCCGCGGTCGCTTGCCGCCTGGCTGGCGCTTGGCCCACTCTTCACACGCCCACTCCAAGTTCGCAACACTTGCCGCCGCCGGCGCAGGCTTGACCCTGGCCTGCCGCACGCGCGTTAAGCGTCCGCCCAGGCCCTGATCAAATTGTGGTAAATGCCCGTCAGCCGCACGCAGGCGGCGTCCTCCACGCCGCGCTCGGCCGAAAGCTCCTGAATGGTCTCATCAAGATCGAACAACAATGCGCGCGCGCCGTCGTCGCGAACCATGCTCTGCAACCAGAAAAACGAGGCGACGCGCACACCCCGCGTCACCGGCTTCACATGATGCAAGCTGGTTGCGGGATAGAGCACCATGTCGCCAGCCGGCAGCTTCACCTCGTGCGTCCCGTACCTGTCCTCAACCGTGAGCTCGCCGCCATCGTACTCCTCGGGTTCCGCCAGGAACAGGGTGACCGACAGATCCGTGCGGATGCGCACCGGGGTACCCGGCACGGCGCGGATCGCCCCGTCGACGTGAGTGCCGAAATGCTGGCCAACGCCGTAGCGATTGAACAGGGGCGGGAATATCTTCAACGGAATTGCGGCAGAAATGAACAGCGCCGAGCGCGACAACGCCGCCAGCACCATTTCGCCAAGTTGCTGGGCCGCGGCCGAGCCCTCCGGCAATTGCATGTTGCGTTTGACCGAGCCCGACTGCGGTCCGGCGGTGCCGCGCCCGTCCACCCACTCGGCCACATCCATCACCTCGCGGCAACGCCCGACCTCATCCTTGCTCAGCACTTGTGGAATTGAAATCAGCACCGTCGATCCTCACCGCAGCGACGCCCCCGAGCAGCGGAGCCTGCGCGGTGGCCGATGGCCGACCGGGGCACACCTCCGGCCGGAAAACGCATAAGAGCGGGATCCCCGTCTTG
Source organism: Hyphomicrobiaceae bacterium (assembly GCA_035258605.1). Lineage (GTDB taxonomy): Bacteria > Pseudomonadota > Alphaproteobacteria > Rhizobiales > Hyphomicrobiaceae > AWTP1-13. The sequence continues at coordinate 4,834 of DATFXD010000313.1, read as the reverse complement.
GCGGGGTGACCGAGGTCGCTCTAGTATTTCCAGTTCAAGGTCAGATAACCAGCCCGACCCGGCGCAACGAACGCGAACGGCGTCGAGGCGCGGTAGAGCGAGTCGTAGTAGAGTTCGTTGGTGACGTTGATCACGTTCAACTGCGCCGAGAAATGCTCGCTGAACTTGTATTCCGACAGCAAATCAAAGCGCCAATGCGCGGGAATGCGATTGAACCTGTCGACCGTCGGGTCGGTTAGGTTGGCTGCGGTCTGGCCGGCCGCGAACAGGCCGCCGAACACCTCGCCGGCGTAGACGGCCTGACCGCCAATCGAGAGGTGTTCGGTCAGCTGGTACTTGCTCAACAGGTTGAATTGCGTCTCCGGGATGTTTGCTAGCCGCCGCCCGATGTATCGGGGCGTCGAGGAGTCGGTGACTTCCGTCTCCATCACCACCAATCCGCCGTAGACACTCCAGCGCTCCGTCAGCTTGCCTTGGGCACCGAGTTCCACGCCGCGCACGCGGAACTCGCCGGTGGCGGTCGGTGGATTGGGATTGCCGAGCGGACTGGGCTCGCGCGCATTTTCCTTGGTGGTCTGGAACAAGGCGGCGGTTGCCAGCAGGTGCCGCCCGAACACCTCCCATTTGGTGCCGAGCTCGATTGCCGTGTTCTGCTCGGGCTTGAGGCCGGCAAGCGAAGCCGTCAGGCCGCCATAGTCGACCTGCGTCGCATCCAACTCCTGGCCAACCGGATTGGTCGATGTCGCGTAGGCGACGTAGAAGGCGGCAATCGGAATCGGCTTATAGACGAGACCGACGTTCCAGTTGAAGAAGGTGTCTTGCCGCGATCCATTGGGATCGTTGTTGGGGTTGGGTACCGCCGGGTGTGGGCCGGTGTCGGAACGGTCGAAATGATCGATCCGGATCCCAGCGTTGAGGGTCCACTGCGGGTTGAGCTTGATGGTGTCGAGCACATAGGCCGCGGTCGTGTCGAGCACGCGATTGATTGGTGGCGTGAGAGTGTTGGGAGTAGCGGCAAGCTGGGCGGCCGCGGACAACGGTTCCGGATCCAGGAGGTTGACGAGTTGGTTCGGCAAATTGGCGCCGTTCTTTTGGTAGCTCTGCTGGGTCACGTCCTCCCGGCTCACCTCCAGGCCGGCAACCAGCGTGTGCTTGAAGCCGGCGGTTGCGAACTTGAGGGTGACATCCGTCTGGTTGGCGATCAGGTCCGTCTGCTGCAAGCGATTGGCGTTGTGTGCGGTTGCCGTCCAGGTCGACGGCGGCGTGGCAGTTGAGATCGATGTCTCCTCGGTGCTCGAGGCCAGGTAATCAACGCTGGTTCGGCCGACCCGCGTCTTGCTTGTCAGCTTGACGGCGTCCGTCACCTTCCATTCCGCGGTGCCGGTCACGATGTCGGCCTCGTTCTTCATGAAGTCGCGGCCGGGTCGGGCATCGCCGTACCAGGTGGAGCGGGGCACGCCGGCGGTCTCGGTCACGGGCAGCAAGGTCCTGGGATCGAACGGCACGCCGAAGTCCGGGATCCCATCGGTGCGGTAACGGTAGTAATCGACGGTAAACTTGAAGGCGTCCGTGGGCTTCAGCGTCGCCGCCAGCCAGCCGCCCCAGCGCCGATCCTCTACGTCATCGTCGCGGCCGGCGACGTGCTGATCGTGGAACAGCACGTTGCCGCGCACCGCCAGCCCGGGACTGATCACCTGGTTGAGATCGACGGTCGTGCGCACGGTCTTGTCGGTGCCGAACGTGGTCGACACGTCGACAAAATTGAACGCCTCGTTGGGGGACTTGGTAATCAGGTTGATGGCGCCGCCGGTGACGCCACGACCGGCGATGGTGCCGCCCGGCCCCTTATAGATCTCGACCTGCTCGACGGCGAAGGTCTCGCGCGAGGCGTTGCCAGGATCGCGCATGCCGTCGACGAAAATGTCGCCGCGGGCATTGAAGCCGCGAATATAGATCGAATCGCCGAAGGCGTTGCCGCCCTCTGCGAAGCCGATGGTCACCCCCGGAGTTTGCCGCGCCAACTCACGTACGGTGGTGGCGCCCTTGTCCTCGAGCACCTGCTTGGAGATCGCCGTGATGGTCTTGGGGGTATTGGCCAGCGGCTCGGTGATCTTGCCCGAACCCGATTGTTCGACCTTATAGGGCGCCGCCGGATCGACATAGGGACTGGCGCTCTTTTGCTCCGGCGTCGGTTCGGCTGCGGGCGCAGGTGCGGCGCTGCCGGCAGAAGCGGGACCGGTTGCGGCGGGTTTGTTGGCCGCTTTCGCCTCGACGCTCAACGGCGGCAGCTGACTGTTGCTTGAGGAACTTTGTGCCAGCGCCAGGCTTGTCGGACTGGCGGCCAACAGGCAGGCCGCCGTCACCAATCTTGCTCTGGCGCTATCGGCTCGAGGCTGCCCCGGGCGAGAACCTTCCTGCGGATCGACCATCGACCCCAATGGCCGACGCAACGATCCAGGCATGCGGACCGAACTACTCATAAGACCCCCTACGCAACGCAACTGAAACAAGACCTGCCGCACAAGACCTGGGTGGTCACACTGACGGGCGGCAAGCGCTGCTACGCGCGATGGCTGGGATCGATCAACGCCTGGCTACGCACTGCGGGCAGACTACGTATTCCTGACTTTTAGAGTCAAGTATAAGCTGCACCACTGACGCATTGGCTTCGGCGCTGTGCCTGTGCGCGCGGGCCCGAGCCCGAGGGTGCCAGCACCGTACCCAACGTCACGCCCCCTGCACTTTGCCGTGATTGGCCGCAAAACGCTCGACAGAACGGAGAGCCGACCCCACCTAAGCCGGCAGGCACGACGCGCCACGGCCGGCACGACGCGAGTTGGCGATTGCGTTCCCGGTCGGGGCCAAACCTCGGAACATCCCCATGGCGCCAACACTGGCTCCCCACGCAGCGCTGATTTTGGCATCGCTGGCCTTTGCCAATGCCGCCGCGGCCGGGCCGTTCGAGGCCGTCAAGGCCACCGGGGGGCCCTCCGTGGCAACCGGACGCACGCTGGTTGCCCAGCATTGCTGGCGGCGCCACGGGCAACTCTATTGCTCCCATCGATCGCGCGGCGGCCCCGGCGATGAGGGCTACTACGTTCACGACGCCAACAAATTGCCGTTTGGGACGATGCAGTGGCGCGACCAAATGCGGCGCGAGAACCGGCTCGGTAATCCGGGCTGATCGGCAAGCGCCAGCGCCGAGCTCGCCTTGCGCCCGCCATTACCGGTCCGGGCGATGGCGCTGATTGCATCGGCAAACCCGTCAGTTGCAGCGGCCCGCGCTTTCGAGGGGCATTGCCTGGTCGACGCGCTGGATGAGCCAGGCCAGCGCGTGCGGGCGATCGGCGAACACCACGTTATGTTGCAGAATGTGGTCGAGATAGACGTGCAGGCGACCGTAGTGATTGAGGATGGCGATCGATCTGCCCTTATAGACGCCGGACCAAAAGTCCGTTTCCACGCGATGCGCGTGGCCCTCGCTGGCTGTCTCGAGCATTGCTGGGGACCCTTTTTCTCGTCGGCGGACTGCGCCCGCCAGCCCTCGCCGCGGGCAGCGACGACGCTGCGGCTCCGCCGTCGAGTGCGATCAATAGCTGCGGCGCGTGGCCTCCCCGCATGACCGGCGCCGCATCCAGGGCAATACCGGCCTCGGCTGCCGCTTGGCTTTGGCACCCGGATCTGCCGCGCGAGCGCGTCGTCTCGAGGGCGGTGAACACCAAGATGATCACCAGGCTCGCGACGTGGACGGCGGCAAAGGCAATGAGGCTTTGCGTCATTGAGCGGGCTGCTGCGAAACGCGCACTTACGCTTCACTTCGGCAGACGCTTCACGGTGTGGACGCGTCCAGACGCACGCGAGGCGCCTGGATCACCCTTAAACGTACGGCCGGCGCCCGCGTTCCCGCCAAGTCGCAAAAAATATTTGTGCACATACAATCGTTGTCCTGGCTGCCACACGCGCGGGAGCACCACCCGACCACAGCGCCGGGCCGGATTATGGTTGCCCCTCCCCACTTGCGCCCGAGGCCAGCCTCTCGCTCAACAGACGCGGAGGCGCGGCCAAACATGACCGCGCCTTCGGTGGGTTGCCGCATCAACGCCGCTCACCGTCATGAGCGGCCGATCCCAAGGTCGCCCGACGGTGGCTAAAATAGAAATTCAAACAGCGTCTGCCAATTCTCGTCGGCCACCACGATGGCGCGATCCTTGGCCGCCGTTGCTCCCTCTCGGGCCACGATCTCCTGCGCACGGCGCGCAGCCTCTTCTTCGGCTTGCGCGCTATTGATGAGATCGACGCCATCTTGATCCAACACGGTCACTTGACCGCGCTTAGTATGAAAAAAATAGCGAGGCATCGCCGAGCACCTTCCGACGGAAACGCCGCGCGGGAAGTTTTGCTCCGTCTCCGAACAAGTTATCGCGGGGCTCATCGGGCGGGGTTTCGGTCGCGATGTCGTCTCTGTACCGGTTTGGAAAATCCGTTGCGGGACGGCGTCCGCCGTAGCGGCCACAAAAAGCCGCCTACAGCTCCGCTGAAGGTGGCGGGAAGGCCTCGGCAATCGGCGGGCGCACCTCGTGTCCTGGGCATGGCTGCCACGTGGGTCCACCCGCGCAGCCAACCCGCCCTAAGCCGCCAGCGCTAACGATTGGCCGGCAAATTTCTTCCAGATCTTGCAGGGCTTCCGCGCCACGGTGAGGCGGCGTCGTATCGCTCGGCAATGCTTTTTCCATGGAACCCAATCCCGACCTGCGCGTTCGGCCGACGGGTGGGAGGGACAAGCGCGTGATGCCGGCAGATGCGACCGACGTTGAGCGAAATGCCGAACACTGGC
>DATFXD010000312.1:0-7124 GCA_035258605.1 Hyphomicrobiaceae bacterium | reverse complement strand
TACCGTGGCGCCGCCGATGATCACGCCGATGATCAGCATGGCGAGCAGGTAGGCGTAAAACGGCAGCACCAGCGACAGCACCGGGTCGTCCGGACGGAACGGGTCCAAGATCAGCCGCACGTCGTGCCGGTTGATGACCGCGAGCGCCACCAGCGCAATCGCGGCCGGCCCGGCCACCACGAGGCAAAAAAGGCGACGCAGCACCGGTTCAATCCTTGGCTCAATCCAACGCCCGCGCGCTGGCCGCGGTCCGGCCTTGGCCGTCAACCCCGCCCTCGGCGGTGAGTGAGCCGCCGCCTTGAGGTCGGCGATCGAACGCGGGCTCAACCGTTGAGACGTTCGCGCAGGTCCTTGCCCGTCTTGAAGAAGGGCACGAACTTCTCCGCCACCGACACGGTTGCACCGGTGCGCGGATTGCGACCTTGCCGTGGCGCGCGATGCTTCACGGTGAACGCACCGAACCCTCTGAGCTCGACCCTGTCGCCACGCGCCAGGGCCTCAACGATCTCATTGAACACGACGTTGACAATACGTTCGATGTCGCGGTGGTAGAGATGGTGATTGGCCGCGGCAATTTTCTGGATAAGTTCCGACTTGATCATGGCCCTGCCTCCCCGCCGTTAGTCAAAAGTCTTTGTAATTCCTTATGTTTCGGAACCCTGCCAAATGGAGATGAGTCCGTCAAGGCGCAATCTACCAAGCCCCCGCTCGCCCACCAGGTCGCCCAGCCGCTGCGCGGCTTCGGCACCGAACAGCCGCTCCAGCACCATCGCGGACAAAGAACTGAAGAGCCCCCAATCGCCCTCACGCTTCGGCTTCCAGTCCTGCACCTTTAGACCCTTAGGGATATTGCGTTTCTCCTCCAGCCATTTGACCACTTCGGTCTCGCCGCCGAGCTGATCGACCAGCTTGTTGTCAAGCGCTTCCCGGCCCGAGAATACCCGGCCTTGTTCCAGGCCGGCGACGCGCGCCGTGTCGATGCCGCGGCGCTCCGCCACCAGGCCAACGAACCAGCGTTGCGATTCTGCCACCATCTGCTCGGCAATTTTCTTGCCGGCGTCGTCCAGCGGCTGGAACGGCGACGGATTGGCCTTGAGCGGACCGCTCTTGATCTCGTTCATCTTGACGCCGAGCTTGTCGAGCAGCTGGGAGACCTCGGCCCACTGGAAGATGACGCCCACCGACCCCGTGATACTGTTGCCGCGGGCAACGATGTGGTCGGTGGCGAGGCCGACGATATAGGCGGCCGAGGCCGCCACCGTGCCGAACTGGGCGACCACGGGCTTTTTGCGCGCCACGTCGCGGATCGCCTCGAACAGCGCCTCGCCGCCGGTCGTGGTTCCCCCCGGACTATTGACGAACAGGATGACGGCCGCCACGTGCTTGGCATCGGCCAGCTTCTTCAACAGTTTAAGCTGATCGCGATCCTCGGTGATGATGCCTTCGACGGTGATCCGGGCGATCTGGTAGCGCTCGGTCAGCCCGACGCCGTCGGCCGAGGAAAAGGCCACCAGGCCGAGGGCGAACAGCCCGACCACGATGGCGATACCCCGCCATAGCGACAGGCGCCGCCGGAGCCGGCGGCGATCGAGCACGGTCTCAGTTTCAAGCGCCATAGAAACCCTGTGTGTTGACCTGCGGACAATCGCGCCGCCGCGCGCGGCGCCAGCTTAGGCGGACTGCTGCTGCCGTTCAATCATTGCCGCGGTCGCGCTGCCGGGCGCGGCCAAGCTTCAGGCTTGGCGCGGGACCGCCGCGGTGGCGACGATGGGATGGTTGCCGGGGCCGCCCCGTCGGGCAGGCACCCGGCGCCATCAGCCGGCGCTTAGCCGTTGTCCTCGCCCTTGCGATCGTCGGCGCTTTCCTTCTTCTTGATCGCCGCCTTGAAGATATCGCCGAGCGAGGCACCGCTGTCGGAGGAGCCGTACTGTGCCACGGCCTGCTTCTCTTCGGCGATTTCCAGCGCCTTGATCGATACCGTGATGCGGCGGCTGTTCTTGTCGATGTTGATGATCGCGGCATCGACCTTGTCGCCGACATTGAAGCGTTCCGGCCGCTGCTCGGAGCGGTCGCGGGACAAGTCCGAGCGCTTGATAAAGGTCGACATGTCGCTGTCGGCGATCTTGACCTCGATGCCGCTGTCCTGAACCGCCAGCACCTCGCAGGTCACCTGGCTGCCCTTCTTGAGCTTGCCGACGCTCTCCATCGGATCGCCGCCGACCTGCTTGATGCCGAGACTGATCCGCTCTTTTTGCGGATCGACGTCAAGCACCACGGCTTTGACGTTGTCACCCTTCTTGTAGTCCTTGATCGCCTCGTCGCCGGAGCGATTCCAATCGAGGTCGGAGAGATGCACCATGCCGTCGACGCCGCCATCCAGGCCCACAAATAGGCCGAACTCGGTGATGTTGCGGATCGGGCCTTCGATGACCGAACCCTTGGGGTGCGCCGCAAGGAAGCTGTCCCAGGGATTGTCCTGGGTCTGCTTGAGGCCCAGGGAGATGCGGCGCTTCTGTGCGTCCACCTCCAGCACCTGCACGTCCACCTGCTGGCTGGTCGAGACGATCTTGCCAGGGTGAATATTCTTCTTGGTCCAGCTCATCTCGGAGACGTGAATGAGCCCCTCCACGCCGGGCTCCAGCTCAACAAACGCTCCGTAGTCGGCAATATTGGTAACGGTGCCCTTGAAGCGCGCACCCACCGGATACTTGGCTTCAATGCCGGCCCAGGGATCGGCCTGCAGCTGCTTCATGCCGAGGCTGATACGCTGCGTCTCCGGATTGATGCCCACGATCTGCACCTTGACCGTATCGCCGACGTTGACGATCTCGCTTGGGTGATTGACGCGGCGCCAGGCCATGTCGGTCACATGCAGCAGACCGTCGATGCCGCCGAGATCGATGAAGGCGCCGTAGTCGGTGATGTTTTTGACCAAGCCCTCGATTACCTGGCCCTCGGCCAACTTGGACACGATCTCGGAGCGCTGCTCGGCGCGCGTGGCTTCGAGGATCTCGCGTCGTGACACCACGATATTGCCGCGGCGCCGATCCATCTTCAGGATCTTGAAGGGTTGCGGCGAGTGCATGAGCGGACCGATATCACGCACCGGCCTGACGTCGACCTGGCTGCCCGGCAGGAAGGCCACGGCCCCATCAAGATCGACGGTGAAGCCGCCCTTGACCTTGTTGAAGATGACGCCCTCGACCTGCTCCTTGCTGTTGAATTTCTCCTCCAGCCGCGTCCAGCTCTCCTCGCGGCGCGCCTTCTCGCGCGACAGCACGGCTTCGCCCAGCGCGTTCTCCATGCGCTCCAGATAGACTTCAACCGTGTCGCCGACCTTGAGTTCGGCAGGCTTGCCCGGCAGCGCGAATTCGCGCACCGGCACCCGGCCTTCCATCTTCAGGCCGACGTCGATGACCGCCAAATCCTTTTCGATCGCCGTAACCGTGCCCTTGACGACGCTGCCCTCGAAGGCATCCTCCTCCGAAAGGGTCTCGTTCAACAGAGCGGCAAAATCCTCTCGTGTGGGAGTCAAGTCCTTCGCTTCACTGGTCGCCGTGCTCATTCTACTCCTGCTCCGATCCTGTCGCGCGCACGCCCCGGGGGCTGCCGCGCATCCAAACGCCAAGCGGCACCGCTGCCTTGAACAGCGCTTGCCGCATACCCAGCATGTGAGGTGCCTCCCGTCGAAGGATCATGTGCCAACCAGATTGCCGCTCACCCTTAGGTGCGCCGACGTTGGCCAACCTTCCTTGCAATCACTCCGACGGCCATCTCGAATGCCGTTTCTATATCCAAATTGCTGGTATCCAGCAAGATCGCGTCGCTGGCTGGCCGCATCGGGGCCGCCTCGCGTCCCGCGTCGCGTTCGTCGCGGCGCTTGATGTCGGCCAGGACGGCAGCATATTCAATGCGCTCGCCGCGGCCGACCATTTCGAGATGGCGCCGCCGCGCCCGCACCTCGGGACTGGCGGTGACGTAAAGCTTAACGGTGGCGTCGGGGCACACCACGGTTCCGATATCGCGGCCGTCGAGCACGGCGCCGGCGGTCTGGGCAGCGAACGCGCGCTGCAGCTCGATCAGGGCGGCGCGTACATTGGGAAATCGGGCAACCAGCGAGGCGGCTTCGGCAAGCACGGGGCCGCGCAACTGCGGGTCATCGAGGCTGGTCGGGTCGAGCTTGCGTGCTACCGCGGCGGCCAAGTCGGCGTTCTCAAGATCACCGCCGCCATGCCGCAGGTCGCGCGCCACGGCGCGGTAGAGCAGGCCCGTGTCGAGATGCGGCAGGTCGAAATGGAGGGCGACGCGCTTGGCCAAGGTCCCCTTGCCCGAGGCCGCCGGCCCATCGATGGCGATGATCATCGCCCGACATCCTCCGCCGCCACAAACCGGGCACCAAGCTCTTGCATCAGATCGCGAAATTGCGGGAAACTGGTCGCAATCACAGCGCCATCGTCGACCGTCACCGGCCGATCCGCGGCCAGCCCCAAGGTCAGAAACGCCATCGCGATCCGGTGATCGAGGTGCGTTGCCACCTTGCCGCCGCCGCGCACCGCCTTAGCGCCGTCAACGATAAGCGCGTCGGCCTCGGATCGGGCAGCGACGCCGTTTGCCACCAGACCAGCCACGGTGGCCGCCAGGCGGTCACTCTCCTTCACCTTGAGCTCGGCAAGCCCCAGCATTTCGGTGGTGCCGGCGGCGTAGGCGGCGACGCAGGCCAGGACCGGATATTCGTCGATCATGCTCGGGGCACGCTCGGCCGGCACCACGACGCCGGTAAGCGGTGAGTGACGCACCAGCAGATCGGCGACGGGCTCACCGTTGGCCTCGCGCGCGTTGGCAAACTGGAGCTCGGCCCCCATTTCCGTGAGCGTCGTATAAAAGCCGGTGCGGGTCGGATTGACGAGGACGCCCTCGATCCGGATCTGCGATCCGGGCACGATCAGCGCGGCGGCGGTGAGAAAGGCGGCCGAGCTCGGATCGCCCGGCACCGTCACCGGTCGGCCTTCGAGCTCGGCGTCGCCCCCGACCGTGATCAAGCGCTTGCCATCGTGCTCGGCAATCGTCAGCTTGGCACCGAAGTAGCGCAGCATGCGCTCGGTGTGATCGCGGGTGGCTTGCGGCTCGATGACCTTGGTGCGGCCGCAGGCGTGCAGCCCAGCGATAAGGATCGCGGACTTGATCTGGGCCGACGCAACCGGGAGTTGATATTCGATCGGCAGCAGGTCGGGGGTGCCACGGAGCGTCAAAGGCAGCGTGCGGGCATCATCGGCCACTTCCGCGCCCATGCTGACGAGGGGGTCGAGGACCCGCCCCATGGGCCGGCGAGATAGCGAGGCATCGCCTTCGAGGCGAGCGCGGATGTCATTGCCGGCGATCGCCCCCATCATCAGCCGCACGCCGGTGCCGGAATTGCCGAAATCGAGCGGGCCGTCGGGCTCGGCAAGCCCGCCCACGCCGCGGCCCAGGACCTCCCAGGTGGCCCCGCTACGGCGCACCGGGCATCCCATGGCGGTCAGCGCCCGTCCGGTATTGAGAACGTCCTCGCCCTCGAGCAGGCCAGCAATGGTCGTTTTGCCGCTGGCAATGGCTCCCAACAGCAGCGCGCGATGGGAGATCGACTTGTCCCCGGGCACGCGCACGCTGCCGCTGAGGGCGGGGGAGCGCAGGGAGGCAAGCGGCGTCGGGGGTGTTTCAAGCATCGTGGGGGCCTCGACCGGGCAGGCATCGGGGCTGGTAAGGGGCCCGTACGCCCCCCTCATAGCGCAGCGGGTCTCCCCCCTGTCAACAATCGGCAAAAGCCCTATATGAGGGCCGAAACCCTGCGTTTGCCCGGCCGATTTGGTTTTGACACCCCCTTCGGCGCGTGGCAATGAACGCGCAAATCTTAACTCCCAGAGGCCTTTTGCGATGTCGACGAAAGCCGAACGCGGCACCAAGCGCACGTGCCAGAACCCCGAATGCGGATCGCGGTTCTACGATCTCAATCGCGACCCGATCGTGTGTCCGATCTGCCAATCGAGCTATCAGATCGTGGCCTCGCCCGTGGCAATGGCCGCGGCCGCGCCAATGGCGGAGGCCTCCCGTCGGGGGGCCAAGAAACCCAGCTACGATGTGGTTGGTGTCAAGCCTGAGGACGTGCCCGAGGCGGAGGGCGATGAACTTGCTGCGGTCGAGGGCGACGACGAGCCGGCAGCCAGCGACGATGATGAGACCTTCCTCGAGGAAGAAGAGGAGGATGGCTCGGACATGTCCAATATCATTGGGGGCCCGGTGGCCGAGCCCGACGAGCCACAGTGAGGGTCTTGCCGATGCCGCGCCCTTGACCCCGCGTGGATCGGCGGGGGTCCGGGGGCGAGGCCGTCGAGCGCGCCTACTTGCACGAAAGGCAGCAGCGGAATACTTAGGCGACACCGGCGGCCCCTTGGCGGGCCTGTCGGCTTTTCTGGAAATTGGGGCCGTAGCTCAGTTGGGAGAGCGCGTGAATGGCATTCACGAGGTCAGGGGTTCGATCCCCCTCGGCTCCACCAATAAATCCAGGAAGTTAGCGACTTTTCCAAGCTTTACAGCCCTTTCTGTCTCCCCAAACTTGTCTCCCCGATTGACCCCAAATACCGATGGGGTCGCCACCCCTCCGGCTCCCGGTCGCGCGCAAGTATGATCCTGGAGGCTCGCTCTCTCAGCACCTACGTGCATTTTAAGTAAGTGAGCTACGGCCCCAGGGTGCTAGGGAGACAGGAGACCCAATTCAGGGGGCAGCGGACCAAGAGCCAGTGGCCCAAGGTTGGCTAGGGGCGCCCGCCTACAACAATAAATCGATGTTAACCCAAGCTCAGGGTTGAGCACCCTGAACCGCCTCGCTCAGACTTTCGCCGTTGCGCCGCCAAAGGCCTTCCGAGCCGTGCCAGGAAGACACGGGAGGAAGGCACGACGGATCTTTGCCTTGGGGCTACCGGCTCCGTAGCACATGCGTGAAGGGCAGATCGCACGGACACCAGCATCTGGTGACGGGCTCGTCTGGTTTCTGCCCTACCCACCATCGTGGGCGCAACACATCTGCTGGGCCATCGCACGGCGAGCCGGCAGTCGACGGACGGCTAAAAAATGCATGGCTCAGGGCGAAA
>DATFXD010000311.1:0-23810 GCA_035258605.1 Hyphomicrobiaceae bacterium | reverse complement strand
GGCGTGGCACAGGAAGCCGAATAGTGCTGCCATCACGTAGGCCACGGCGACGACCACGTAGTCGGTTACCGGCGTAGCCGGCAGCAGCACATAGGTGGCAATCGAGCCGACCACGAGATCGAGCATGCCAATCGCGATCTGGACAAAGGTCTGTGGCGCATCCGGCAGCGCAATGTGCACATTGCCGAGGCCGACGACGCGCCGCTTCGGCAGCAGCCAAGCGACGTAGCCGGCCACGCCGGCCAGGGCGATGAGGCCGAGCAAGGCATTGGCCCACGGCGGCAGATGGGTTGCAGCGGAGGCATGGGCCGGCGCCAACGCCAAGGCAAGGCCCAGGGCGCAAAGGTTGCCGAGCCAAAACGTCAGTCCTGTGATGAAGCCGATCTTGGTCACCTCCAGCACGCCCAGACCCCACCTGGCATAAACCCGCAGGCGCACCGCGCCGGCGGTCAGCACGCTGATGCCGAGCCCGTGTCCAATGGCATAGGCGGCGAACCCGGCGAGGGCGGCGGTGGCGTAGGGCACATCGCGGCGGCCAAGGGAGCGCAGCGCAAAGTAGTCATAGAAGGTGAGCGTGCCGTATCCGACAAACACAAATCCACTGGCGATGAGCACGGCGATCGGCGAGGTCGCCGCGACGGCGGCGATGACCTTGCCGATGCCGATGTCGTGCAGCATGTCGCAGAGCATATACAAGGCTGCGGCCAGCAGGATCAGGCTGCCGACCATGCCAATCCGGTTGACGCCGATCCTCGCCAGCAAGCCGCGTGCCGTGCCGCAGAAACGATCGAGCCTTTGCATCGGTGCGTGAACTTTCGCCAGGGCGCCGCAGCTGATTCGTGCCGGAGGATATGAGGCCGAGGCGACGCCGATATTGCAGCTTGGTGCGCCGGCCGGGCGCGGTAGGCGTGGGCAAGCCCTGGTTGCTGCCATCGTAGTGTCGCCAGAGCTTCATCATGCTGCAGTGCGGCTGAGCGATAGTCGCCAGCGACTGATGAGTCGCGCGTGTGTCGCAACACGTTGCAGAGCCCCGCACCATGCGAGCACCCGACTCTACGCAACGTATTGAACGAGGCACCGGCCCGGCCCCGCTCAGCGGGCGCACGCCGACGGCCATGGAGATCGTGAGCTGCGCCCTGCCTCAGCTCGGTCATGGCGATCGCCTGCTGGTCCGCGCGCTGGCGCTGATCGCCAATCGCCAGCTGCTGGCGATCGATGGGCTGCAGCACATTCGCCCGGCACAAGATCCTTTCATCCTGGTGGCGAACCACAGCACGTTGCGCGAGTCGCTGCTGGTACCGGCATTGCTGTTCCTGTACAGGGGCGGCAGCATCGTGCACTTCCTTGCCGACTGGAACTTCCGGCTGCTGCCTGGGGTCGGTCTGCTCTACGCCCGTGCTCAGGTGGTTACGGTCACGCGCAAGCCGGCCAAACCCAATTTTCTCAATCTACTGAAGCCGCTCTACGAGCACTCACTGCCAACCTTGGAGCGAGCGAGAGCGCACTTGGCCGCTGGCCGCTCGGTGGGGATCTTCCCCGAAGGTGAGGTCAACAGAGATCCGACCCGGCTGCTGCGTGGCCGCCGTGGCGCGGCCCGGTTGTCGCTTGAGACCGGTGCGCCGGTGGTGCCCGTGGGCATTCGCTTTGCAGCTGGTGCGGGGCGAGCCGGCGGCGGTACCGGTGCCATGGACCTGCGCATCGGCGCGCCGCTGGTTCCGCGCGCACCGGCCCGGCAGCCAGCCGCCGTGTCTGCGGTCAGCGATTGGCACGGCCGAATCATGAGCGAGATCGGCCGACTTTCAAACAAGACATGGACCGGCAGCAGGAAAGGCGACCACCATGATGAATAGAGCGCCAATTGAGACGAGCCGCATCGCTGATGAAACCGGGCGCGCCGCCACCTTGCTGTTGCTGTCCGCCATCTACGAGAAAGAGAAGGGCTGGATCACGGAGCCAGCCTCGCAATTTCCCGCCGCGCATCTCGAACGGTCCGACATCTCCTGGTATACGGTCGCATTGGATGGTGAACCGGTCGGGGTACTGCGCACCTTCTATGATCCCCCGCTTCTGCAGTACGCCAAGTACGACCTCAACCTGCTTGATGCGCGCATCGATATTGAGAGCTTTTTGCAGCAAAATCGCATTGCCGAGGTCGGCCGGTTCGCCGTGCTGGCGCCGCACCGAGGCAATCTTCTGTTAGCCGTGACATTGATGCGCGCGGCAATGCAGGAAATCTTGAGTCGCGGCTACACGCATATCATCACCGACGTATTCGAGGACGACGCGCACAGTCCCCTGGGCTTCCACACACGCGTGATCGGCTTCGTGCCGGTAGCCACCCACAAGCATGGTGAGCTCAATTGCAAAAGTCGGCGCATCACCTTGGTCCTCGACCTCAAATCCAGCTACCGTCGCTTGAAGGCGCGCGGTAATTGGGTTTATCGCTATCTGACGGCCAACTGGCCCCCAACCCTGCATCGCTGCCTGGCCGCCTGAGCTGGCCGCAAGACAGCGTCACCAGCCGCGGCCGGCGATGCCGTTTGCCTCGGGCGCGGGCTTGACGGAGATGTCACATTGTCAACAAGCGGCGCGACACCGTCGGGACGTCGGTGTCACTTCGGCTGCGGCACGATGCGGATGTAGGGCTTCGGCGCCGTCCAGCCTTGCGGGTAAACCTTGCTGGCTTCCTCGTCCGGTACCGAGCCGGCGATGATGACGTCTTCGCCCGGTTTCCAGTTCACGGGGGTTGCTACTTTATGCTTCGCGGTCAACTGCAGCGAGTCGATCACGCGTACGACTTCGTCGAAGTTCCGACCGGTGGTCATTGGATAAATCAGGATCAGCTTGATCTTCTTATCGGGTCCGATAACGAATACATTGCGTACGGTCTGATTGTCTGCCGGTGTGCGTTGGGCAGCAGTGCCTGCCGTGATCGCCGGAAGCATCCCGTAGAGTTTCGAAACCTCGAAATCCTCGTCGGCAATCATCGGATAGTTGGGCGCATAGCCTTGTGTTTCCGCGATATCGCCCGCCCAGCGCGCGTGATCGGCCAGCGCATCGACGGAGAGCCCAATAATCTTGACGTTGCGTCGGTCGAACTCGGGCTTGATGCGGGCCATATAGCCGAGTTCGGTGGTGCATACCGGCGTAAAGTCTTTCGGATGCGAGAACAGTACGGCCCAGTGGCTACCGATCCAGTCGTGGAAGCGGATGCGGCCTTCGGTCGTCTCAGCGTCGAAATCGGGCGCGGTGTCGCCAATGTACAGAGCCATCTCGGCAGTCTCCTGTCAAAACGCACCGGCGGTGCGCGCTCGCGCTGCGACATCGGCAGCCGATGCGCGGGTGTGCTGTGGGTGGCAGGGACGATCGGATCGGCGCACGCGGTCGCCGTCAGCACCCAATCACCCGGCTAGGAACAAGCTAGCAGGCGGTCCGCGTCGGCATTGTCCAAAAACTGCATAAAAGTTCACTCGCCGCCGGCAACGGGAGCTGTTATTCCGAACACGTATGGTGCTTGCGGGAGGTCAGATGGCCAGCTTCCGCCCTCTTCCCCTACTGGAGAGACAGCGCATCTTCGCCAGCCAGGATCCCGGCGAGGCGCGGGCGTTCTTAAGCAGCAAGGAATTCCGGTTCGATCTTTCGCGCCGCGGGGTCAAGCGGCTCGACCTACGCATCAACGGCGTGTACTTGCCCAACGTCTACCTCGGCTACATCCAGTATGGATCTCCGGCCGAGATCCGCACCAATCCGGCGCGCGACGACTACTGGTTGCAGCTTCCGATCCGGGAACACATCGAGTTCGGCATTGCCGGCCAGCGCCTCGCCTGCGGCCCGGCTGGCGCGGTCGTCTCCTCCCCCATGCGGGAATTTCTGATCCGGACGACGGGCACCGGCGCCCGGCTCAACGTCTCGCTCACCGCGTCCGCGCTCAAGCGGCAGCTGGCGGTGCTGTTGGGCGAAGCGCCGGCGCGACCGCTCGAGTTTGCACCGATGATGGATCTGAGCGCCGGCTATGGCCGCAGTCTCGCCCAGCAGCTCGGGCTCGCGGTAAGCGACGTGCAACGTACCGGCTCGATGCGATGGAATGCGCCTACCGTTCGCATGTTTGAGCAGTTCGTGATGTGTACCTTGTTGTTTTCGCACCCGAACAGCTACAGCGCCGCGCTGGTGCGGCGGGAGCACACCCTGACGCCGCGCGACCTGCGGCGGGCGCTCGACTACATGCACGCCAATCTCACCGCGCCGATAACGGTTGCCGACATCGTTGCAGCGACGGGAATCGCCGGGCGCACGCTGTTTCAGTACTTCCGCGACTTCCGCCAGACGTCGCCGATGCGGTACTTGCGTGATGTCCGCTTCGAGCTGGTCCGCGACGCCCTCAAGGCCGCGTGTGGTGATGAAGGGGTAGGCGATATCGCGACGCGATGCGGGTTCTCGCATCTGGGCCGGTTCGCGAGCGAGTACAAGAGCCGTTTCGGCGAGAGCCCGTCGGCAACCGTGCGCGGCCGCAGACGTTAGAAAAAAAGCGACCGGACGATGATCGAGCGGCAACTGTCCGCAGCGACCCCGCGGGCTGCGCCGCAGATCTTGCGTGCACCAGCCGCGACCGGACGTTGGCAGGTCTCCCCACGCACCATAGGTTAGATCGCGATACGGCAATCGTTCCAGGACCGAGAGGTCGCGTAGATGGGAAAGGCGACGAGCAACCTCGTCAATGGCGGCGCCGATGCGGCCAATGTTGAGGATCGCTCTGCCACAATCGGATACCACCGGTGAGCCCGGCTTGGTTGCGACCAATGCGTACGTCTTGCGGAGGGTCGATGATTTTGCCGGCGTTGCCGCCGCCGATGTGGAGGATGTCGTAGTTCACCAGCGAACGCAGGATGGCGATGGTCCTGTGTACCCGGCGGCGCCATTTCTTGACCCCCTTGCGATTGAGTGCATCGGCGCCAATGTACTCGTCGTAGGTGAGGTCGTTGTGTATGGGATGATGCGCCAACTCGAGGTGCGGCATCAATTCGCCGTCCCTGAAGAGCGCCGTGCCGGCCCCGGTCCCGAGCGTGAGGACCATTTCAAGGCCCTGGCCGGTGATCAGTCCAAAGCCTTGAACGTCGGCATCGTTGAGAACACGAACGGGCCGGTCGAGTCGCGCCGCCAAGGTGTCCGCGAGCGGGAACCGATGCCAGGAGCGAGTGCCGAGATGCGGAGCGGTGATGATGGTCCCGGCCCGAACGACACCGGGAAACCCAACCGAAACCCGATCGAACCCAGGCAGCGCCTGGATCATACGGTCGGTTGCCTTCAGCAGCACCCTGGGTGGACATGGATGCGGTGTTGCAACAACGACTTCGTCAACGAGCATGCTTCCATCAGGACCGAGCACCACCGCCTTCAGATGCGTGCCACCGATGTCGATGGCAAGGGTACTCGGCCCCGACCGCACCAGCGAGCGGCGTGGCCTGGTTTGTTGCGCGGGCGCCGGATCGGGACCGACCTCAGGATGGCGAACGTTTAGTTGATGAGCAGCCATGGCATCATACCTGCGCTGGGGTTGCACCTGAACGATCACATGCCGTTGGCCCATTGGTTGCACGCGGGCGGCGCCAGGCCAGCTGTCTTTGGCCCGGGCGCGCAACGACCCCCTGTTGGTTCGATCCGCTCGCCACAAAGGCGACATCGCGGCTGTACGCCAGCACCGGGGAGGTCATGATTATGCGTGGCTCAGGTTGCGGCCTTTTGATGACCAGCACCCATCCTGCCAGCCCAGCGCAGGACGGTTCTTTCGGAAATCGCGCAGCGCTGAGGCTATCCTCGGCGAGGCCGAGCAACGTCGGATCAAAACGCCGGTGGTCGCAAATAGCGGTGCATCGTTGGTACACCCGCCGCAACACGTCTTGCGGCGGCCGCTTGGTCGCGACCAGGGTTTGGTCGAGGCCCGCGATGATGGCATGGAGTGGGCAGGCGACCGTCATGGTGAGCCGTCGTCGCGCTGGATGCGCCGCCAATGCCGATGTTCGCGGGCGAGCAGGGCGTCGGCTTCCGGCGGCCCCGAGCTTCCGGCTGGGTAAATCGGCATGCTCAAAGCGCGATCCTCGGCCCAGGCATCGAGGATCGGCTGCACGACGCGCCAGCCGGCTTCGATGTTGTCGGCGCGCTGGAATAGGGTTGGATCACCCTGCATACAGTCGTAGATCAGTGTCTCGTAGCCGGTGTTCGGCGCGGCATGAAAATGCTCCTGGTAATTGAACTTCATGGCGACGCCCTCCATGCGCACCATGGGCCCCGGTATTTTGGCGCTGAAGCGCAAGGTGACACCCTCTTCCGGCTGAATGAGAATGCGCATGTCGTTGGGCGTCAGGCGCTCCACCGGCGTGTCGCGAAATAGCGCGAACGGTGCCTGCTTGAACTGGATTACGACCTCGGTGCGGCGAGCGGCAAGGGCTTTGCCCGTGCGCAAATAGAAGGGCACTCCGGCCCAGCGCCAGTTGTCGATCATCAGTCGCAGCGCGACATAGGTCTCCGTGGTTGAATGCGGCGGCACGTTGGCTGCGTCGCGATAGGCAGTGACGGACGCGCCGCCGACCCGGCCGGGACCATATTGTGCCCTGACGACATTGCGTTGAGCGTCCTCGGGCCCGAAGCTGTGCGCGGCTTCGAGGACCTTGGCCTTCTCGGTACGAACCGCTTCGGCATCAAAACAGGTTGGCGGCTCCATGGCGATCAGGGTGAGGAGCTGAAACAGGTGATTGGGTACCATGTCGCGCAGGGCGCCAGTGGCGTCGTAAAACTTGCCGCGCTGTTCGACCCCCACCGTCTCCGCGACGGTGATTTGCACGTGATCGATATGGTTGCGCGACCACAGCGGCTCGAACATGCCGTTGGCGAAGCGCAGCACCATGATGTTTTGCACGGTCTCCTTACCGAGATAGTGGTCGATGCGATAGATCTGGTTCTCGGCAAGCACCTCGAGCAGACTACGGTTGAGCGCCTGCGCGGAAATGAGGTCGGTGCCGAAGGGCTTTTCAATGATGACGCGCCGCCATTGCCTCTCCGCTTCCGTCAGTAGCCCCACCGCCGCCAATCGCTTGGGGATGATGGCGAACGCCTGGGGCGGGGTCGCCAAGTAGTAGAGATAGTTGCCGCCGGTCTGCTGCGTCCGGTCGGTGTTAGCCAACAGCTGGGCCAGTTTTGCGTAGGTCGCCGGGGCATCGAAATCGCCCGCAAGGTAGAACATGCGTTGCGATAGCCAGTTCGCGTCTTCGGCCGATACATTGTGGGCAAAGCGGCGCAGGCTATCGGCAAACTCCGCGCGGAAGGCGGCATCGTCCTTGGCTGCGCGTGCGACGCCGATGACGGCGAAGTTTGCCGGCAACAGGCCGGCGCGGCGCAAATTGTAAAGGGCCGGCAGCAACAGGCGCTGCGTCAGGTCACCGGCGGCGCCGAAAATGACAAACGCGCAGGGGGATGCCGGAGGCGATTGCGGGGTCATCGTTCTGCCTTGGGCTCAAGATGTTCGCCGAACGAGTTGCGCATGGCCGGCATCAGCTTATCGGCAAAGCTTGCCGATTGGCGAGAGCGAAAGTGGGCATAGAGTGCCGCCGAATTGAGCTCGGCGGGACGGCCTGCTGCTCGTTTGGCCGCGTTAACCCTGCCGCAGCCTTTCGCCGGGCTCGGCAAGGCTGCCGCATGCTTTGGAGGCCAATCACGCTGAGCTGCATGGCCTCACGTCACCTCGGCCGCTCGTACAAAGCTTGCCGCGACTGCGGCGTTGAGCCTGGCCACAACATCGCGCAAAGGATCGATGCGCACGAGACGTCCGCGCGCGGACACGAGCGCAAAATCGCAGGCGGCTCGTGCCGAGGTCATGGTTCCAAAGCTGTAGCGTTGCGCCCGGACTGGAACAGCCCACGTGTAAATCGGCGGTGCCGGCAATGGCTTTGCCGAAGATCGATGGATTTGACGTCACACCGGTCCCCATCTGTTCGACCAGCCGCTTGAGGCAGCCACCCGCAAGCAAGTGTCGCGACGACATCGAGCCAAACGGCTTGCCCGGCCTCGCGCAGCATGAGCGGGGGATTGGGTGATGGTCGCGTGCGCCGGCCTGTCGTCATGGCGCCGACCAGCTATCGAGTGTGCGCGCTTTGCATGCTTTTTCTGGCAGCGGCAACGATCGCCTCGACCGTGAAACCAAAATGCGGCAACAGATCCTTGAGCGGGGCGGAGGCACCAAAGCTGCGCATCCCAATGCGCTCACCGTAGCGGCCGACGTAACGATCCCAGCCAATAATGGAGCCCATTTCCACCGATACCCGAGCCGCAACCTGGGGAGGGAGGACGCGGTCGCGATAGGACGCCTCTTGCTGCTCGAACAACTCCCAAGATGGCATGCTGACGACGCGCGCTTTAATGCCGTCGCGGCTGAGCCGGTCGCGGCTCGCAAGGCAAAGGCTCACCTCGCTGCCGCTACCGATCAGGATGACCTCGGGAGTGCCGTCGGTGTCGGCTAGCACGTAGGCACCGCGGCGGACGCTCGCAGCAGGCGCATAGCGACCGCGATCGATGGTCGGGACGGCTTGTCGACTGAGCACCAGACAGGCCGGCTGGTGAGTGAGTTCAATGACCGTTCGCCACGCCTCGATTACTTCGTTGGCGTCGGCTGGACGCAGCGTGATGAGCCCAGGTATGGTGCGCAGAGCGATCAATTGCTCGATCGGCTGGTGGGTCGGTCCGTCCTCACCTAGGCCTATCGAATCGTGCGTGAAAACATAGATGACGGGCAGCTCCATCAGCGCCGCAAGCCGGATCGCCGCCTTCATGTAGTCGGAAAAGATCAGGAAGCTGGCGCCGAACGCGCGCAGGCCCGACAGCGACAATCCATTGAGGATCGCGCCCATGGCGTGTTCGCGTACGCCAAAGTGCAGGTTGCGCCCGCCGGCGGACGCCGCCTCGAGATCGCCGGCACCGGTGAAAGATAGGGTGGTTTTGGTGGATGGTGCGAGATCCGCCGCACCGCCGATCAGCCAGGGATACCGGGCGGCGATGGCGTTCAGTACCTTGCCCGAAGAATTGCGTGTGGCAATTGCCTTGGCATCGCTGGCAAAGACCGGAAGCGCCGCCGCCCAGTCCTTCGGCAGCTGGCGCCGCTGCAGGGCCATCAACTCCTCGCCGGCTCGAGGATGACTGCTGCAATAGGCGGCGAAGCGGTCGTCCCACGCCTTGCGCAGGCGCGGGCCGCGTTCTCCCAAGCCGGCCGCGAACTGCTCCCGCACGCCGTCGGGTACAAAAAACTGCGCATCCTGCGGCCAGCCGTAGCTCAGTTTGGCGAGCCGCACCTCATCTTCGCCCAGGGCCTCGCCATGCGCGGCGTTGGTGTCCTGCTTGTGCGGCGCGCCAAAGCCGATGTGACTGGTGACGATAATCAGGGTCGGTCGATCGGTCTCGGCTTCAAACCTTTCGATCGCCTGTGCCAGGCGTTGGGTGTCGTTGACATCGTCGACGCGCTCGACGTTCCAGCCGTAGGCGCGAAATCGGCTGGCCACGTCCTCGTCGAAGGCGAGGTCGGTATCTCCCTCGATGGTGATGCGATTGTTGTCATAGATCCAGCAGAGATTGCTGAGCCGCTGATGCCCGGCGAAGGATGCTGCCTCGCTGGTCACCCCCTCCATCATGTCGCCGTCGCTGCATACGGCAAAGACCCGGTAGTCGAACAGCCCGTAGCCGGGCCGATTGAAGTGCTGACCGAGCCAACGTGCCGCGAGCGCCATACCGACGCTGGTGCCGCAGCCCTGGCCAAGCGGGCCGGTGGTGGTCTCGACCCCGGCAGTACGCCCGTACTCGGGGTGGCCCGGACAGGGACTGCCAAGCTGACGGAAACGTTTGATGTCGGCAAGCGAGACGGCCGCCGCTCGCCGGCCGTCGGGCAGCTCGACCGACGTCACGCCGGCCAGATGCAGGGTGGCATAAAGCAACATCGAGGCGTGGCCGTTGGAGAGCACGAAGCGATCCCGGTTGGGCCACAGCGGATTGCTGGGATCAAAGCGAAGGAAGCGTTGCCAGAGGGTATAGATCAGGGGTGCCAGCGCCATCGGCGTGCCAGGATGGCCGGAGTTGGCCTTCTCGACCGCGTCCATGGCGAGGGTGCGAATGGTGTCGATGCAGCGGGTCTCGATGGCGGGGGATGCGCCGCCTGTGACCGGCTTTGATGTTATTGCTGAGGATGCCATTGGCCTCACCGCTAAACGATCGTTTGTGAGTACGTCGGTAACGCCGCGTCACTTTGCTTGTTGCAGGGACAGCGACGTGGCAATCGGCTGCAGCGAGCGGTGCCGTCGAGGTCAAGGCCGTGGGCGTCGGAGGCGAGGCCTGGGATGGGGTGGCCAAATGCATTTCAGCGGCATCCAGGGCGGTGCCATCGCTGCCTTTGCCGCGCCCCTCACCACGACTTTCCTGGATTGCCAGGCCCTGGAGTCCCCACCACCTGCGCTGGATGGCTAGTGCTGGCGCACCCGCCCATCGCAGGTTGCGGGCCACAATTCTCTAACTACAGCAGATGCCACCGAGGTTGATATCGGCAGGCAGCGTGCCGGGTACATCCGGGTGACGAAGGAAAGGACGTTGGATTTGTCTTCAAAAATTTGCCTCCTGGCCCAGGCGATCACAAGCTCTTAGCCTCGAAGGTATTGCAGTCAAGCGACTCGCCTCTGTCGAGACCCCGATGGAACCAGCGCATACGCTGCGCTGATGTACCATGCGTAAAGGTCTCGGGTACGACGATTCCCTGGTCACGTTTCTGCAATGTATCGTCGCCGATCTGCGACGCCGCGTTGAGGCCAGACTCGATGTCGCCCGGTTCGAGCGAGTGTCTCATTTGGTTGGTGCGGTACGCCCAGACCCCTGCGAGGCAATCGGCCTGCAGTTCGACCCGCACGGATAGGGCATTGCCGCGCACCCGATCGGCGCGTTTCGTAAGCTCTTCTACCTTGGCTGCGATACCAAGCACATTCTGTACGTGGTGGCCGATTTCGTGGGCGA
Organism: Hyphomicrobiaceae bacterium; assembly: GCA_035258605.1. Taxonomy (GTDB): domain Bacteria; phylum Pseudomonadota; class Alphaproteobacteria; order Rhizobiales; family Hyphomicrobiaceae; genus AWTP1-13. Next base: position 12,779 of record DATFXD010000311.1, on the reverse strand, counting down.
TTATATACGCTTGAGCGAAATTGTCCGGCGCATGGTATTCCTCTCTTAGCGCACGAAAGAAGTCGAGGTCGAGGTAAACCGCGTGGTCGCTTGAACAATAGAACGGACCTATCGCAGCCTCACCCATGCCACAGCGTGTGTTTGTGAGCTCGGAGAACACTACCAGCTTCGGCTTTGGATAGTGCCGCCCCGCAGTCTGAAAGATTTGCTCCCAAACATCCTCCGTGTCGGCCAGCACGCGCCGCAAGAACAGCACCTCGTCGTCTCTTGAAATAGGCGGGGGTGCCTCGTCCTTCGTCGGTGGCACCGTGGCGGTAAGCCCACGCGGCGGAGCCCCTTCTGTTGTCAATTGTGCCGTCGCCGTGAGCGTCTGGGAGGCAAGGCAAAGCAATGCCGAAACGAACGCGTGCAACATCTTCCAGGCTCGCATCTGCCCTCGCCAAGCCGATTTTCTCACACTGAGTGGTCCAGTTTGCAGGTCAGCACAGATCAGCTAACGGGCGATCCCACGACCGTTATGAGTGATGCCTTTGGCCCGGTCGCTCTGGGTCATTTGGGCGTAGTCCAGATAGCTCTAAGGTCGAAGGGGCCTTCATCAGAGATTGTCTGCGCGCGGGCGCGGCTTTCTTGCAAATCGTTGCGTGTCGACGCTGCCGGTGCCGCTTCAGTGAAATCCACAGTTACTCGGGTCTTCGCGGCGTAAAAGGTTAGCAATGCTTGAATTAGATGATCGGATGTCGCGTAGAGAAAGATAGACGCTTGACCGTTATCAGTCTCAATTATTGCTAAGCAACCGCTATAGTGATGCCCATCAGCGGCGATCTCATCATAAGCGTTTAGAAACGTCACGATGCCAACTCGTTCGCCCATATGTTCGCCTCCCGTAGCGCTTCTCCGCACGTTGAAAGTAGTGCGCAACCGGCATTCTTCCGTGCTAGCCACATACTATGCCCGTATTCGACTTTGCTATGCTGTAGAGCACACGAAGCGCCAACCGATCGCCTTTGACCTTGTGCCCACACCGTTCGAGCTGGAGCAACATGGGTGATCGGCTGTCGCGGTTTTCCCAACTCCGGTTGAGCGCCTCCGTCTACTGCGCTGCCGCAGCCACTGCAGCTCTTGGCGGATTAGCAGCGGCCAGCTCATCAACTGGAACTTGGTTGTCGCAACAACGGGCTACGACGTTGGGCCCAGGTATTTAGCGACTTGGTCAACCAGCTCGAGCATGTCGTTGGTCGACAGCTGGGCGCCGCGTTCCGCGGCCTCGCGCCGAAACTCCGGCGTGTCCGATCCCGCGAAGATAAAAAATGGCACTTTGCTGCCGCTGTCTCGGAGCAACTTGAGCAAACCGTAGCCGGCGCGCATATCGTCGCCTCGACCCATGTCCGAGATCACAAGGTCGAATTTGCGGCGCTGGAACGCCGCTATGGCAGCCTCGGTGCTGATCGCCTGTACGATATCGAGGCCAAACTTTTTGAGCGCCCTCGCCGCGAGCTCGTTATTGGTTGGGTTGTCATCAACCCAGAGAATGGCCTTGCCGGTCAGATTGTTGAGCGTCTCGGGCGTAAAGACGCGATCGACCGTGGCACGGATGCGCGGGACATCGACCTTTTCCCCGGAGGTTGATTGCCAGGCTCTGCTGGCGGTGGCGGTGGCGATGATCGCCTCCTCCTTCATCATACGGAAGCTGAAGGGGCCGACCGTCAGGCTCTCGATACGGTTTTTGCGGAGTGCAAAAACCAGGAGCAGGACGGCAAGCAGCCACGCGAAGAGATTCACGACCGAACTGAAGGCCTGCGCTGCCTCGAAATAGGGCTTGTGCGCCTGCACGAATGAAAGAATGCCGTCCATGACCTTCCCCCGGTGCTGCCCTGGCGGGCAATCTAGCTGGTTTCCTCCCTTGCCAACACTGTGTAAGCGCCAGCGGCCGCGTCACCTCCTAGGCTCAGGCTGATACGCCTATCTCTGACTGCCTTGGTGGCGTCACCACGGCGCTGATACTTCCCGAGTACAGTGCCCGTCTCGTCCTCCGCCGTCGAACGCGGATTCCCCTTGGTAGCTCACTTTGATAGGCTCACCACGACGGATTGAGCGGGGATCGTGGTTGGGAGGCGAACTGGTGGCGAAGGGTAGAGTTGTGTTGTGGCGCTCCATGTACCATCCCGCCGGCCATAACATGCTGGCCGATGGTGGTGCCGACGTCGTCGTGGTCGACAGTACCAATAGGGATGAGCTGAAGCAGGTGCTCTATGGTGCGCGCGCACTTTGGGTGCGCACTCCGGAGCGTGTCACGGCCGATGTCCTTGATGCCGGTAACGACCTCGTGGTGGTATCGAGCTCCGGTTTCGGCACCGACAATATCGATATTGCAGCCGCAACGGAGCGCGGCATCCTGGTTGTCAATCACCAGGGTTTCGGGCGCGTGCCGGTGTCTGAGCACAGCATCATGCTGATCCTGGCGACCGCCAAACAGCTGCTTTGGGGTGATCGCGGCGTTCGCGATGGCTCGGCCTGGAGCGCGCGGTCGGGTCTTGAGATCATGGAACTTGAGGGCAGGACCGTCGGCATCGTTGGTGTCGGGTACATCGGCTCGGAACTCGCGCGCAAACTGAAGTACGGGTTCAATTGCCGCGTCGTTGGCTATGACCCATACGTCAATCCCCGGGTTGCGAAGCTGGCTGGCATCGAAATGCTGTCCGATCTCCACGCCATGCTCAGCGTCAGCCAAATCCTGGTGCTTGTGCCGGAGTTGACTTCCGAGACCCGCGGCCTGATCGGCGCGCGCGAGTTGGCGTCCCTGCCAAAGGGAGCCATCGTCATCAACACCGGACGCGGCCAGGTTCTGGACTTCTCCGCCTTGAACAACGCGCTCGATAACGGGCATCTGTTCGCCGCGGGTATTGACGCCTTCTATCCCGAGCCGCTGCCAAACGATCACCCCTTGCTGAAAAACCCGAAGGTCACCTTTTCACCGCACATCGCCGGCGCGACGATCGAAGCATCACTGTTGCTTGCCCGTTCCGCCGCCGAGCAAATTCTGGCCGCGCTAGACGGCACGATGCCTGCATTCCCGATGAATAAGCCGGCTTGGGAGGGGGTTCGATCTCGCCGTCCACGCCAAACGTGACGAGGAACGCTCCAGGAAGGCTACCTCCAAATGGGCGACAATCGACGGGCCATGGCGGCTCAATCGAACAGCGCCACGGCGCGTGTCCAGCCTGCCGATCCGCCTTTCACCTTGTAGGGAAAGCAGGCGACGGTGAAGCCTGTCGCCGGAAGCTCATCGAGATTGCAAAGCTTCTCCATGTGGCAGTAGGGAATTTCGCGTCCGGCCTTATGACCCTCCCAAATGATGCTCGGGTCGCGTGACCTCAACCAGCGCTCGCGCATGTGCGTGAACGGCGCGTCCCAGCCCCAGGCGTCGATACCCGTCACGCGGACGCCGCGCGAGGTGAGATAAAGCGTGGCTTCGCGGCCCATCCCGATGCCGGCCGTCAGGTACTCGTCGGTGCCGATGCAGCTTCCTGCCCGTGTGTTCACCAAGACGATGTCGAACGGTTTCAGCTCGTGACCGATCCGCTTCAGCTCTGCCGCAAGCTCTGTGCCGCTCACGACATGGCCGTCGGGCAGATTGCGGAAATCGAGCTTGATGCCCGGGCGAAAGAACCAGTCGAGTGGCACCTCGTCGATCGTCATCATGCGTCGGCCATCGATCGATTTCGACTGGAAGTGCATGGGCGCGTCCATGTGGGTGCCGTTATGTGTGCTGAGCTGGACGATCTCGAACGCCCAACCCTCGCCATCGGGGAGGTCCTCCTGCCGCAGCCCGGGGAAGTTGTCGAGCAACATCGGGGCATTCTCGGCATTGCCGCGGTACTCGATTTTGGGCCGCATGAAAGGATGGTCGAGCACGGTCTCGTTATCGAGTGGGGTTGACAAGTCAACGATGCGGCTCGGCAGCTTCATGATATCCTCCGTCGTCGTCATGTGGGCGACCCAAGGCTACGTGCAATGGCGACCTTCTGCCAACGGCCGTATACGCCGATCGTGGGCCATTGGAGGAGGCGCCGGCGCGGCTGCTACTTGGCAAGCATTGGGCCACCTCTATTGCGATTTGGCCCAGCACGACCAGCGCACGCCTTTGCCTCAGTTAAGCTTTTGACACCTATAGGCGGCGGTTACGTAAGGCATTGTCACTTCGCGTTTGCCGGCAAGATCAGGTGTGCTTGCGATCAGCTGCCGTACCTGCGCGGCGACCAGATTCCGCTCCGCCGCCGGCAAGGCCGCAATGAAGCTGGTGGAAAGCACACGATCAACGATGACATGCTCAGGTGCCCCAGTATGGCCGTGCAAAAAGCGCGTTTCGGAAAGCGCAGTGAAGCCAGCAGCGGGGAACACCTTTCGCCACTGCTGGGTGTGAAACCGAGGAGCGTCACTTTGGTAGGCGTCAAAGATACGCCTCAAGTCGGCAACCCAGGCCGGACTTTCGTCGCGGATATTCCAGACAAGCCCCAGAGCACCGCCCACCTTCAAGACCCTACGGATTTCGTTGAGAGCTTCGGCACTGGCGAACCAGTGAAAGGACTGGGCGCAAACGACGACATCGACGGAGGCATCAGCAAGCGGTATGTGCTCCGCGGTGCCTTGTCTGGCTTCGATCCCTGGATTGCCGTCGAGCAACTGCCGCAGCATGGCAGCAACCGGCTCCACGGCAACGACGGTGGCTCCGGTGCTGCGCAGATGCGGCAGGAACTTTCCGGTGCCGGAGCCAAGGTCGAGCGCGGTCTTGCCTTTGCGCAGCGCCAAATCGCCGGTCAGCCAGCCAGCTACTTGTGGTGGATAGTGGGGCCGGCCCGTCTGGTAATGGGCCACCGCTACCGAGTAGCCCTCAGCCGCCGAGTGGTGAATGTCGGGCACCTGTGTGTCTCCGGCGAACAGAACGATGCGTGTTGTCTTCCATAGACTATGGCACCCGCCGGCGACAGAGAAGTCGATGCGTCCGGTTACAAGGTTCCAGCCAACGCGTTTGCCACGGGCCGCTGTGACCAAAGCACGATTATTTGTGCCTCACCGTTGCGCTCCAACGGCAGGGGGCGCGTGCGCCTAAGTTCATGGTTCGCTTGTTGAAGCTGCGCTAACGACGGTGCTCCCACCACGAGCCGTCGTGAGGCGGGAGAAACGTGTCGATGACGCCGCGGCGATAGCCGCGCCCTCCTTTTCGCCAGGCTCAGGCGATGAGACGACATGGGCAAATCGCGGCTAGCATGCAGGCGATGGAGGTGGCAGGCTGCGCGCATGTCCCGGCGGCGTCTTCAACTCGAGCTTGTCGAGCTACCGCAAGCGGCGCGGAAAACCATTGGTCTGCGAAGCCATGGCCAATGAGAACCACGCCACCGACGTTCCAAATCTGCTGAGACTGCGAGCCGGTTTGGCTGGCTTTTCATTTGCGCTGCTCGAGCGACTGGGCTGCTTTATAACTGCCTTCGTAACTATATCCGCCAACAACCCACGTCTTAGATGATGGGTGCATAGCCTGCCAAAGGAGTAGCAATGGACATTAAACGCGCTGGTTCGCAACCCTCGCAGAAGGGTCCATCTGACTGGTTCACGGGAACGGTCCGCATCGACCCACTTTTTCGGACCACCGCTCCGGCGCGGACTGCTGGTGCAAGCGTGACCTTTGAGCCGGGCGCACGCACTGCCTGGCACACACATCCGCTCGGACAGACGCTGATTGTCACTGCCGGATGCGGCTGGGTACAACGTGATGGCGGGCCAATCGAAGACATTCGGCCAGGCGACGTCGTTTGGTTTGCCCCAGGCGAGAAACACTGGCATGGCGCGTCACCCACGACCGCAATGACACATATTGCAATTCAAGAAAGTGTGGACGGTAAGGTCGTGGACTGGATGGAGAAGGTCAGCGACCAGCAGTACAAAAGGTAAGCCTACACCTCGCGGGGCGGTGGGGTCGGCGTACCCCTCCTGCCGGCAGATCGTCGCGCGCATGTGGGACCCAGAGCTTGCTCCCGGCACGGCCACTCGTCACCGAACTCTCGCTCGAGCTCACTGCAGCGCGCGACCATCGGAGCCTGGGCTAACCTTCTCAACGTCGGGCAGCACCCAGACCTTGTCAAAAAATTGCTTTTTCGGTCCATAAAGGCGAAACATCAGCTCAAACCCACGCCCCGGATCGGTCGGTACCCAGTTTGCTTCCTTCCCGGCCGGGGCCTTCGCACCGAAATAAACATCGATCGAGCCGTCGGTGTTCTTTTGCACGTCAAAGGCGGTCGAGGCTCGGCTGGCGCGCGACATGTGCTTGATCAGCGCGTGTGTCTGCCGGTCATAGGCTGTTACCGACCAGTACTGCTCGACTGGCGCATTTGCCGGTACATGCAGACGATAGGCCTTCGCGCCGTCAAAACCGTCGCCATCCCCGTCACGGATCGAAACCAGATAGAACTGTGCGGTACCCGGTCGCTTAATGGCGACGTAGCCGTAGGTATAGAGCAGGCCGCGAGCATCGGTGGCATATCGGTCGTGGTCTGCGTAAGTCGTGCCTTGTCCATCGATCGCCTCTTGGAGTGTTGGCAGCATCCAGTGGCTGTTGCGGTAGAACGGCGGGAAGCCTGCATCGTAGCGCTGCTCGAACGAGGCCTTAGCTTCGCCAATGGCGGCGGTGAGGATCTTCCGCGTCGCTTCGCTGGGCGCGAAGGCCTTGCCCTTTTCGATACCGATGGTGCGCAGCGGATCGATCATGGCGCGATCGCGTTCAATCCACGGTTCGCTCTGCACGACGCGATTGAGGTTGTCAAAAAAGCTGACGTCGTAACGAATGGTGCTGTCGTAATTGACATCCTTGACGTCGGTGAACACGGTCTCTGTAGGATTGGCTGCCGCCGAGAGCGGGTACACTTTCACCCGCTTGCCATAGGCAATTGATGCCGCCACATCCGCGTCGCCATGGCTTTTTAGGTTGGAACGCAGCAGCGCGTAGCCGCTGTAGGTATCGGACGGCAGCGCGGTATAGCCGTCCGGGATCTTGTCCGCATAACCGGGTGGCAGGATGACGAACTTGCCGCCTACGCCCCTGTCGATGCCCAGCAGTCCCACGTCCTCAAGTGCGCTCTGCCAGACCGTGACGATGTTGCCGGTGAGGGACGCGTTGGTGCCACCCGCCGGAATGTCCAGAACGATAGGTCCGACGTCCTTGGTATTGAAAAACACCATGAAGTAGATGGCGTCAGGATTGGGTGTGAGGGTCTGGTTTTGCCAATCGAGCGGGCGACCCCAATAGATGATCTGATTTACCTTGCCACCGGTCTTGGTCAGCATCTCCTGCCGCATTAGATCGGTATTGACTGCCGGCATACCCCAGATCACCGCCTCGACGGCGCGGCGCTGGATGGAGCGGGTCTCCAAGTCGTCAGCCCGAAAATCCTGGGCGTTCGCCGTGAAGGCGACGGCTGCTGCAGCCGCAAGCGTTGCAAGCAACAAAGTACGCATGGCCTGCCTCTTGTGTCCGAGGTCAAAGCTTGAGTTTTTGCGTGCTTGGCCAGCCGAGCACATCCGGTTAAACCCTGATCTGCCAGGGGTGACTGAAACCGTTCACGGTGGTTGCTGATCGATCGCTTGCAAAAGTCGTCGATCGGTTGTGGCACGATTTGACCGTGGCCATGTCAACCCGACTTTACGCTGGGCAGAGCCGATCGCACGCAATGGCGACGCTCATCAGTTCGGGTGGCCGGGATTTATTGAAGCGCACGAGACCCAGCGTCTGCGGTTCGCATTACCGGCGGCGGGGTCCACGAGCCGTCCTGGACTGCGGCTTTGGGCCAATAGGCACGGACATAGAGCGAGAAGTCGCTGCCTTTCGGCGCTGGCAGCCAGTTGTCGTATTGCGGTGGCGGGTCGCTTTGCACATAAAGCGTGAGGGAACCGTCCGAACCGTATTTCAGGTTCTTGTTTTTGGTACCCAGCGAATAGCGCTTGATCGCGTTCGGCGCAAAGAAATGATGCTCGTTGTAGAGCGTCAGCGACCAGAACCCGTTGACTGGTGGCGTCTGGTCCTTCGGAAAAGTCACGGTGTAGAGATTAGTGCCGTTGAGCCGCGCACCGGAGGCATCGAGGTCCTGGTAGTAGTATTTCGTCTCATTCGGCGCGTTGACGAGGATGTTCGATTTCGCTGTCGTCCCGGCGAGCAGGACCTTGCGGCGGCTGAGATCGTATGTCTTGCCCATGACGCGCTCCAAGGCTCAACGTCGCGACGAGGTGAACAGTCACATCGTGTCGCGCATGAACCGGAGAGGGCCCATCAGGACAAACCCTCAAAGACGGGGTCGAAGAACACGCGTCGGGTCCACGCCCTAGCTATGTCAGATGCCAAGCAATGGCCCCACACCACGTTGATCAAGCGTCAGCCCGCCTTTGAAGTAAAAGCAGACCCCTTGCGGAAGCTGGCGGCCGCTCGCATTCTCGACAGGACATGACGACCAAAGATGCATCGGTTCTTGCCTCCAAGCTGTCGGTGTTTCCGCGCATCGGGCTCGCCAGCCTGCCCACGCCTCTCGAGCCAATGAGCCGCCTTACGGCGCATTTGGGCGGCCCCCGCTTATGGGTGAAACGCGAGGACGCAACCGGTGTTGGCTTTGGCGGCAACAAGCTGCGTAAGCTCGACTATGTCCTTTACGACGCCGTGGCTTCCAACGCTGACGTGCTTGTGTCTGGCGGCGTCGTTCAGTCCAACAGCCAGCGCCAGGTCGCTGCGGCAGCAGCCAAGCTCGGTATGGAGTGCCATCTGGCTGTCTACCACGGTCGCCTGGCGCCGCCGACAGCCGAGTACCAAACTTCGGGAAATGCGCTGCTCAATCGGCTGTTTGGCGCGCACCTTCATGACGTTCCGTGGACCGGGAACCGCAATGCGGCGATCGAGGAACTGGTGAACCGGCTTAGGCTGGAAGGTCGTCGGCCGTACTTCGTCCCATATGGTGTTTCCAGTCCACTCGGGGCGATCGCCTACGCATCGACGATCGTGGAGATCGCGGAGCAGTCGCGGGCGCTTGGCATTCGTCCGGCGGCGATCGTACATTCAACCGGTAGCGCGGGAACCCAAGCCGGTCTTATTGTCGGCGCGTCGGTTGCGCTGCCTGAGACGCAAATCGTGGGCATCGACATCGATGCTGAGCCGGAACGCGTGCGCTCCGACGTTATCACCTACGCAACGACCGCGGCCGATTTGATCGGCACCCGTTTCGATGCGAACAATGTCGAGGTCGTTGCCGGGCACGCCGGTCCCGCCTATGGCGTGCCGCATGCGGCAACCATCGAGGCCATCAAGCTTGCCGGAGCGCTCGAAGCCTTGCCCCTTGACCCGGTCTACTCCGGCAAGGGTTTGGCGGGTCTGATCGCCCTGGTTCAGGCGCGGCGATGGCAACCCGAGGCAGATGTCATTTTTATCCACACCGGCGGCACACCGGCCCTGTTCGCCTACCACAGCGTGCTCGGCATCTGATCGACGCTTGGTGTTGTGGGCAGACAAGGCCGGTGACCGCGATCAAGGCGTTGGATGCGAACGCCCATCTGCGGTGAGTGCATCGAGCTGTGAACGAAATCATTGCTCGAGGCTCGCCACGCGGCTTAAAGGCGACGCAGCACCCGCTCTGACCGGTCGAATGCTCGCATCCCTGCAAGCGATCGGGTGATTGGTTGCCTCCGCATCATTGGTGCTTGGTGACGCGCTCTAACCGGCGCGCTTGATCGCACCAAGTCGCATCGGTGGATCCGTCTGCAAACTGTGCTTCAGATCACAGCAGCCGAGGGCCTATGGCTTAGCTTGGGCATCGAGGCCAAGCGTGATCAAGGTGGCACAGATCGCATTCTGGGTGCCACTTGCTCCGGATGGCTAATAGGCGTTGGGGGCGTAGCATGTGGGGAGTTGCGTGCGCGTGGGCTTGCTCCGGTGGCGGATTGATCCGACCCACGCCATTCCACGCGCAAAGTTCGTTCCCTGAAATTCTGGCTTTGCGACCATCACCGTCCCACGTGGCGGCTTGGATCGATATCGTCAGCCCTGTGACCGAACACGATTTGACCGATTGAATTGGGGGGAAGCATCATGCTGCGCAATAGAGATGAGCTGGTGAGACGCTTGGAAGGAAAGCCGCTCGCCAGGGCTGTACGATGGTACGATCCCGACGTGTTGGTGCGCGTCGGCATTCGCGACGCGATTTCGGCGGTGTTTGGGGAATACGCCGACCAGCGTCTGATGCAGGCGGCCACCGATCCCGCCAAGGACAAGGACGCCATTGCCAAGCGGTATGACTACCGCAACCTCGCGAGCAGTACCGCCGAAAAATCCACAGACTTCTGGGTCGACTACATCGCCGATGTCGGCGATGGCTTCGGGCCAACCTACGGCATGGCGATGCTGCTGGCTAAACCTGAACTTTCACTCCCAAGCGGCGAGACGCTGCCAGCCGGCAAGATTCTCATTCTCGGCGGTGACCAGTGCTATCCGCAGGCCACCCACGAGGCATATGAGGACCGATTTGTGCTGCCCTATGCCACCGCTCTTCCGCCGTTTGAAGATCCGGAACACAAGAACGAGCGCCTGTTGTTTGCGCTGCCCGGCAACCACGATTGGTATGATGGTCTTGGTGCGTTCGATAATTTGTTCTGTCAGAACCGCGATCCTCTACTGGCGCGGGGCAATGGCCGCCGTGTCGGCGGCTGGCGCTGCCAGCAACATCGCAGCTATTGGGCGATCCAGTTGCCGCACAACTGGTGGTTATGGGGCGTCGACATCCAGTTCTCCAAGTATCTAGACGCCGCACAGGAGAACTATTTCCGCACCGTGGTCGACCACATGGGCGACGGCTTGCACAACATCGTCTTGTGCATTGCCGAACCGCATTGGCTCGACGCCGAGTTCGAGGGCATCGACACCGTCGACAGCTTGCACACCATCGTTCGCATTGCCTTGAAGAAGACCAAGGAGGAAACCGAGGGCAAGTTGAGAAATCGTGAGGTTAGAGTAAGGGCCGTTCTGGCCGGTGACTGGCACCACTATAGCCACTACCGCCTCGATGAGCTTTTTGATCCAGAAGCTGGCGACCATAGCGTGGGGCGGTTTTCCTGGCCTCGGGGTCAGGCAGAAGCACCAAAAGCCGCGCAGACGGAGCTTGGCATTCATCTGATCACGGCGGGAGGCGGCGGTGCCTTTCTCCACTCCACCACCGACCTGCGACCGGAAGCCAAGGTCAGCTGGGGTGTGCGACCAGAGAATTCTTTGGCGCAGCCCGCGCGACGCTTTACCGGCACTGCCAGAATGATCGCCTGCTATCCAAGCCGACTGCGCAGCGCGTTCTTGACCTTGAAGAACTTGGCCTTTCCGTTGAGAAACTGGCGGTTTTCACTGGTCATCGGCGCCCTCTACTGGATCATGACGTGGCAATATCACGTGGTGGTCAAGACTACCGCTGGCATGGAGCCGTTGAGGCGCAGGATCACCGAGGTCGACTACGCGGCGATCAATGCACTGGCGAATGAGATGCTGGAGTCCCTCCCCCAAGTGGTAACGGAAAGCATCTTCTATTTCGTGCTGCTGCTGGGGCTGTGGGCGGGGCTGGTGTCATACGTTACTGTGTCCGAGAAGCGAACGTTGTTGTTCAAGCTTCTGGCGAAAGTGTCTGTCGGGAGCCTGCACTCGCTTGCGCACCTCAAGGCGATGTTCTTTGTGTTTGCGTCGGGTATGGCCCTAAATCGTCAAGTCGTCCGTACCTTTTTTCCGTTGCAGACTGATCCGCTCGGCGGCTGGTTAGGCGGCTTCGTCTATCCCGTCGAGGCTGCCACGCTTGGCGGCTTGCTTGGAGGCTTCATTTTCGGCACCTACTGGGTATTGACCGGCCTGCTCGCCCGCATGCATACCGGCGATGCGTTCGGCGCGCTGGGCATCCGCAACTACAAGAACTTCCTGCGTATGAAGTTCGATGAACACAGTCTCACGATCTATCCGATTGGCGTCGACAAGCTGCCAAGCACACAGTGGTGCAATAAACTGAAGGAGAAACTCGCAAAGGCTGGCCACTTCGCAAACGCTCCCCCGAGTGGCGGTCCTCCATTGCTCATGATCAAACGTAAGCGCCGTCTTGGGGTCAAGTCCACGATGGAGCCCGATCTCAAACCTTTTCTCATTCGGGGCAAGGACGGCAAGACGGCCGTCGGCCCGATCGTGATCCCACGCGATCCACATGCGGCGTCCAAAGTCGCGGCCGATCCCCACAAGATTGCTGCGGAGTGAGGAACGCCCGGCGGCGGCCGCCAAGAGTGGCGGCTGTCGTCAAGCTGGGGCTGGCAGCTGTTTGGCTGGCCGGACGGGGGCAACGATGTCAACGGTGGCAATTGGTTTCAGCACCCGCCGGCGACTTAACCATTGGGCGACGCAACTGCAAGGCGCTGTGGAGCGGGCCCAGCTCGAGACTGAGGAGATGAGACGCTCGCTTGGCCTGGCACCCCTCGGTGGCAGCCGGCAACGAATGGGCGGCGGAAGCGTCTTGAATGCGCTGTGGGCAAGCCGCTTCCGGTGGCGCTCGAGCTGCGCTATGCTCGGCCGGCGTTAATTTCAGCCCCGAGATGGGCCCGCATCGATTTTATCCTCGCCGCCGACAGGGAGGAGATCCATGACTGTTGAACATCCGAGCCGCCGCACAGTCTTGAAGACCACGGTGGCGCTGAGTACCGCGGCCTCGCTCGGGGTTGCTCCCGGCCACGGCCAGGACAGG
>DATFXD010000310.1:0-7975 GCA_035258605.1 Hyphomicrobiaceae bacterium | reverse complement strand
GGTGCGCTCGAGACGGTGCTCGATGAGGAGGCCGCCAAGAGCGATCAGTTCAAGAAAATTCTGGAGAACTGGCGCCAGTTCAGGGCCGATCAGCACCGCTGGTTCTCAATCGCCGACACCCGCGCCGAGTTCGCGGTCTATGCCGGCTGACGCCGCAATCGCGGGCGGGCCGCCGCCCGGTTCACCCAGGCGGCCGCCGCCAGCATGGCCCTCACAGCAGGGCTTCGAGCGGTATGCGACGCAACGGCCGCGCGCGGCGGGCGGAGGGCGCGCGGCAAAGGCCGATATCGGCGAGGACGTGCTCGCTCAAGCCGTCGAGTTCGGCAACGGCACGTCGCAAGCGCCGACGCTCGGCGCACCAGGCCAGTAGCCGTGCCGGGCCGTGTACGAGGGCCGTTGCGGCCGCGCCGTTCCAGCGCATCGAGCCCCTGATCGCGACCTCTGGCCGGCGGCCCCGGTCTCGAACGGGTGGCGGCGTTGGCGCGACAATGGCCTCGGCACGGGGTTGCCGACCGACAGCCCCGAGGCGCGCAACGGTCATTGCGGTGCGGTCGCCGATCGACACCTGGCGCTCGGTCGCAAGCGCCAAGGCCAACAGGCGCCGCCACCGGGCGACAGGGCCGGCGGCACTGCCAGGCCGCGGCAGGGCCGCCGCCGGCCCCGGCAAGGCGTGGATGCTCATGATCATCTCCATCATTTTGCCGCGGCCGTACGGCGGCTCTAGCGGAGCAATTGGGGTCGACTTTTGAATTGTTCAAATTTATTGTTTCAATCGATATGATTGGAATTTACAATCCATGCGCAGCCTCAACCCAGATCACCTCACCGCGCTGATCGAAGTGGTGGCGCAAGCGAGCTTCACGCGCGCGGCCCGCCGCCTCAATTTGGCGCAACCCACCATCAGCCTGCAGGTGCGCGAGCTCGAAGCCAGGCTCGGCGTGCGCCTCGTGGATCGGCTGGGCAAGCGCGCCTTTGCCACCGCCGCCGGTCGCGAGCTGATCGAGCATGCCCGCCGCATCGGCGAGGCCAATGCTCGCCTGCTCGCCGCCATGCGCCGGCATCGCGAGGGTTGGCTCGGTCAGGTCCGTATTGGCTCCAGCACCACCGCCCTCATCTATCACCTGCCACCGGTGCTGCAGGAGCTGCGCCGCTCCCAACCCAACATCGAGCTGCTGGTGACCACCGGCACCACCAACGGCATCGTCGACCGCATCCTTCGCAACGACGTCGACCTCGGCGTCGTCAGCCTACCGGTGAACGATCGCCTGCTCGATGTCGAACCCTTGCTCGAAGAACCGCTGGTGGCAATCTTTGCGGCCGGCGTGCGCGGCTTGCCGGCGCGCATCACGCCGCCCTATCTGCTCGGGCATCCGCTGCTTTTGGAGTTTGCCCGCGCCCACGTCCGCGCGCTGATCGTCGACTGGTTGTCGAGCGCCGGCGTCGAAGCCCGCCCCGCCATGGAGCTCGACAATCTCGAGGCGGTCAAGCGCATGGTGGCCGCCGGGCTCGGCGCTTCGATTGTTCCGCTGGCCGCGGTGTCGAAGGAAAATGCGCGCCACGACCTGGTGGCACGGCCGCTGCGACCGGCTTTGCAGCGCACGCTTGCCCTCATTCAGCGGCGGGACAAAATCGACGATACGGCGCTCAAACGCGTGCGCGAGGCCTTGTTGGCGCTGCGCCGATAGTGAGCCGGGGCGATGGCCTGCCTGGCGCTCGCCCCGAACTTGACCGGCGCTTCGACCGAGGCGCGATCCCGCGGCCAACGGGGCCAGCCTCAGGACGGGCGCTCTGGGATCTGCCAGGGACTGGCAACACCGAATGGGATTATATCAATCTACCTATCCATCAGACGTCGGAGCGACCTTTTTGCAGATCAAGAGGCTGTGGGCCTGCCGAAGTTCAAGTGGGCTGGGAAAGACTCCGCCGGTAGGGATGTAGGTGCTCGGGGAGAACCCGAGTTCTTATTTACAGGTAAGCTCTAAGACGCCTACGTGCCCAGATTGCAAAGAGCCGCTGATTTCTAGGGTCAGCGAGTTTCGATAAACGATGAGATCAATCTAGCCGATTGCGGCAGATTGCTTCAGTACATCTTGTTTCCTTGATTCGGCATAAGCTTGCACGGCTACTCGGCGTTCGCCGAGGGGCAACCTTGCGCGGCAGTCTTACGCCCGAGGCGATCTGCGAGATCGCTGACAAGATCGCCGCTGAGGTGCGCGCCTCGCATTTCCGGTTGTCCACTACGTGAGTTTCAACAGGGTGATCTCGGGCGGGCAGTTCAACCGGAAGTGCCGTTTCACCGTTCCGATCCCGCGATTGACGTACAGTCGACGGCCGCCCCGAGCGTACAAGCCCATCTGGTACTTCTTCCCCCAACTCGGCAGAGAGACGGCGCCGCGCAGCGGCAGACGGACCTGACCGCCGTGAGTGTGACCCGACAACTGAAGTGCGATTCGCGGGTCGGTCAGGAGATCAAACGCGTCGGGTTCGTGGACGAGGACGACGTGGCGAGCGTGCGGGGGTGTGCTCGCGATCGACATGGCGCTCGGCGCCCCGGCCCAGTAGCTTTCGAGACCGGTCAGATACCAGTCCTTCCGCCCCGGTAGCGGGACGCTCCGGTTTCGCAGTACGGGGATGTCGGAGGCGGTCAAGGCCGCGCCGACGCGGTCGGCGTCGATCCAGTGGTCGTGGTTGCCGAGCACGGCGAAGCTCCCGACTGCAGCCCGCGCCCTGCCGAGGACGGTCAGAAGTTCGGAAAGGCGGTCGGCAGACTTGGACAGGAAGTCGCCCGTGTAGAGGATGAGGTCCGGCGCCAGCGAGTTGACCCGGGCAACGACGTCCTCCAGATAGTCGACCTCGTACAGCGGATCGAAGTGGACGTCGCCCAGCACGGCCGCGGTCAGCGGTTCGGATAGGCCGAGTTCGATCTCGACCGGAACAACCTCGACCGCGTGTCGCTCAACGAACCTCGCGTAACCCGCGCCGGTCCCCAGCCCGACCGCGGTGGCGAGGAATGAGCGTTTGACGAAGGTTCGCCGGTTCATGGAGCGCTGCACGTCGGGCCGGCCTCGCACCGAGCGCGGCGACTGTATTCACCTGGCGAACCCGGCACAAGTTCGACAGCCCTCCTCAGCCGCGGGGGCCTCAAAGGAGCGCGCGCACGACTTGCAACGGCCCACCCTGGCCATGCAACCGCGCAGCGCAACCTGTTGGATCGTATAGATCGGCACCCTGCTACGGGACCAGGGTGATCTGGCTGCGCCCGACAGCCCTGCCTTCCCACTGTTCCCGCCGCTGACGACGGCGGGGATGATCGAGGAGGAGGCGGCAAGCGGCGGGCCAGGGGTTAGCTGGCCGAAATAATATGGTCGGTTCGCCGCGTAAGCACCGGTACGGTTGCAGCGCTGGATCTGGTTTGATCGGGCGCCATGCAGGCGAAGCGGAGTGTCTGCAGCGCTGCTTGACCTCGGCTCAGGTGGCCGCGGCGCGCGGCAATGAGGTTTGACCGTCACCAGCGTCGGCTGCCGCCCCGCGGCCGGTCAAATCGGCAGCGCCGTCTCAGCGAGCCGCGCCCAATAGGAGACGCCGATCGGGATCGCCGCGTCGTTGAAGTTGTAGTGCGGATTGTGCAAGCCGGGACCGATGCCATTGCCGATCATGATGAAGGCACCCGGGCGCTTATTCAGCATGTGCGAAAAGTCTTCCGCACCCATGATTGGGCGCATCTGCATGACATTGTCGACGCCGACGATCTCGGCCGCCACCCCGGTCACGAACTTGGTTTTGGCCGCTTCATTGACGGTCACTGGCACATCGCCCTGGAAGGTCGCGTGCGCCGTCGCCCCGAAACTTGCCGCGGTACCCTCGGCGATCGCCACCACGCGAGCAAAGGTTTGCTGCCGCACCTGCGGGCTTAGGCTGCGGATGGTACCGGTGAGACCGACACTTTCCGGGATAATATTGAAGGCGTCGCCGGCCCGCACCATACAGGTCGAGACCACCACCGCATCGAGCGGATCGATCGTGCGCGAGGCGATGGTTTGCAATGCCATGATCATTTGCGCGGCGATCACCACCGGATCGATGCCTTCGTGCGGCCGGGCCGCGTGTGCGCCCTTGCCGGTGATCTCGATGTCGAATTTGTCGCACGCCGCCAGCATCGGGCCGGCGCAGATGGCAAACATGCCGAGCTCGTGGTTGGGCGAGGTATGCATGCCGTAGACTTGTTGGATGCCGAAGCGGTCGAACAGACCATCCTCGATCATGGCCAAGCCGCCGGTTAGGCCCTCTTCATTGGGCTGAAAGATGACGGCTACGGAGCCATTGAAGTTGCGCGTCTCGCACAGGTACTTGGCGGCGCCCAGCAGCATGGCGGTGTGACCGTCGTGCCCGCAGGCGTGCATCTTGCCCACGCTCGTTGACGCGTAGGCCACGCCGGTCGCCTCCTGGATCGGCAGCGCATCCATGTCGGCGCGCAGGCCGACGACCTGGCCGGCGTCGTCCTTGCGACCCTTGATGATCGCGACCACGCCGGTCCTGCCAACGCCGGGCACCACCCGATCGCAGCCAAATGCCTTGAGCTTATCTGCAACTATGCCGGCGGTGCGCTCGACATCAAAGCCGATCTCGGGATGTTGGTGGAAATCGCGGCGCCAAGCCGTGACCTCTTCGCTGATGGCGGCAACCCGGTTGATGATCGGCATGATCCTGACGCCTCCGGCGACCTTTTGACGACTGCAGGCGCTACCCTAGCCGCTCGCCGGAAAAAAGAAACCCGAGCGATGCCGGCCGGTGCCGGTCGGCTTCGGGCAGGGGCAAACCGGTTAATCGGCAGGCGCATCTAAGCTTTTGACTTATGAGGACTGGTCGTTGTGTAATTCGCGGGCTGGCAAGGCTTACCGTTGCCAATGTTGTGCCGAATCCAACCGGAGTAGACGATGGGCCATTTGCGCCGAAGCCTGTTCGCACTGGCTGCTGCCGCCGCCTTGAGTGGTCTCAGCACGACCGCCGACGCTCAGAAGACCCTGCGTGCCGTGATGCACTCGGATCTCAAGATCCTCGATCCGATCTGGACCACGGCCTACATCGTCCGCAATCACGGCTACATGATCTACGACACCTTGTTCGCCACCGATGAGAACGGCGAGATCAAGCCGCAGATGGTCGGCCAATACGAGGTCTCTGCTGACAAACTGACGCACACCTTCAGCTTGCGCGATGGCCTGCAGTGGCACGATGGCACGCCGGTGACCGCGGAGGACTGCGTCGCCTCGATCAAGCGCTGGGCGGCCAAGGATACCACCGGCCAGAAGCTGATGAGCTTTGTCGACAAGCTGACGGTGAGGGACGCCAAGACCTTTGTCATGGAGTTGAAGGCGCCGACCGGCTTGGTTCTGCTCGGGCTGGGTAAACCTTCCTCCAATGTGCCCTTCATGATGCCCAAGCGCGTCGCCGAGACCGACCCCAACACCCAACTCTCGGATTTCACGGGCTCCGGACCGTTCGTGTTCAAGCGCGATGAGTGGAAGCCTGGCGACAAGACGGTTTACGTCAAGTTCGACAAGTATAAGCCGCGTTCGGAACCGGCCTCCGGCCTCGCCGGTGGCAAGGTCGCCAATGTCGATCGCGTCGAGTGGCGCGCCATCTCGGATCACCAGCAAGCCATCAACGCCCTGCTCGCGGGCGAGATCGACTTTATCGAAGCGCCACCCCACGACCTGTTGCCGCTGGCGATCGGTGACAGCAACGTCAAACAGTTCGATTGGAACGTGCTCGGCAACCAGTTCACGTTCCGACCGAATTGGACCGCCAAGCCGTTCGACAACCCCAAAGTGCGCCAGGCTCTGCTCTATGCCTTCAATCAGAAGGATTTCCTCGAAGCCGTCGTCGGTGATCCGAAGTATTACAAGGTGTGCAATTCCTACTTCCCCTGCGGCACGCCGCTGTTCAGCGAGAAGGGCTTCGAGGGTAAGCTCAACTCGGACTTCAAGAAGGCCCAGGAGCTATTGAAGGAGGCCGGCTACGACGGCACCCCGATCGTGCTCATGCACTCGACCGACCTGCAGATTCTCACCAATCTGGCGCCGGTTGCCAAATCGCTGATGGAGAAGGCCGGCTTCAAGGTCGACATGCAGTCGATGGACTGGCAGACCCTGGTGGCACGGCGCGCCAAGAAGGACCCGCCGACGGCCGGCGGCTGGCACGCGTTCCTGACCTCCTGGGTATCGATCGACATCACCAATCCGATCTTCACCGGCTTTATGAATGCGGCTTGCGACAAGGCCATGTTCGGTTGGCCCTGCGATCCGGAGTTGGAGAAGCTGCGCGACGACTTCGCGCGGGAGAGCGATCCTGGCAAACAGAAAGCGATCGCCGATCAGGTGCAGGTACGCGCAGCCGAGGTCGTAACGCACATCCCGCTTGGGCAGTGGTACCAGCCGGCGGTAATGCGCAACAACGTCGACGGCATGCTGAAGGCACCGGTGCCGGTGTTCTGGAATATTTCGATGAAATGACAAGGGGTTCGGGCGGCGGTGGGACCGCTGCCCAGACGCGCGGCTGGCGATGCTGACTTACGTCTTGCGCAGACTGGTGGCGACGATCCCCGTGATGCTGTTGGTCGCGGTGTTCGTATTCTTGATGCTGCGCCTCACCCCCTCCGACCCGGCCGCCATCATTGCCGGCGACAATGCCAATAGCGAACAAGTGGCCGAAATCCGCAAGCGGCTCGGCCTCGACCAACCAATCGTGACGCAGTTCGCAATTTGGCTGGGCAAGACCGTCACCGGCGACTTCGGCGAGTCGTTCTTTTTCAAGAAGCAGGTTGCCGAGCTGATCGCCGATCGCGTCGAGCCGACCCTTTCCTTGGCATTTTTCACGCTCCTCATCGCCATCGCCGTCGCCGTACCGCTGGGGGTGGTGGCCGCCTACCGACACGGCGGCTGGCTCGATCGCACCGTGATGGGGTTCTCGGTACTGGGCTTCTCGGTGCCGGTGTTCGTCATCGGCTACCTTCTCATCTACGTGTTCGCCGTCGAGCTCAACTGGCTTCCGGTGCAGGGCTACCAGCGACTGCAGCAGGGGATCGGCGGCTGGCTGCAGCGCCTGATCCTGCCGGCACTGACGCTGTCGGTGATCTACATCGCGCTCATTGCCCGTATCACGCGCACCAGCGTGCTCGAGGTCATGCACGAGGACTACATCCGCACCGCTCGAGCCAAGGGCCAGACCGAACTCAAGGTCTTGATCCGCCATGCCCTGGCCAACGCCGCCGTGCCGATCGTGACCGTGATCGGCCTCGGCGTGGCGCTGTTGATCGGCGGCGTTGTGGTCACCGAATCCGTGTTCACCATTCCCGGGCTCGGCCGGCTTACGGTCGACGCCGTCTTGGCGCGCGATTATCCGACCATCCAAGCCGTCATCTTGTTGTTTTCGCTGGCTTACGTGCTGATCAATCTGGCCGTGGACCTGGCCTACACCTTCCTCGATCCGAGGATCCGCTATTGAGCATCGAAGCGCTGCCCGCCGAGCTTGCCCGAGAGCCACACCGAGGCCGCAGCTGGCGCCTGGCCGCGCGCAATCCCAGCGTCGTCATCGGCGCCCTGATCATTTTTGTGCTGGCCATGCTCGGGGCCTTGGCGCCAGTGCTTGATACCTTGCCGCCCTCCGAGATCAATCCCGTGTTCCGCAATAAGAAGCCCGGCACGGAACGCAGCCTGCGGCTCAGTGACGGCACCGAGAGCAAGTACGTGCATCGCTTCGGCACCGACTCGCTCGGCCGCGACGTCTACAGCCGCGTCCTCTATGGTGCCCGGGTATCGCTGATCATCGGCATCACGGTAGCCATCATCAGCATCGCAGTGGGGCTGTTGATCGGCCTCATTGCCGGCTACGTGCGCTGGCTTGATGGCAGCATCATGCGCGTCATGGATGGGCTGATGGCGATTCCCGCCATCCTGCTGGCGATGGGCGTCGTCTC
>DATFXD010000309.1:0-9377 GCA_035258605.1 Hyphomicrobiaceae bacterium | reverse complement strand
CCTCTCGCGTGAGTCGGCCACCGCCGTAAAGCGGCCAACTTGCAACTGGGGAGATCGGCCGCGACCTGGGCCTCGGGGATCAGGCTGGACTGACGCCCGCCGGCTACACGGGCAGCGACTTGGCGGCCCAGGCGGTGGCGCGGCACCCGACCGCATCGGCGATGCCGGCGTGGCCGGCGCGAGCGAGATAGTCGACAAGCTCCTGCTTGAGACGTGCCAATAGCCCCGGACCCTCGTAGATGAGCCCGGTATAGAGCTGCAGCAAGCTGGCGCCAGCCTCGAGCTTGGCGATCGCCGCCTCGCCGGCGTCGATGCCGCCGATGCCGATCAGGGGAATGGCACCGCGCACCAGTTCGTGCACCCGGGCCAGCACCACCGTCGAGCGGTAAAACAACGGGCGGCCCGACAATCCGCCGGCCTCGCTGGCAACCCGCGCCTCGGTCAGTCCGGAACGCGCCAATGTGGTGTTGCCGACGGCAATACCGTCAAGGCCTCGTGCCAGCACCACCTCGACGATGGCCGGCAAATCGGCTGCAGCAATGTCGGGGGCCAGCTTGACGATGATCGGCCGGCGCGGCTGGCCGGCCGCGACCAGCTCCGCGCGCGCCGCCAGCACGCGGCTCAGCAGCTGATCGAGCAGGGCGGGTGCCTGCAGATCGCGCAGCCCTGGCGTGTTGGGCGAGGAGACATTGACCGTGAGATAGCCGGCAACATCGCTGAAACGCCGAACGCCTTCGACGTAGTCGGCGCCGCGATCAGTGGCATCCCTGTTGGCCCCGACATTGACGCCAACGATGCCGGCCGCCGCCCGTGGCCGGCGCAGACGCGCATGCGCCGCAACGTGTCCGCCACTATTGAAGCCCAGCCGGTTGATCACGGCCCGGTCACGAGGCAGGCGGAACAGCCGCGGGCGCGGATTGCCCGCCTGCGGCCGCGGCGTCACGGTGCCAATCTCGGTGTGGCCGAAGCCCATGCCGAGCACGGCTTCGGCCACGCGGGCATCCTTGTCGAAGCCGGCGGCGATGCCAAACGGGTTGCTAAAGCGCAGCCCCCACGCCGCAATCGCCAGGCGCGGATCGTCGGGCGTCGCCGGGCGGGGGTAAAGGCCGAGCTCGAGCGCCCGCAAGGTCAGCTCGTGGGCCTGCTCAGGGTCGAGCGCGGACAGCAGCTCTCGGGCGAGATCGAATACGGCGCCAAGCATCTTTTTTCATGTCCTTTGCGCGCGTTATCGGCCTTGGCGATGGTGCGCTTCGTCCAGCACAAAAACCCCAATCACGCAACTGCCGCATTGGCGGTTGCAAGGTCGTCGTGATCCATGCTGACAATGCGGCAAGGAAGCCAGAGTACGTACGTCATGATTGGCCAATTTTCTTCAGGGACGGTGCCGCTCGGCCAGCTTTTTAGCAATCCGGTGTTGATCGAGGCACCCGGCTATCAGCGTCCGTTTGCCTGGACGCCGCAGGAGGCGGGCCAGCTGTTGGAGGACATCAGCCAGGCCCTTGAAGAAGCGGTCAGCGGCTATTTCCTCAGCTTCATGCTGTTCATCGAACGCAACCGGCCGCGCTCCCTGCTTCCGGCCTGGGCCCGCAGCCGCGGCGAGCGGGTGTTGGAAATCGTCGATGGCTTTCAGCGCTTGACATCGCTGACCATCCTGTTCTGCGTGCTGCGTGATCTCGACGCCGAACAGGGATTGCCGGTGAACGCACGGCTGGCGGGCACCATCGGCGGCGCCGCCCGGCGGCGGATGGCGTTACGGCCGGCCGAGGATGCCTTCTTCGAGCGCTACGTCCGCACCCCCGGCGCAAGCCGCATCAAGCCCGACCATGCGGGCCTGGCGCCCGCCGAGGCCCGCATGATCGCGGTGCGCGATCATTTCCTGGCCGAGCTTGCCGATCTGGAAGCGACAGACCGACCGCGCTTCATCGATTTTCTGCTCGATCACTGCTGCGTGGCGTCGGTCATCACCGATGACATCGATCGTGCGCACCAGCTGTTCACGATCCTCAATGCCAGAGGCAAGCCGCTGGGGCGCAAGGATATTCTAAAGGCGGCGCTGTTGGGTGGCATCGCCGCCGGCGAGGCCAAGCGGGCGGCGGCGATCTGGCAGGAGCTGGAAGCGCGTTTGGGCGACGAACTCGAAAGCCTGTTCAGCTACGTGCGCAGCATGTATGGCCGCGCCGGCAGCCACGTGATCTCGAGCATCAAGCAGATCGCCACCGATCATGGTGGCGCCCTGGCATTCCTCGAGCAGATCCTGAAGCCGGCGGCGACCGTGCTCGACGAGTTGCGCCGCGCCCAGCCCACGGCCGCCGGCCTCGCCAATAGCCTCGTCTATCTCAACCGCCTGCGCTTTTCCGATTGGATCCCGCCGGCCATGCTGTGGCGACTCAAGCGCGGCGACGACGGTGCGGAGTTCGCCTGGTTTATGGCCGCGCTCGACCGCCTGGCGCTGGGCATCCGTCTGCTCGGCCTTGGTGCGCACAAGCGGGCCAGCTGGTTCGGTGCGGTTACCACGGCAATCCGCAATGGCGACGACCTCAAGGCGGCCAATGGCGTGCTCAATTTTTCACGCGCCGACGTGCGCACCATCCAATACAATCTTCGCGACCTGCATGCGCGCGATCCCTCCACCGCCAAGCAGCTGTTGTTGCGGCTGACCGATCACATGGCGGGCGATCCGCAGTCGCTGTCGTTTCCCGACGACATGAGTGTCGAACACGTGCTGCCCAGAAAAACCGGCGCCAACAGCCAATGGCGCGGCTGGTTTCCCGATTCCAGCGAGCGCGAGGTCTACACCGAATCGTTGGGCAACCTGATGCTGGTGACCAAGTCGCAGAACGATCGCGCCGGCAACCAAGACTTCCAGCGCAAGCTCGAGGTCTATTTCAAGACCCCGGCGGCGCCGCAGCCGGCCCTGAACGAGGCGCTGCGCGGGCTCAGCGAGTGGAAAGCCCCGCAGATCAAGGCGCGCGAGGCGGAGCTCTTCCATCTGATCGAGGGCGTGTGGAACTTCGGCCTGAAACTCGCCGGCCGCGGCGGCCTCGAGGCCAGCACGCCATCGACGGCGCGCCGCCGCGCCTCGGGATGAGCCGCCACCAAACCAGCGCTCATGCCGGCCGTCACCGCCGTTTCTGGGCAAAGAAGGCCTGGATCGCCGCCCGCGGCTCGTCGCCCTTGTAGGCGTCGGCCAGCGCATCGATACCGGCCAAGATGCCCTCCTCGATCGAGACGCGTTGCCAGCGGTTGAGCAATGCCTTCTGCGCCCGGATCGCCGCGGGTCCGGCGCGCAGGATTGCCTCCAGCCAGTCGGCTATGGCGGTATCGAGCGCCGCCGCGGCCACCTGTTTCTCGATCAGGCCGATGCTGGCGGCTTCGGCGGCCGAATACAGGTTGCCGGTGAACAGCATCTCGCGGCTGCGCCCCCAGCCGATCAGCCCCGGCAGCAGCGCCGCTTCGATCACCGAGGGAAGTCCCACCTGTACCTCGGGCATGCCGAACTGGGCGTGGTCGGCGGCGGCGCGCAAATCGCAACTGGCGGCGATCTCGAGGCCGGCGCCGAGACAATAGCCGTTGATACGGGCGATGACCGGCACCGGACAGTTGCGGATCGCGCTACAGGCCTGGTGCAGGCGGGTGATGAACAAACGTGCGCTGTCGCTCGACAGGGCACCCAGCTCGTTGAGATCGGCGCCGCCGATGAAGGCCTTGTCGCCGGCGCCGGTGATGATGACGGCACGCAACGAGGCGTCGGCGGCCAGATCGCTCAACACGGCGGTGAGCCGCACGATGATCGGCGTCGAAAGGCAGTTGAGGCGGCGCTGATTGTCAATGCTGACGACGGCGGTGCGCCCGCGCGGGCGATCTTCGAGCTTCACCTCGACGCCGGCTTCGGACATGCTGGCCTCCTGCTGCTCTCCTCAGTTTGACAGATCATTCGATGCCACTCCAGAACCGCGTCACGCCGGCGGGCGACATCATTGCCACCTCGCATCGCGGCTTGATGATGGGCAACCGCGGCGGCGCCTTTCATCGACCGGATCGCACCTTGGGACGCCGGCGCTGGGCCAGCCGGCAGTGGATTGCCTGCGTACTCGAATTCAAGGGTCGTCACCGCCCCGCCATGATGCAGCCCAACCGCTACACGGAACTGTTTTTTCTCGACGAAGCGACGGCGCTGGCGGCGGGACACCGCCCCTGCTTCGAGTGCCGGCGGCGCGAGGCCGAAGTGTTCGCTGGCTTGTTCGCGCAAACGCGCAACTGGCCGGCGCCGGCGCGCGCGCCGGCAATGGATCGTGCCCTGCAGCCGGAACGGGTCGGCCGTGATGGCCACAAAGTCACCTATAGGGCGGCGCTCGGCGCGCTGCCGGTGGGAACCTTCGTGCGCTTGCCGGACGGCCCGCCCGGGGCGTGCTATCTGGTTGGCGAAGATCGGCTTTTGACCTGGTCGGCGGCGGGCTACCTGGAGCGGCGGCGGCTGCCGAGGCGCCGCCAGGTCGAGGTGCTCACACCGCGTTCGATCGTTGCCGTACTTTCAGCCGGATATCGGCCCATGCTGCACCCCACGGCCGCGCGCGGCTGAAGCTAGCGTTTGGGGAAGACCATGACCCGCTCGATGCTCAACGCCACCATGCGCCGCGTCTATGCGCTGCTCGCCCTGGTGCTGGCGATCTCGGTGTTTGCCAAGTTCGTCGACCACATCCCGCCGCTGCGCGGCTCCGGGCTGGAGGCGGTGCTCAAGGACGCCTATGAGTTCCTGCGCGACATGTCGCTGTTGATCGCCACTGGCGGGGTTGCCTACATCACCAACGTCTACCAGCGCCGATCGAGCTTCATCGCAGCCTTGAAGGAAGAGTGGCGCGATATCATCGCCGCCAAGTCGGCGCTGTTCTCCTATACCCAGCTGGAGCGGCCGACGTTGGAGCGCTATCTCGCCACCTTCTGCCAATTGTCGGAAACCATCGACAACATGCGCTCGGTCTATCAGAACGTCGGCGAGACCGGCGAACTGGTCGGGCTTTATCCCTATGCGCCGCTGCACGATATGCGCCGCGCGCTGCAGACCCTCGATCCGCGCAAGAACGCCGAACCGGGCGCCGAGGCACGCGCCCTGGTGCGCGATGCCATTCTGCAATCGTTCTACGCGCTGCGCGAAACCTTCCTCGAGGAGCTCGATCTCGCCGAACCCGATCGCCCGCTGTTGATCTCGGCAGGGCGCCGGGACAAGGCGTCGGGGGCGACGGCGGCGGCCAGTCGCCGCCAGGCGCGCCAGCGCGCACGCCAGGACCGGTCGCAGCCTGCCGATCGGCGCATCGAAGAGCTGCTGACCGAACTCAATCAACGCGAGCAGGAGACGGCAAAGCCCTGGCGCCAACCGGCGCCAGCCGGCGCGCCGGCCAACGGCCACGCCGGTTGAGCGACGCCTGGCCAGTGCTCCGGG
The DNA here is from genome assembly GCA_035258605.1 of Hyphomicrobiaceae bacterium. GTDB lineage: Bacteria > Pseudomonadota > Alphaproteobacteria > Rhizobiales > Hyphomicrobiaceae > AWTP1-13. The sequence goes on along the minus strand of DATFXD010000309.1, from coordinate 3,940 downwards.
CGCCGCACGGCGCTAACGCCTTAGCCGCTGGCCTGGCGCCGCCGCCGATCGCTGCTGGGAGCCGGCACCTGGCTTGACCGCAGCCGCAACACCGCGCGCTCGCGGCCGTGGGCCAGGCGCGCTGGCGGGCGGAGACGGAATGTGCTAGGCGGCCCGCAAAACTGGGTGCGCAGCCCGCGTGCCCGCCGCCCCCCGGGCCGCTGTGGCCACGGCATCGCTTAGGGACCCCGCCATGGCCATTCGCAACATCGCGATCATCGCCCACGTCGACCATGGCAAGACCACGCTGGTCGATCAGTTGCTGCGGCAAGCCGGCGCCTTCCGCGACAATCAGAAGGTGGAGGCGCAGGCCCTCGACAGCAACGATTTGGAGCGCGAGCGCGGCATTACCATCCTCGCCAAGTGCACCTCGATCCTGTGGCGGGGGACGCGCATCAACATCGTCGATACCCCGGGCCATGCCGACTTCGGCGGCGAGGTCGAGCGCATTCTCAACATGGTCGACGGCGCCATCGTGCTGGTCGATGCCGCGGAAGGTCCCCTGCCGCAGACCAAATTCGTGGTCTCGAAGGCGTTGCAGCAGGGGTTGCGGCCGATCGTGGCCATCAACAAGATCGATCGGCCGGACGAGCGCCACGACGCCGTGCTCAACGAAGTGTTCGACCTGTTCGCCAACCTCGACGCCACCGATCAGCAGCTTGATTTTCCCGTGCTCTACGGCTCCGGCCGCGGCGGCTGGATGAGCCCGGATCCGACCGGACCGCGCACCGACTTGGCGCCACTGTTCGAATTGATCGTTCGCCACGTGCCGCCGCCGCTGGTGGAGGAGGGTCCGTTCCGCATGCTGGCGACCACGCTAGAGGCCGATGCCTACCTTGGCCGCATCCTCACCGGCCGCATTCGCTCGGGCAGGATCCAGCCCAACCAGACCATCAAGGCGCTGCGCCGCGACGGCGCCTTGATCGAGACCGCGCGCGTCACCAAGGTATTGGCCTTCCGCGGGCTCGAGCGGACCGCTATCGAGGTGGCGGAGGCCGGGGACATCGTCGCCATCGCCGGCGTCACCGAGGCCACGGTCGCCGACACCTTGTGCGATCCCGCGGTCGAGACCCCGCTTGGCGCGCAGCCGATCGACCCGCCGACCTTGGCGATGATGTTCCGCATCAACGACGGGCCGTTTGCCGGACAGGAAGGCGACAAGGTGCAAAGCCGGGTGATCCGCGAGCGGTTGATCAAGGAGGCCGAGCGCAACGTCGCCATTCGCGTCAGCGAGCAGCCGGACAACCGGGACGCCTTCGAGGTGGCGGGCCGCGGCGAGCTGCAGCTTGGCATCCTGATCGAGACCATGCGCCGGGAGGGCTTCGAGCTCACCGTGTCGCGACCGCAGGTGCTGTTGCGCGCCGACAAGGCATCGGGACGCAAGCTCGAGCCGATCGAGGAGGTGATCATCGACGTCGACGACGAGTTCTCGGGCATCGTGGTGCAGAAGCTGTCGGAACGCCGCGCCGATCTCGTTGCCATGCGCCCGTCCGGCGGCGGCCGGCAGCGCCTCGTGTTCCATGCCCCGACGCGCGGCCTGATCGGCTACCAGGGCGAACTCTTGACCGACACGCGCGGCACCGCCGTAATGAACCGGCTGTTTTTCGCCTACGCACCCTTCAAGGGCGAGATCAGCGGCCGCCGCACCGGGGTGTTGATCGCCAACGCCGCCGGCGAGGCCACCGCCTATTCGCTCTACTACCTGCAGGAGCGCGGCGCCATGATGATCGAGCCACAGACGCGCGTGTATGAGGGCATGATCGTCGGCCAGCACACGCGCGACAACGACCTGATCGTCAACGTCATCCAGGGCAAGAAGCTCACCAACATTCGCGCCGCCGGCAAGGACGACGCCCTGACCCTGACGCCACCGCTGCGCCTGACCCTGGAGCGGGCGCTGTCCTACATCCAGGACGATGAGCTGGTCGAGGTGACGCCGAAGTCGATCCGGCTCAGGAAGCGCTGGCTCGACCCCAACGAGCGCAAGAAGCGCGAGCGCGCGCGCGAGGCCGAGCGCGAAGCGGTGTAGGGGCGACCGCACGGCGGCTCGCGCCCCCCACCGAAGCCGGCGCGGCGGTGCGCCGGTCGCGTGTTGCCGATGGTCTTGTCAGCCTGGCGGCTCAGGTGCCGCGGCCCCAAAGGCCGCAATAGCGCCGCAGCACGAACGGCAGATTGTTGTCATAGCCGGCCCAGCCCGCGTACTTCGGCAGCTTCAATTCCTTTTCCACCCCGTCCCAGCACTTGCCGTCGCGCGCCGCCTTTTGCACCTCGCTCGATGCGTCCTGGTAGAAGGCGAGCTGGTCCTTGGCATCCTGTTTGGTGCCGAGCCGGCCGTCGACGCCGGGATGGCCCGGGATCAGAGTTTGCCAATCCATGGCGATGATCTTCTTGAGCGAAGCTTCCGCCTCGACCGGATAGAAGTCGATCATGCCGCGACCCGGCACCTGTCCGACCGGAATGAGATCGACCACGAAGATGATCTTCTCCTTGGGCAGTCGCATGACCAGGGTCGAATCGGAGTGGTTGGGGCCGACGTATTTCAGCTCAAGCGTGGTGCCGCCGAGCTTGATGGTGCGACCGTTGTTGCCAACGGTCTCGTCCGGCAGCACCGTGTGCGGATCCTTGAGTTGGACCAGTCGTTCCTTGGCGCGCACGTGCGCGACGATCTTGGCGCCGGCATCCTTGAAGGCCTTGCCGCCGGCGATGTGATCGAAATGATGATGGCTGTAGATCAGATATTTGATCGGCTTGTCGGTAACCTTCTTGATCTCATCGACGTAGCTCTGCCCACCGGTCGGCCGGCCGTAGGCAATGGGGTCGGTGGCGATCACGCCGGCCTTGGTGACGATGAACATCGCCTGGTGATTGACGTTGCGAAAAATATAGACGTTGTCGGTGCCGGGCACCTTGGTGGTCTCGATGGCGGGGCGGTTCGCCTGCGCCGCGGCGGCATCGTGAAAGGCAACAAGACCGGCAACGATGCCGGCCAACGACAAAGCGCGTTGCAACATGGCTGTCCCTCGCTCAACTGCGAACGCGGGACTTTATAGGTTGCAGGCGGCCCAGCACCATCCCCGATCGTCAGCTCACGGAAGTGTGATGCTGCGGTGCGAACGGCGCAGCGACCACACCACCGTCGCCGCTCAGACAACCGGCTCGAAGCGCCCACTCTCGGCGTCGAGCCACTCGAGCTCGCCCTTGGCGATCTGAAACCAGGCCCCATACAAGCTGAGCTGGCCAAGGTCGATGGCGCGGCTGATGAAGGGAAAACTCGTCAGATTGTCGAGCGAAAACAGCACCGCCCGCTGCTCGAACAGCTTTTGCCGGGCGCCGGCATCGAGCGCTGCCCCAGCCTCGGCCACCTGGTCGCGAATCGGCGCCAGCAGTTCGACCCAGGGGCCGATAAAGCCGCCGGCAGGACGCCTGGCCGCGGCCGCGGCAATGCCCCCGCACAGGCCGTGGCCCATGACGACAATATTGGCGACGGCGAGTTCGGTGACGGCGAATTCGATCGCCGCCGAGGTGCCGTGATAGCCGCCGCCCTGCTCGCAGGGCGGCACCAGGGCAGCGACGTTGCGCACCACAAACAGCTCACCGGGCGCGGCGGCAAAGATCATGGCCGGATCGGCGCGGCTATCGGCACAGGCAATGATCATGGTCCGCGGGCGCTGGCCTTTTGCCAGCGCACGGTAGCGTTCGGCTTCTGCCGCGTAGCGCTCGCTGCGAAAGCGCCGGTAGCCGGCGGCAAGCGCGGCCGGGATGTGCATGGGGATCGGACCTCCTTGCCGTCTGCTGGCGCCAGGCCCTGTGGCGAGGCTTGGCCCCGAGTAACGAGGTCGCACCGCGCTGGAAATGCCGCAATTGGCAGCAGGTCAGCCGGCACCGCCCCGGGCGGACCCGC
>DATFXD010000308.1:0-6715 GCA_035258605.1 Hyphomicrobiaceae bacterium | reverse complement strand
CTGGCTCCCACCGGCCTGCGCACCACACAATTCTCGATTTTGGCCACGCTTTATAACTTGGGGCCGACGACGATTAACGATCTTGCGGATGCGCTGGCCCTGGACCGCACCACCTTGGGACGCAACATCCAGCCGTTGCAGCGTGAGGGCCTGATTGCGGTCGAGCGGGGAAACCAAGATCGCAGAAGCAAACAGGTTCAAGTGACGCCGGCCGGGGCAACGAGGTTGAAGACTGGGGTGCGGCTATGGAGCAAGGCGCAAACGCAGTTGGAAGCCGCGTTTGGGCCGCAACGCCTGTCGGCAATGCGCGCGCTTCTAGCCGAACTGCGGCTCACCAAGCTTCAGGTTTAAAAGGGATGCTGACGGCCACTGCTCATGGGGGCCGGCGATGGTAGGGTTGCTTCTGCGCGCAAGGGTCTTGGCGGGCGCGCGGCAGCCATGTCCAAACCTCAACATGGCGCCGGCTAGCGCGTCGGGATGCGCCGGTGGTCGGAGCGGCATCCCGACGAGCATGTAATGGCGGTTAATGCCGCAAGCATCAAGGATGCGGGCCCCAGGGCGCCGCGGTGAGGAGCTTTACCTCCTGCGTCATGACCAGCGGTCGAAAGCGTGCGGCGAAGCCCTCGACAAAATCCTTATTGGCAAACACGCCGGCCCAGTGGTTGCGCCGGTCGGCATCGTCGTCGAACTTCCACAAATGCACGAGCTGGTTGATCGTGCCGGTATCGCCCTGGAAGTAGCCAATCAGCTTGTGGTCGTGGCCGCCCTTCTGCAGCGCCGGGAAACCGACCTCTTGATAGAGCTTGGTCGCTTCCGCCATCTTGCCGACGTAAAGCGTGTACGTTCGCAGTTCGTAAAGGGCCATCGCCGTCTCCTTTCTGGCTAACGAAGCTATGAGCCGGGCTCAACCGAGTGCACGCCAACCTCGGCCTAGCCCTTGTGCCGCTCGAGGACCTCCTTGGCCACCAGCGCGCCGGACATGGCGACGGGCCAACCCCCGTAAAAGGCCAGATGGGTGATCAACTCGCCGATCTCCTCGGGCGTAACGCCGTTATTGAGGGCGCGCTCGAGATGACCTTTGAGCTGCTCGGTACGGTTCAGGGCGACGAGGGCGGCGCAGGTTATCAGGCTGCGGTCGCGCTTGGAGAGCTGCGGCCGTTCCCACACATCGCCGAAGAGAACGCTTTCGGTGAGCTCGATGAGTTTGGGTACCGTGGCGCGCACCTTGTCGCGGGCGGCAGACGGCGGGGTCGGTTTTGTGGTCATGAAGGGCTCTTTCCTTGGATAGCATCGAGAACATGGCCGGTGCAGACGACCGCGGTTGGCGCGCGAGCGGCATCACCCTTGCGGTCGCCGCGGGCAAGCTTAATTGAGGCCGGCAAAGATGGCCATTGCCGGTGCCAACCGGCGATCTGTGAGGTGACCGACCCGCATCCCGCTGGTGTTGCGCCGCATTCTGCGCCATGACTGGGGCGTGGACGGGACGCAGCAGAGGTGACGACAATGGCGAAGTGGTCCGAGACCTGGACGTGGCTCGATGGCGATTGGCACGAAGGCAACGTGCTCGTGGCCGGACCGCGCACGCATGCGTTTTGGCTGGGCTCCTCCGTGTTCGACGGAGCGCGGGCCTTCGAGGGTGTCACCCCCGACCTCGATCGGCATTGCGAGCGCCTCAACGCATCTGCTGGTGCGCTCGGCCTCAAAGCCACGCAATCCGTGGACGCGATCATGGCCTTGGTCAAGGACGGCTTAAAGCGCTTCCGGTCGCAAGACGCCATCTACATCCGGCCAATGTATTGGGCAGAGGAAGGCGGCATCATCGGCTCTTCCGTTCCACCCAATCCGGAGACAACCCGCTTCCTGTTGTGTCTCTACGTCTCACCCATGAACCCGCCAAGAGGCTTCTCGATCACCTTGTCGCCATTCCGCCGACCGTCGACCGAGACCATGCCGACCGATGCCAAGGCTGGCTGTCTCTATCCGAACAACGCACGCTGCGTGGTGGAAGCGAAATCGCGCGGCTTCGACAACGCGCTGGTGCTCGATATGCTGGGCAACGTCGCCGAGGCGGGTACCTCCAACCTGTTCATGGTCAAGGACGGCGTCGTCAAAACGCCGGCGTTGAACGGTACCTTTCTGGCCGGCGTCACGCGCCGGCGGACGATCGAGCTGTTGCGCGGTGCCGGTGTCGAGGTCGAAGAAACCACGCTCAAGATTGCCGACTTCATGGCGGCGGACGAGATCTTCTCGACCGGCAACAATTCAAAGGTGGTGGCGATCAATCGGATCGAAAGCCGCGAACTGCAGCCCGGACCGATGATGCTGAAAGCGCGCAAGCTCTATTGGGAGTGGGCACACGCCGTTAGCTAGCCCCGGCATCGCGGCGCACCGGTTCGGGCCAAGGTGTTGGCGGCCGCCCTGCCAGGCTCGCGCGGCTTTGCGGTCGGGCCGCCGACATGGAAAACTGCTAGCCTCGAACGGGCGGCTACCGACCGGTCAATATTTGCGCACTTGCGGTTGAGGGGTAGTGGATGCGACTTGAAGGCAAGGTTGCCCTGGTGACCGGCGCGGGCGGTGGGCTCGGCTCGGCGATTGCCAAACGGTTTGCCGCGGAAGGCGCCGCGCTGATGTGTGCGGACCGCGACCCGGCCGGCGCTGCCGCTACGGCCGCGGCCATCACCGGCTCGGCCGGTATCGCCGAAGCGATGCGCGCGGATGTGGTCGATCCCGCTCAGTGTGAGGCCCAGGTGGCGGAGACCGTGCGACGGTTCGGCCGCATCGACATTGCCGTCAATAACGCCGGCATCGCGCTCCATAGGTTGGCGCTCGATACCAGCCTTGAGGATTGGGATCGCGTGCTGCGCATCAATCTCACCGGTTCTTTCTTGACCGCGCAGGCGGCTGCCCGGCGCATGATCGCGCAAGGTGGTGGTCGCATCATTCAGATCGGCTCGATTTCCGGACAGCGCGGCAATATGGGCGGGATCGCCTATGGGGCCTCGAAGGCGGCGGTCATGCACCTTTGCAAAGTTCTTGCCGTCGAACTTTCCGGGCAGGGCGTGATGGTCAACGCGATCGCCCCCGGCCCGATCGAGACCGGGCTCAGCAGGCACGGGCCGACGCGTCGCCAGGGCTATCTGGATCGCATTCCGACGGGCTGCTACGGCCACGTCGATGCCGTCGCCAACGCGGCACTCTATCTTGCGTCTGATGAGTGCGCTTGGGTGACGGGGCACATCTTGAACGTGGACGGTGGCTACGGCGCCGCCGGTCTGGCTTATGACCCCGCCGAAATTGGTTGAGGCAGCGACCATGCAGTTCACACCTAGTTTGCATACCACTCAGCATTGGCAGCTCGCCAAGCCAGCCGCCTCTGGTCGGCGCGGGATCGTGGTTGCACAATGCAAAAATGCTGCCGAGGCCGGGGTCGCGGTGCTCGATGCGGGTGGCAATGCCATCGATGCGGCGGTCGCCACCGCATTGGCGCTCGCGGCAGTGGAGCCGTGGAACTCGGGGCTTGGCGGCGTCGGTCACGCGGTGGTGCACCGTGCCGGCCAGGCGCGCGCCGAAACCGTCGATTTCGGGCCGACCGCGCCGGCGGCGCTGGAGGCGAATCGCTTCAAGTTGACGGGCAGGATCGCCGCCGATTTGTTCGCCTGGCCCGAGGTCGAGGGTGATGCCAACATCCATGGCCCCCTGTCGTTTGTCATTCCCTCGGCGGTGGCGGGCCTGGCCGCGATGCACCGCCGATGGGGGCGCTTGCCGCTTGCCGAAGTCGCAGCGCCGAGCGTGGCGTTGGCCAAACGTGGATTGCCGCAGGACTGGTACACGACGCTGAAAATCGCCGTGTCTGCCAGCGTGCTGCGCAACTACCCGGAAAGTGCGCGCATCTATTTGCGTGACGGGTTGCCGCCGGTGCCACCCTATCAAGGTGCGCTCAGCTATTTCCAGCTGGGCAAGCTGAGCCAGACCCTCGAGTGGTTGGCGCGGGCGGGCTGGCAGGATTTTTATCAGGGCGAGATCGCCTCCAGCATCGTCGCCGATGCGCGCGCCATGGGTGGAGTGCTATCGGCAGACGATCTCGCGCAGTGCCAGGCGCACGTGTTGGCGGCAACCGAAATGCCATGGCGCACCTTTACGCTGCAATCGAGCGGTCCACTCACGGCGGCGCCGACTGCCGCCGAGGTGCTGCGACAGCTGGCAAAAACCAAGCTTGCCCCGACGCCCGACGCCGATTGGTACGTCGCACTCGGCCGCGCCCTCAAGGCGGCCTACGCGCGGCGGCTGACGACGCTCGGCGATACCGAGCCGCAAGCAGCCGAAAGCTGCACCACGCATCTGTCGACCTGCGATCAGGACGGGACCATGGTCGCCCTCACCACGACGCTGTTGTCTTCGATGGGAAGCCGGGTGGTGCTACCTGGCACGGGCATTCTGATGAACAACGGAGTGATGTGGTTTGACCCGCGCCCGGGCCGGCCCAACGCCATTGCGCCGGGCAAGCGGCCGCTCACCAATATGTTTCCTGTCATTCTGCGCGCTGGCGAGCGGCCATGGATCGCGGCTGGGGCTTCCGGTGGTCGTCGGATCATGGCTGCGGTGCTACAGACCCTGTCGTTCGTTGCCGAGTTCGGCATGACGCCGGAGGCAGCGGCGCATGCGCCGCGCATCGACGTATCCGGTCCCGAGCGGGTGGTGGCGGATGCGCGGCTGGCGCCGGAGGTGCTGAGCGCGCTGGCGGCGGACGGGGCCACCGAGACCGTGGAGCGCGGCGTGCTGCCGATCAACTTCGCCTGCCCCAGCTTACTGGTACAGCAAGCCGGCGAGCGGGTCGGCATCTCCGATGCCGCCTCACCTTGGTCGGCGGCGCTGGCACAGGCTTAACGGCCGCTGGCGCGCACGAGCGTTAAACCCGCACTGAACCGAGGCCGAACATGCCCATGCCACGCGGGGGCGTGGTGTGGTCGCGGGTGCGCGGCGGCGGCGTCGGCTTTGTCGCCCCGCAGAAAGGCAATAAGATTGCCCTGGGGGCGGCCATTCTGCGGCTCGCTCGGACCGAGGCAACGAGAACGAGCAATCATGCCGAACGACGCAACGCTGGCTGAGCCGGAGCACTACGATGTTTTGATCGTTGGCGCGGGGATCTCCGGGATCGGCGGTGCCTACCACCTGCGCCAGCAATGTCCCGACAAATCCTTCATCGTCCTCGACATGTTCGAGAGCTTCGGCGGCACCTGGTGGACGCATCGCTATCCCGGCATCCGCTCCGACAGCGACTTGCACACCTTCGGCTATCGCTTCAAGCCTTGGCGGGGTCCGCCGATCGCGACCGCGGCGGAGATTCTCGCCTATATGGGCGAGGTGATCGACAACAATGATCTCGCCCAGCATATCCGTTACCGGCACAAGGTGCTGACGGCGCGCTGGTCCAGCGCGGACAATCTGTGGACCCTCGAGGTCAAGCGCACCGATACGGGTGAGCGCCTGGCGTTCACGGCGGGCTTCCTGTGGATGTGCCAGGGCTACTATCGGCATTACCAGGGGTACATGCCGGCATGGCCGGACGCAGCAACCTTCCAGGGCACCCTGGTCCACGCCGAGACCTGGCCCGAGCAGCTCGCGCTCACCGGCAAGAAGGTGGTGGTGATCGGTTCGGGTGCCACCGCCGCCACCATCATTCCGGCGATCGCCGACGCCTGTGGGCATGTGACGATGCTGCAGCGCTCGCCGACTTTTTTCATTACCGGCCGCAACGCCATCGAGCTGGCCGAGACGTTGCGCCAGTTGCACGTGGATGAGGCCTGGATCCATGAAATCGTACGGCGCAAGATCCTGTTCGATCAGGCGACCTTCACGCGCCGCTGCGTTGAGGAGCCGGACGTCGTCAGCAAGGAGTTGATCGGCGTCATTCGCAACCTGCTTGGACCCGAGTACGACGTCGACAGCCACTTCACGCCCGGGTATCGTCCGTGGCGGCAGCGCATCGCCTTCGTCCCCGACGCCGATTTGTTCAAGAGCATCGCCAGCGGCAAGGCATCGGTGGTGACCGGCGAGATCGAGCGCTTCAATGCCACCGGCATCCGCCTCAAATCGGGACAGCAGCTCGACGCCGACATCATTGTCGCGGCGACAGGCTTCAATATCAGCGTGCTCGGCGACATCGACTTCGGCATTGACGGCGAACCGTTGCAATTTGCCGATACCGTCACCTATCGGGGCATGATGTTCACGGGCATCCCCAACCTCGCCTGGGTGTTCGGCTACTTCCGGGCCAGCTGGACGCTGCGCTCCGACCTGGTTGCCGATTTCGTGTGCCGGCTGCTCAAGCACATGGATGCAACTGGCGCCAAGAAGGTGATGGTTGCCTTGCGCCCCGAAGACAAGGGCATGCCAGTGTTGCCCTGGATCGATCCGGAAAATTTCAATCCAGGGTATCTCATGCGTGCCATGCACCTTCTGCCCAAGCGCGGCGACAAGCCGGAATGGCAACACACCCAGGATTACTGGAACGAGAAGGACCAGTTTGCCGCCATCGATCTGCGCGACCGGGCGTTTGTCTACCAATGAACCCGATGCCGGAGTTGGGGGTTAGAGTCTAGGCGATGGCTGCCGGCAAGCCGATGGCAGCGAGCAACCAAGGAGTGCCACGTTTGACGCAGTGGGGTACCTATCAGGGACGCATCGAGGATGACCGGCTGATCACGGGCCGGGGTCT
>DATFXD010000307.1:0-8528 GCA_035258605.1 Hyphomicrobiaceae bacterium | reverse complement strand
CTAGCCCGGCGGCCGATCGCTGAACAAGAACCCGCCTTTGGCCTTGGAGTGCTTCGGGCTCTCCATGATTTCGATCATCACCGCTTCCGGCTTGACGTTGAAGTGTCGCACGACCGCATCGGTGATGTCCTTCACCAGGGCGCGCTTCTGTTCGAGGCTTCGACCCTCGACCGCGTGCACGTAGATTTCCGGCATTGCCGCCACTCCTTGATTGCCGCTGCCAGCCTTTGCCGGCCAATCTAGCCGGCGCTCGCCCCGCCGTCACCGGCGACCCTTGCGGCCTCTAGCAGATCGGCTATTGGTGAAGCCACAACACCAATCGAAGAACTGGTCGTTTCCAGCCTGCGGCGGAACGTGCCAGCCAACCAACGGGGGGCGCCATGCTGCAGCTGGTGTCGAACTTGCAAAGGCTCGGAACCGAAACCGCGTTCGAGGTGCTGGCGCGGGCGGCCGAACTCCAGCGTCAGGGCAAGGACGTCATCAACCTCGGCATCGGCCAGCCGGACTTTAAGACCCCCGAGCACATCGTCGAGGCCGCCATCAAGGCGCTGCGCGACGGGCACCATGGCTACACGCCGGCGCAGGGTATCTTGCCGCTGCGCGAGGCGGTCGCCGCCGATCTCGCACGCCGGCACGACGTCGAGGTGGACCCCGACACGGTTGTGATCATGCCGGGCGGCAAGCCCACCATGTTTTTCTCGATCTTGATGTTTGGTGCGCCCGGGGTCGAGATCATGTACCCCGATCCGGGCTTTCCGATCTATCGCTCCATGATCCAGTATACGGGCGCCACGCCGGTGCCGATCGCCCTCATGGAGAAGAACGAGTTTGCCTTTACCGCTGATGAGGTGCTGGGCCAGATCACCGCCAACACCAGCCTGATCATTCTCAACAGTCCCAACAACCCCTGCGGCGGCGCGGTGCCAGCGCAAGAGGTAAAGCGCCTCGTCGCCGGGCTCGAGCGGCATCCGCGGGTGACGGTGATGTCGGATGAGATCTACAGCCAAATGCTTTACGGCGGGCGCAGGCACGAGAGCTTTCTGCGCTATCCTGAGATCCGCGACCGGCTGATCCTGCTCGACGGCTGGTCGAAGACCTACGCCATGACCGGCTGGCGCCTCGGTTTCTCGGTCTGGCCGCCGGCGCTGGTCGAGCATGTGGTGCGGCTGTGCGTCAACAGCCACTCCTGCGTCAATGCGCCGACGCAATATGCCGGCATTGCCGCGCTCGAGGGCCCGCAGCATCAGGTGGCGAGCATGGTGGCGGCGTTCGACGAGCGCCGCCGCACCATCGTGCCGCTGCTCAATCAACTGCCGGGGGTGCGCTGCCTCGACCCCGGCGGCGCCTTCTATGTCTTCCCGAACATCTCCGGCACCGGCATGAGCGCCAAGGATCTGCAAAACAAGATGCTGGAAGAGGCCGGCGTTGCCACCGTCGCCGGCACCAGCTTCGGCATCCATGGCGAAGGCTACATCCGTTTTTCCTATGCCAATTCGGTGGAGAATATCCGCGAGGCCATCGCGCGGCTGGCCGCGCTGTTGAGGGACTGACCGCCGTGCAACTCGAACTTGAAGGTAAGACCGCCGTGGTGACCGGCGCCAGCATCGGCATCGGCCGCGGCATTGCGCTTGCTCTCGCCCGCGAAGGCGTGCGGTTGGCGCTGGTGGCGCGCCGGGCCGAACTGCTCGAAGAGGTGGCGGCCGAAATCGCCGCCATCGGCCGCGACCAGCCGGTTATTATCGCAGCCGACCTCATCAAGGAGGGCGCGCCCGACGCCATTGCCAGCGCGGCGCTGGCGGGCCTCGGCGCCGTCAACATCCTGATCAACAATGCTGGCGGCAGCCGGTCCTTCAAGCTCGACGCCAACGAGGCTCAATGGCACGAGGCCATGACCCTCAACTTCACGCGTCAGCGCCAGCTCACGCACGCACTGATCGGGCAGATGATCGCCGCCAACTGGGGCCGCATCATCATGATCACCGGCAAGTCCGAGCCGGAAGGCATCAACGGCGCGTTCGCGGCCAAGGCGGCGGTGCACGCCTGGGCCAAGGGCCTGTCGCGTGAGGTCGGCAAGCACGGTATTACCATCAACTCGATCCCGCCCGGCCGCATCATGTCGGAACAGATACGCCGCAACTACACCCCCGAGTACCGGCAATGGCAGGCCGACCATGAGATCCCCGTCGGCCGCTACGGTGAGCCGGCGGATGTGGCCAACCTCGTGGCCTTCCTGGTGTCGCCGCTGGCAGCCTACATCACCGGCACCGTGATCCCGGTCGACGGCGGCCTGCGCCGCTACCAGTTCTAGCGCGAAGGCCGCCCACGGGTGGTGCCGCTGGGCACCTGGCTCCCGATCAAGTTTCCCATGAACGCATCTTAATGTCGGCTGAGCGACGGGGGGCTGGGGCGGCTGCCGTTTCTCGCAGCAGTAGATCACGAGCCGGGCGACAGCCCCCAACGGAGATACCCCCCATGACCTTGCGAGCCCGAATTGCGCTGCCGGCGCTGCTGGCGGCCGTGACCATTCCCGCCATCGCCTTTGCCCAACAGGCTCAGACCGAGCCGCCCGGGCAGCCCCAGACCCGCAGCGAGCGCCGGGCGGAGCGGCCCAAGCTCTCGCCGCAGGCACGCGCCGCCCTGCAGGATGGTCGCTTCGCCATGATCCGCGAAGCGCTGAAGCTGAACGATGCTCAGCGCAAACTGTGGGAACCGGTCGAGGCGCAGATGCGCGCTGCGGCCGCCGACCGCCAGAACCGGCGCGAGGAGCGCCGCGCCGGGGCTGCGGCCGAGCCGTCACTGCCCGACCGGCTCGACCGTGCCAGTGAGCGCATGGCCAAGCGCGCCGCTGACATGAAAGCCTTCGCCGAAGTGTTCAAGCCGTTCTACGCCTCCCTCAGCGAGGAGCAGAAGGCGGTGGCGGGGATCGTGGTCAGGCGCGGCCATTTCGGTGGCCACAGGTATGGCCACCGCTGGGCCATGCAGCGCTGACCCGACGGAAGCGCTTCGCCGCCACGTTAACTTTTCGCGGATCGGGTGGCCGCGTCCTCCCTGCGGCCTCAACCAGATCCGAAGCCTGGGTATCTGGATAGCCCCCATCTCGGATGCCCACAACCGCCCAAGACGCTGGGTTTCCCCAGCTTTTGGGCGGTTTTTTGCGTCTGCTGCCGCGGAGGCGCAGCAAGACGCCGGCATCAGCCGCGCACAATGGCCGTCACCGCCTGTGGTGGTCCCGAAGTTGCCCCCGAGCGGTCGCTCACCACCACCTTGAAGCCCGCGGTCTTGCCCGCCGCACCGTTGTGGGTGAACACCACGTTGCCGGCGGCGAGGTCGGCCTGCGTAAACTGGCTCACCGGCTGGCGGGCGGCGCTGGCCAAGGCCACAAAGCCGTTGCTGGCATCGCTGACCGTAAAGTGCAGGTCGCTTGCGGCATCGTCCGGATCGAGCGCGCTCAGATCCTCAAGCGCAATGGCGACCGAGCGCCCGCGGTCGACGGTGATCGTGAAGTCGCCGGCCAAGGTCGGGGGGACGTTGCGCACCTCGGCGCTGAGATTGCCGCCCACCTCCATTGCCAAGGCGCCGTAGTGGACGTTGCCGCTGACCTCGGCGGAGCTGCGGATATTGATCAAGTTCCTGACAAACACGTTGCCCATCAGGGTGCCGCTCACGTCGGCGCTCTCGGACCGCAAGCTGCCGTAGCAGCGGCCGCCTTGATGGATGACAGCGGTATCGGCAGTAACCTTGCCTTCGACATAGCCAAAAACGTCGATCTGCCGGCAATTGCGTACTTCGCCCTTGATGATCGTGTCTTCCCTGACGACCAGCAGGCCACGGGTATCGGCCAACGGCTCCCCCATCGGTTCGCGGGCCGCTTGCCCGCCGCGCTCATTGGCGTTGCGGCGTGCGGCCCCGGCCCAGTATGGGCCTATTCGTGTCTAGTCCACTCTATACCTGTTGTTCAAGCCTTTGATTATGTGGACTTTGTGCCCAGGTTGGTGTCGCACGTTCTTGCCTGGTTCAACACCGGCCACAGGACACTCATTGGACACGCAGGTACCGCGTCGTGGCTCGCAAAAAAAAAGCGTCTCGCGGACCGGGAGCCGCCCCCAGTCTTCGGCTGCCTCCCCTTCGCAAGCCCCACGACTTCACGACGCGTCCATCGCTGCTCCGGTTGCTTCTGGCTGGTGCGCTTGCCGGGTGGGATTTGCACCGCTGGCGAGCGCCGCATTTGCACGGCGCACACCCTGAGCAGATGTCTTAGGCGGATGGTTTTGGCTGAGGCAGCGGTGGCGCTCGCTGAATAGTGTTTCGGCCGGGGTAATCGTGGCGGCAGTATGCGACCAGTTCGTTGACGAATTGCTCGACGTAGGCCGACAATGATCGCCGTGAGTTCCAGGCAATGGTCACCCATCTTCCAATCGATGTCTTACGTTGGACAAGTGGCACGGCTCGCAGACGCGATGGAACGAGCACGGTCGATGGAACGACCGCGACGCCGTAGCCTACCTGCGCCAACGCCATGAGTGTGTGAGGGGCCGCGCTCTCCAGCAGGACACGGGCTCGAAGGTGCGCAATGGTGAAGGCAGAGTCGAGCCAATGCCGTGAACCAAAAGTGCGGTGGAGCAGAAGCAATGGCTCATGCGCCAGCTCCTCAACCTCAAGCACACGACGACGGCTCAGAGGATGCTTGCTGGAGAGTACAGCCAGGTTATGAGAGGGAAAAAGAAGTCTCCTCTCAAAGCGATCGTCGGGCACAATAAGCGCCAAGTGAATGTCGCCCTGTTCAAGGCGCCTGGGCAAGCGGAGCCCGCCGTCCTCTACAAAATGTACTTCTACACCGGGGTGCCGAACCTGGTACTTACCTAGAAACGCTGACAGCATGTGCTCAATGACCATGGGCGTTGCGCCAACCCGCAATATTCCGGTGTGTCCGCCCTTGAGTGCTCGCGCTCGCGCGCTCAGCACATCAGCTTCCATCAGCAGCCGGCGGCTCTGCTGCAGCAGGTCTTCGCCCTGTGAGGTCAACCGCAGACGTCGACCAATCCGGTCGAAGAGAGGTACCCCAAGTTCAGCTTCAAGTGCGAGGATTTGGCGCGAAGCTGCCGGCTGGCTCACATTGAGGCGCGCACTTGCGCGAGCAATGCTGCCAGAATCGACAATGCTCACGAACGTATGGAGATAACGGAGGTTCACGGTGGCTCCCTCGAGTTGTGCATGAGCCATAAGAACCTAAATGCATTGGACACATCAATCGACCGGGCCTAATCGTCGACAATCAAAGACGGGCACTCGACCGATACCCGCGCGTGCCACTGCATGTAGGCTTGTCGATGAGTAAGGCATTTCCATTAGTCGTATGGCTTGCTTCGGCTTCAATCATCGGCTTACCGGGACCGTGGGCGGTCGCCGAGCAGCCAATCCGGATTGGCTCCTCACTGTCGATCACGGGAAAACAGTACTCCGCGCAAGGGAGTTACTGCCGTGAGGGATACTTGCTGTGCCAAAAGCACGTGAACACCCAAGGTGGAGTGCTCGGACGCCAAATTGAGTTGGTGATCTACGACGATGGCTCCGACGATAAGACGGCTGGCCGCAACTACGAGAAGCTGATCACAGAGGACAAGGTGGATGCAGTTCTTGGGCCGTACGGGTCTGCAATCACCGAAGCTGTAGCCGATGTCACCGAGAAGCACCGGATGCTGATGATCGCGCCAACGGCGGGAACTAGTTCGATATGGGAGAAAGGCCGCAGATACCTGATCATGATGCTTTCTCCGGTTGAAAGCCTCCCGGAAGGGCTGCTCGACCTGGCGGCTCGGAATGGACTGAGAAGGGTGGCCGTCATCAAACTCGACGGGCTTGTGGCGAACGCGGCGGCGAACGGAGCGAGCGAATTGGCGAAGAAGAAGGGGATGGAGGTGGTATTCGCCGAGACCTATCCGAGCGCCACTTCTGATTTTTCTGACATTCTGAGAAGGGTGAAGGCTGCGACACCGGACGTGCTGATGGCGGCGTCTGTTCGCCTCGATGATCTTCTCAAGATCACTCGGCAAATGCGGGAAGTAGACTTGAACGTGAAAATGTTCAGCAGCGTCCCCTACGGGCTGCTCCCCGACTTTTATAAGCAGCTTGGAAAGGAAGCTGAGTTCGTCTACAGCGGCTCGTTCTGGGACACCGGCCTTCCTTATCCAGGAAACCGCGAATTCGTGCAGGCGTACGAGAACGAGTACAATCGTACTCCGAGCGTGCAGTCAGCCGCCTCCTACGCCGGCTGCCGGCTCCTGGTCGAAACTCTGCAGCAGACCGGTAGTCTGGACTCCAACAAACTCCGCGAGGCGCTCCTGGCGCTTACGACCAAGACTGTGCTGGGCGATTTCGCGATCGATGATCGCGGGTTCCAGATAGCCCATAAGGCAATCACTATCCAGTGGCAGGATGGCAAGCAGGTAACCGTTTGGCCGGATGAAGTGGTCTCGGCAAAGCCACGGTTTCCAACGCCGCCCTGGTCCCAGCGCTAATTGAACCTCCCAATTTCGTAGCTGTGAGGGGGCGGCATGTCCGAAGTTGACCAAGCACCACCGCCGCAACCCCGCTCGGGCATTGCGCGCCGCGGCGGCGCGCGCGATCGCTCCGTCGACCGCCGTTCGGACCGAGCGGCCGGCGATGCCGAGCGCATCGATCAGCGCCACAACATCGGCAACTCGCCGTCGATGGTGAGCGCACCAGCAGCGCCACGCAGCTTTTTTCAGCAGGCCGGCGCCAGGCAGATCGTAGCTGAGCGCCGGCCGTGCCAGGATCTTCCAGCTCTCGAGCGAGCCGCCCGTCTCATGGATCGGAACAAACCTGTTGGCGCCGCGTCCCGCTGGTAGCAGAGCGCCGAGCCGTCGACCTTGATCAGTGGCCTCGGCCGCGTCCTATCCGGCCGGGCTCAGCGGCGGGGCGATCAGCGGTTTGCGGTCCGGGGCAAAGATCAGCCGTGCCGCCGTCTTCTGTTGCAGCGCCGCTTCGCTGACACCGTCCAGCATTTCGCGCACCAGCATGCCGCCCGGCGTAATTTGGAAGTTTTTGGAGTACCGGTGTCATGGCCGCATAATCCGCGCCTCGCCGATCGGGAGCCGGACCCAACATCTTCGTCCCCGCACGCGGGTAAAACCTGTGACTGGACGCCGGTCGGGTTTCCATCGCTACCGGCCGCTCAAGCGGGCCCCGGTCCATGGCTTCGCCGGATCCTCGATGGCAAGGTGGCTACCAACATCGACAACCTCCCCGGCGTCGTTGCCGCAGCCGCTCGACCCTGTGCCAGAAGTCCAGGACGGGTACGCCATCGATCGCCGGCAGTGCTAACCGGTCGAGGGTTATCTGCGCCTGCGCGCACCAGTCGCCATCGTCTCATAGAGGTTGACGGGTGCAAAATCATCGGTGAGCAGTTCGCCGTTGGGTATAGGGATCATTGCATGGCGCTGCGCTATCAGCCCCGGCAACGGGTAACGAAACCCGTACCGGTCCTGCATCGCTGCCGCTCTGCGCAGGAGTGCCTCGGGTTCAGGTCCCGCAACCGATGCCATCACAATCATTTGGCCTTCTTGCGCATCCACCGGATAAACGTCGACGGTTGGGAACACAGTACTGACAGTAACGAGTGTCGAGGCGTAGAGCTTCGTGCCACCGATCACGTTGACCGCCACTACACCGCCGGGCACAAGGTGTTGCTTGACCAGCAGATAAAACTCCCTGGTCAGCAGGTGAAATGGAACGCCCAGCCGCTGGCATGCGTCAACCATGATGACGTCATAGGACGCCCGGTTCCGCGTTAGGTAGACGCGGCCATCATTCTCGATGAAGCGGACTTTGTCTGTCTCGCGAATGCCGAAATAGGTCTTTGCCGCGACAATGACGCCGGGATCGACTTCGACAGCATCGATCGTTAGATCCGGCATCTGCCGACCGAGGTAGGTTGAAATCGAACCTGCGCCGAGGCCGATCATCAACAGCCGTTTGGGGTCCTGGGGATAGGCAAGACTCGCGGTGATAGTGCGTGAATACGCCAGCGGTAGTTCATCGGGGTCCTTAAGATTTGTCATCGAGTCAACGTAGCCGTCACGCTTATAGCGAAGCGACATCATCAGCATCGAGCCCACTTTATCGATGTAAAGATCGGTATGTAACGTCTCGACATGCGCGATGCGCCCGTTGTCACGTCCAAGCATCGCTGCTCGCACATGTTCATCGAACAGCGGCTCGGCACGACTTGCCGGCGCTGCCAGCGCGGCGCAGGTAAGCGCACCCAGCAACACCGCCGGACGCCGCCGCAGCCTCGGCCCGATCAAGAGAAGCCCGCAGACCAACCCGGCGGCGCCCAGTGCGAATGTGATCGCGCGCGTGCCGATCGTGGGAATCAAGACGAAAGTGGTGCCAAGCGTGCCTACGATTGAACCTAAAGTGGAGACGCCGTAGATGGCACCCACTATGCTGCCGGAGCGCTCGGTCGAATTGAGAACGAGCCTGATCGCAAACGGCGAATAGACACCGTA
>DATFXD010000306.1:0-5135 GCA_035258605.1 Hyphomicrobiaceae bacterium | reverse complement strand
GGCCCCCATACCGCGGGCGCCGTGCAAAACGGCGACGGCGATCGCCGCCAGCACTGCGAATACGATGACATCATAGCGGTTCGGCCAGGCGCGCGATGCGCTAACTGAAACCGAAACAGCCCGCAGGTCGCTACGGACGGGAAAGATCATGGCTCACCTGGAGTGCCGCCGCCGCGGCGACCGGGTGAGCGCCTCCAGCCAGGGCGATCAGGCCACGGTCACCGACGACGGCTTCGTCGGTTGACTACTGTCGCTTGGCATTTTGTTTTGAGGTCCTTACGTAAAATTCGCGCCCCCGATGCATCGGGAGTAGTGACGCTTGTCGCTCCGACAATTCTTGGTGTCAACAAGAATAAATCGGCTCCGTCAGCTCCCTGGTCGCACTCCAGTGAGGGACAAGGCGGTGCGCTGCTGCTAGTTGGAATCGTAGTTTGTGAGTGTCCTTCTGCTTGAGCTGGCTCGGACTGAGTTGCGCTCTAAGCTAAACTTCGTGACCTACAATTGCCCCGATTGCAGATGTAGCAGCCATGGCTACGGCACCCCAGAATGTCACGCGGAAAGTGGGTCTGAGGATGCCAGAACCGCCTGCTCGTGCACCAACCGCTCCTAGAGCAGCAAGCCCGATTAGACAGGCGATTGCTACGGTCCAGGTCAGACCTCGAGTGGGTGAGACCAGCGCGATCAGCAATGGAAATGTCGCTCCAACAGCGAACGTTACCGCCGATGTCAGCGCCGCCTGCACAGGGCGAGCAATGACGTGGGGAGCCAGCCCTAGCTCGTCACGGGCATGTGCAGCAAAGGCGTCCTTCGCCGTCATCTGTTGCGCCACATTGCGTGCGAGATCTGGCTCGACACCGCGGTCGATATAAATCTTCGTGAGTTCGGCAAGCTCCGCCTCTGGCTGCTCCGCAAGCTCACGGCGCTCTCGCCTGAGATCAGCGGCTTCAGTGTCAGCCTGCGAGCTTACCGACACGTACTCCCCTGCGGCCATCGACATGGCACCTCCCACGAGGCCGGCCGTACCGGCGACCAGCACCTCATTGCGCGAGGGAGAGGCGGCTGCCACACCGACGATCAGGCTAGCCGTTGAAATCAACCCGTCATTGGCACCGAGCACGGCGGCTCGGAGCCAGCCAATCCGCTCAATGAGATGTGTCTCGCGATGAAGTGTGCGCAATGCAAATCTCCATGATGGGTGAGCCGGCCATGGCAGCCGGGATCCGACCGAGCTCGGTGGCGGTGGAGCCGAGCATCGCGAGCTCGCAGAGATACTGCGCGTGCTTGCCCATTATTGCGGTTCGACCGCGCTCGCCATGTTGGTCAGCGGTAACTTCGCCGCCAAAACTGGGGTTAGTACCTATATCGGCATCATGTCGCGTGCGCGAGCCTGCTTGGTAGCGGCCCATAAGAGATTGGCTAAGCGCCGGAGCACCGTCGGCCTTGCTGCTTTAGGTCACGGGCGTTGCCGAGCTCCTGGCCGAGGCACTTGCGCCATCCGTCCATACCGTTGACCGAGTCACTGAATTCCATCCTGTCGGTGAGTAGTACCCGACATGACCGAGCATAGCTTCCATCCAGGTTCGACCAACCTGCCGGCGGGTCGCCGTGGGGAGGGTTCGGTCACTGGCGATGGCGGCTCGGCGCAGCAGCGTGATGATTGCGAACCCGGGCCGCCGAAGCGCCAACCCGTTGTGCGGCGGCAAAAGTTGCTCGTGGGCGTTTTAGGTGGGTTGGTCCTGGCGACCATCCTTTGGTTCGCTATTCCCTGGATTCGGCTGACGCTCAACACCGTATCGACGGACGATGCCTTCGTGAATGGCCACGTAACGTTCGTCGCCGCGCGAGTCGGCGGCGAGGTGTCCCGGGTGCTGGTGGATGACAACAACCGCGTGCGCCAGGGAGATCTCCTCATTCAACTAGACAAGGAGCCGTTTCAGGACGCGGTCGCCGTGAAGCGCGCTGCCGTCAATACTGCGAAGGCCGACCTGCTGGCGGCCGCCGCTACGGTGCGCGGCATAGAGGCAGAGGCCAGAAGCCGCCGTTGGAAATTACAACACGCCATTGAGGACGTGGCCAATCAAATTGCCCTGCTGCATGCGCGGATTGCTGCCCTCGATCGGGCTAAAGCTGCGCTGACGCTGGCTCAGCTCGACTTTGACCGGGCAAGCAAGTTGGTGACGACCGACGCTGTGACCCGCGCCGATTACGACAGACGGCAAGCGACACTGTTGACGGCACGCGCAGCAGTCACTCAGGCACAGGCCGACGTGTACCAAATCCGTGCTTCCTTAGGGCTGACGCCGGAGCCCAAGCAGGGCGAAGATTTCGCCCAGGTGCCGCCCAATCTCGATCAGACCTTTTCTTCAGTCCGACAGGCGCAGGCAGAGCTGATAGAGAGTGCGGCTCAGCTTGGCGTCATCCACTCCTACAATGAAACGCCAAAGGAGATGCTCGACCAATTCGAAGGGAGTGGCAACATCGATCAGACACTCGATCGCCTGGCGCGGGAGGCGCCAACCGTCAAGCAGGCCGAGGCTAAACTCGAAGCCGCCAACCGAGATCTCGCGCAGGCCGAACTTGACCTTCGTTATTGTGACGTCCTTGCCGAAATTGATGGCGTTGTCACGCGCCGAAACGTCAATCCGGGCAATAACGTTCAGGTCGGACAGAGCCTGATGGCCATCCGCTCCGTTAGCGAGATCTGGGTTGATGCCAATTTCAAGGAGACGCAACTACGCGACTTGCGGATCGGCCAGGCTGTAGATCTCTATCTTGACATGTACGGCGACAAGCACGTGTTCAAGGGACGTGTCAGCGGCTTTACCATGGGGACCGGATCGACATTGGCGTTGTTGCCGGCGCAGAATGCCACCGGCAACTTCGTCAAAGTGGTGCAGCGGCTACCGGTTCGGATCGAACTTCAGGACTACGATCCAGGCAACAACCCGCTGTTTATCGGCACCTCGGTTGTTCCATACGTTTATCTCAATAAGCCGGCTACCGGTCCCGATGCCGGCAAGCTTCTGCAAGCCTATGTGCCTCGATCACCAGTGTCGAGTTCGGCAGGCGGCCCGGCGAGCGCCGAAAAATGACGGACGCGGTCCTCGCACCCTCGCGATCCCGCAGCGCAGCAAACCCTTGGGTAATTGCCGCTATCGTCGTGGTGCCGACCTTCATGGAGGTGCTCGACACCACGATCGCAATCGTCGCGCTGCGCTATATCGCGGGCGGATTGTCGGCCACCGTCGATGACGGCGAATGGGTGATCACCAGCTACCTTGCTGCCAACGCCATCATCCTGCCGATCACCGGCTGGCTGTCGGCGCACCTGGGCCGCCGCAATTACTTCTTGCTGTCGATAGCCCTGTTCACCCTTGCCTCGGGGCTGTGTGGAATGGCCACCAGTCTCGGGCAGCTGATCCTGTTCCGCGTGCTGCAGGGCCTAGCAGGCGGCGGTCTTCAACCATCGAGTCAGGGAGTGTTGCTGGACGCATTTCCGCGCGCGAAGCAAGGCGCAGCGATGACGCTGTTCGGCTTGGCTGTCCTGCTAGCGCCGGTGGTCGGTCCGACGCTCGGCGGATGGATAACGGACAGCTATTCGTGGCGTTGGGTGTTCGTCATCAATGTCCCGGTAGGCCTGCTGGCGCTTGCTGCATGTTATGTTGAACTGCGCGACCCGGACTACCTCACCGCCCAGCGTGCGGAGCTAAGCAAGCGGCCGTTCAGCTTTGACTCGATCGGCTTGTCACTGCTCGTCATCGTCATGGTTTGCTGGGAAGTGATGCTCAGCAAGGGACAGGAGTGGGATTGGCTGGGCGATCCATTCTGGCGCGTGCAGACACTGGCGATTGTATTTGCCGTGGGTGTGATCGGGCTGATCTTTTGGGAGTTGCGCCACCCCAACCCGGTGGTCAATTTCCGTCCATTGCGGGAACGAAATTTCAGCTCATGTTGTGTGATCATATTTTGCGCCTACGCTGTGCTCTACGCCTCCAGTACGTCGCTACCTGGCTTGCTGCAGTCCCTATTCGGGTACGATGCGCTCAGCGCCGGTTTGGTCTTGTCGCCAGCTGGGTTCTTTGCCGTCCTGGCGATGCCTGTCGGGGGCCGCCTGCTCGGCCGGGGCGTGGATGCCCGATGGATGATCGCCGCCGGCCTGCTGATCATGGCAGCGGGGGCGTATTGGATGTCGCAAATGAACCTCGATATCAGCCCGGGCCAAGTGATCTGGCCCCGTGTGGTGTTGGTGGTAGGGCTTTCGATATGCTTCGCTCCCGCAAACGTGGCGGCCTACCTCTATACGCCGGTGGCGCTGCGCGGAGCGGCTATCGGCTTGCTCAGTCTGCTGCGCAACGAGGGCGGCAGCGTCGGCACGTCGATGGCGCAGACGGTGCAGGAGCGCCGCTTGCAATTCCATAGCCTGCGGCTTGGCGAGTATCTCGATCCCTTCAACCCAGCAGTAAACGCCTTCCTCGATCCGCCTCGGGCGCTGTTTTTGCAACAGACTGGTGATCCAGTTGCCGGGCAGCAGATGGCCTGGCAGGTTCTCGAGAACCTGCGCCAGCAGCAAGCCTCCGCGCTGGCATATTTCGACGTCTTTTGGCTGTTGGCCGCGGTGACACTAGCGCTTGTGCCCGTGGTGCTGCTGATGAAACGCTCGGTGGCAGCGACAGGTACTGGCGTCGGCGCTGAATAAGGTAACGTCGCGAACCAAGGTCGGCGATTGGAAAAGTGTGACCCGGTCTGCGCAGCGCGCGCGGTACGCGGGCACGGCTGCGAAGCCAGCGAACGGTGTTTTGGCATAAACAGCCCAATCGACGGCGCGAGAACCGCCCTATCGGCGAGTGCCATGGACCTGCAGCAGCTGCGCCAGGGACGTTATCGGCCGGTGGCTCCGGTGCTTGGACGGCAACGCCGCCAACGCGCCCTTCGGGTCGCCGGGAATCAGTCGGCCCCCGCGCCAATAAGCATCGGCACACGATGTGTGGCCATAGTGGCCGTGTATTGTTCCTGGTAGCGAATCACCGCACGCTGTCAATAGGAGTAAGGGGCAAGACTATGGCGGCACGTGTCGAACAGAGACGCACGACACTAGCGTTTAGTGAGTGCGTGACGCTCGCCGCCAGCAGCTTACC
>DATFXD010000305.1:0-3772 GCA_035258605.1 Hyphomicrobiaceae bacterium | reverse complement strand
TGGCGCTGGCGTCCTCGGCAACGGCGCGGCTGTCTGCCACCACCGCCGCCACCGCCTCCCCCGCCCAGGTGGCGCGCTCCAGCGGCAACGGAAGCTGGGGCGCCGACTTCATGCCCTTGAGGTGCGCCAACACCGCCACCCAGGGCGTGCAGTGGCGGGCGAGATCGGCGCCGGTGAAGACGCGCACGACGCCGGGAATGGTGAGCGCCGCCGCCGCATCGATGCGACCGATCTTGGCGTGGGCATAGGGGCTCCTGATGAAGGCGACATGCACCAGGCGCGGCAGCACCAGGTCGTCGACAAATTGACCGCGCCCTTCCACCAACTTGGCGGCATTGGGCCGCGGCACCGACTTGCCGATGTAGGAATTGGGGCGGTCGCCGGCGCCGGGATTGACGATCTCGTTCATGGCCTGGTCATCCCTGGCTGGCGCGTTCACGTGCCGCCGCGGTGGCGGCAATGGCATCGACGATGGCCTGATAGCCGGTGCAGCGACAGTAGTTGCCGGACAGGTAGTCGCGGATCTCCTCGCGCTTTGGTCGCGGCTTTTCTCGCAACAGTTCGGCCGCCGCCAGCAGCATGCCCGGCGTGCAGTAGCCGCACTGGCAGGCATTGCGGGCAATGAAGGCATCCTGCAGGTCGCGGATCTCCCCGGTTTCCGACAGGCCCTCGATGGTCTCCACCTTGGCGCCGTCGAGCGAGGCCGCCAGCACCAGACAGCCGCGCACGATGCGGCCGTCGAGGCGCACGGTGCAGGTCCCGCACACACCATGTTCGCAGCCGGTGTGCGAGCCCATCAGGCCAAGCTCCAGACGCAGAAAGTCGATCAAGTGCTGCCGCGCCTCGATCTGGCGGGCGACCCGCTCGCCGTTGACCGTCAGCGACACATCGATCCTGGTGTTCATTGCGCCCGCGCCTCCTTGCCGTCGATCAGCCGCTTGACCGCCCGCGCCAGTAAGACTCGCGCCAGCTGACGCTTCATCGCCGGCCCACCGTTGAGATCGGTGGGCGGATCGAGGTCGGCATCGAGCGCGGCCTGGGCCCGGGCAATGCTGCCCTGATCGCCGGCCGTGCCGAAGAGCGCGGCCATGGCGGCGTTGGCCGTCACCGGGACCTGGCCGACCCCGAAGAACACCAGGCGCGGGGCGATCAATGCCCCAGCCTCGATCCTCGCGCATGCGACGAGGCCGGCCATGGCGTAGTCGCCGCTGCGCCGCGCCAGCTCCAGGATGGTGCCGCGGCTAGCGGGCGCCGCCTTGGGCACCTCGACCGCGGCGATCAGCTCGTGCTCCTCCAGCGCCGTGGTGTAGAGGCCGCGAAAGAAGGCAGTGGCGGGAATGCGGCGCTCGCGCGTGGCGCTTTGGGCGACGATATTGGCCTCGAGCGCCACCGCGCAGGCGGCGAGCTCGGCTGCCGGGTCGGCGTAGGCGAGCGAGCCACCGATGGTGCCGCGGTTGCGCACGGCCGGGTGGGCGATCAGCGGGACCGCCTCGGTGAAGAGCGGTGCCGCGGCCTTGACCGTGGCATCGGCGCCGAGCTCGGCATGGGTGGTGAGCGCGCCGAGGCGCAAGCCATTGCCGTCGGCGCTGATGCCGCGCAAGGCAGCAAGGCGGGTTATGTCGATGAGCACGCTGGGCTCCGACAGGCGAAACGCCAAGGCGGCGAGCAGGCTCTGACCGCCGGCCAGCAGTTTCGCCTCCGGACCTGCCTCTCGCCACAGCTGGAACGCCTCGGCAAGCGTGCTCGCCCGCACATAGCCCAATGGCGGCGCCTTCATCGCCCAACCCTCCTGCCGCTCGGCTCGGGCGGGAGTATGGGCCGCAACTGGCGGCCGCGACAAGCCTGGCGGCCGCTGCTCGCGGCGGCGGTGGGGGTTCGAGCCTGGCACCAACTTGGGGCCTCGGCGCGCGCCCACGCCTTGGGCGGCATGGTGCCGGCCTCGAGCTCGGGCCCACACGCACACGGCGCGTGGCAATGACCTGGCCGTGGCCGCGATTGCAGGGCGCCGCCGCCGATGCGGCGACGTCGCCCGTGCCGGGCTATTTCGATCGCGAGCGGGCGTTTGCCACCCGGTCGCTGTCGACATAGACCTGCCCGCCCATGGCGCGGAATTTCTCGCTCATCTCGGCCATGCCCGCCTCGGCGGTCTCGGGATCGATGACGGTCGTTTCCTGCGCCACCTCGACGCCCGCCTCGTTCAGCATGCGCGCGTAGTCGCGGACGTCCTGGGTGATTTTCATCGAGCAGAACTTGGGGCCGCACATCGAGCAGAAGTGCGCCACCTTGTGGGCTTCCTTTGGCAGCGTTTCATCGTGATAGCTGCGCGCGGTGTCGGGATCGAGCGAGAGGTTGAACTGGTCCTCCCAACGGAACTCGAAGCGCGCCTGCGACACGGCGTCGTCGCGCAGCTGCGCGGCGGGGTGGCCCTTGGCGAGATCGGCGGCGTGCGCGGCGATGCGATAGGTGATCACGCCGACCTTGACGTCATCGCGGTTCGGCAGTCCCAAGTGTTCCTTGGGCGTCACGTAGCACAGCATCGCGGTGCCGAACCAGCCGATCATGGCGGCGCCGATGCCCGAGGTGATGTGGTCGTAGCCCGGCGCAATGTCGGTCGTCAGCGGTCCCAAGGTGTAGAATGGCGCCTCGCCGCATTCGCGCAACTGCTTTTCCATGTTGATCTTGATCTTGTGCATCGGCACGTGGCCGGGGCCTTCGATCATCACCTGGCAGCCCTTGGCCCAGGCGATCTTGGTGAGTTCGCCCAGGGTTTCCAGTTCGGCGAACTGGGCGCGGTCGTTGGCATCGGCAATCGAACCGGGGCGCAGTCCGTCACCCAGCGAGAACGAGACATCATAGGCACGCATGATGTCGCAGATGTCCTCGAAGTGCTGGTAGAGGAAGCTCTCCTTGTGGTGAGCGAGGCACCATTTGGCCATGATCGAGCCACCGCGGCTGACGATGCCGGTGACGCGGTTGGCGGTCAGCGGCACGTAGGGCAGGCGCACGCCGGCGTGGATGGTGAAGTAGTCGACGCCTTGCTCGCACTGCTCGATCAGCGTGTCCTTGTACATCTCCCAGGTCAGCTTGACGGGATCGCCGCCGCACTTCTCCAGCGCCTGGTAGATCGGCACCGTGCCGATCGGCACCGGCGAGTTGCGCAGGATCCACTCGCGCGTGTTGTGGATGTTGCGGCCGGTGCTCAAGTCCATCACCGTGTCGCCGCCCCAGCGGATCGCCCACACCATCTTCTCCACCTCTTCCTCCACAGACGAGGTGACGGCCGAGTTGCCTATGTTGGCGTTGATCTTCACAAGGAAGTTGCGGCCGATGATCATCGGCTCCAGTTCGGCGTGATTGATGTTGGAGGGGATGATCGCCCGCCCGCGCGCCACCTCCTCGCGCACGAACTCCGGCGTGATGTGCTCGGGGATCGCCGCGCCGAAGCTCTCGCCGTCGGCGACGGCCGCCTTGGCACGGGCGAGCGCCACCTTGCGCCCGAGGTTCTCGCGGTGGGCGATGTAGATCATCTCCTTAGTGACGATGCCGGCCTTGGCGAACTCGTACTGCGTCACCGGCTTGCCAGGCAGCCCGCGCAGGGGAGCTGGCTTGTTCGGAAAATCGCGCGCCAGGTTCTTGCCCGACACGTTGCCGTTGTCCTCGGGCTTGATGTCCCGGCCGGTGTAGGCCTCGACGCCGCCGCGCGCCTTCACCCAGGCTTCGCGAATCCGCGGCAGGCCCTTCTCGACGTCGATGGTGGCGTGCGCGTCCGTAT
>DATFXD010000304.1:0-15985 GCA_035258605.1 Hyphomicrobiaceae bacterium | reverse complement strand
AGACGGGCGAACTCACGCTGCTCGGCCTTCGACAACCGCGCCGCCAGCCCCTCCTCGAACGCCCGCACCTTGTCGCGCGCGGCCCCATAGTAGGCCGCGGCGGCCGGCTCAAAAAACAGCGCATGGCAGCGCCGGTCGCTCGGCAATACCTCGCGCCGGATCAGTCCACGCTTTTCCAGCCGCACGATCACCGGGCTCATGGTCGACTTGTCGACGCCAAAGGCCGCTGCCAACGCCACCTGGGTGATGCCGGGATTGGCCTTGATCAGGGTGAGCACGCCGAAGGAGCCCGGGGTCAGGTCGAAATCGGCGAGCGTGGTCTCGAATTGGCCGAAGATTGCCGCCTGCGCCCGCCGCACCTGGTAGCCGACGTAGGTCGGCAACTCCGCGAAGTCGAGCTGCCGCTCAGCCGGCCCGGGGCGCGTCCTTGGCCGGCGCGGCGAGCTTGCTTTCCTGATGCTCGGACCTTGGATAGCCCTCTCCTGCGCAATAGGCCGCGCCCTCCCATGTCCTAATGGCTCCGATGCCACAAGGGAAGATCGGCAGCGCCTTCCCCTCACATTTTCGACGGCAGCCACAGGGCCAGGATCGGAAAGCTGATCAGCAGCACGAGGCGCAGAAGATCGGTGATGATGAACGGCAGCACGCCATAGAAGATGGTGGAGATCTTGACGTCCTCAACGACGCTCTTGATGACGAAGATATTCATGCCTACCGGCGGATGGATCAGACCCAGCTCCACCGTCATGACGATAATGACGCCGAACCAGATCGGATCGAAGCCCAATTCCTTGATCACCGGAAAGATGATTGGCACGGTCAGGATGATCATGGCCAGCGCATCCATCAGGCAGCCCAGCACCAGGTACATGACCATGATCAGCGCCAGCACGCCGTAGCGGCCGAGGCCCAGTCCGGTCAGGAACTCGGTGACCTTTTGCGGCGTCTGCGTGATGGTAAGAAAGTAGCCGAACAGGATTGCCCCAATCAGCACGGTAAACACCGCCGCCGTCGTGCGCGTCGCTTCCAACAGCGAGCGCCGGATGTCCTTGCCCGATAGCCGGCGTCGGGCGATGCCGAGCAGAAAGGCGCCGCCCGCCCCCATCCCCGCCGCCTCGGTGGCGGTGAACAGCCCGCCGTAGATGCCGCCAATCACGAACAAAAACAGCAAGAGCGTCGCCCAGATGTCGCGCATGGCGCTGAGCCGCTCGCCCCAGGGCGTGCGCTCACCGGCGGGGAGGTAGCCCTGAAACGCCTGCCCGATCAGGGCAATGGTCGCCATGTACATCAGCACGGCAATGAGCCCGGGCACGATGCCGGCAACAAACAGTTTGCCGATATCTTGCTCCGTGATCAGGCCATAGACGGCAAGCACGGTCGAAGGCGGGATCATGACGCCGAGCGTGCCGCCGGCGGCGATCACGCCGGTGGCAAAACTCTGCGGATAGCCGAAGCGGCGCATTTCCGGATAAGCGACGCGGGAGAAGGTGGCGGCGGTCGCCACCGATGACCCGCAAATTGCCGCGAAGCCGCCGCAGGCGGCGATGGTGGCGATGCCAAGTCCGCCGCGCAGGTGGCCGAGCAAGGCGTTGGCGGCCCGAAACAGCTCGCGGCTCATGCCGGAGGTGGTGGCGAACGAGCCCATCAGCAGGAACAGCGGCACCACGGCGAAATTCCAATCGGTCACCGTGCGCATGGAGGTGTGGCCGACGATCTTGAGTGCTGGCCCGCTGCCGCTCAGATAGCCGAAGCCGGCGACGCCAACGAGGCCCATGGCCATGCCGACCGGGACCCGCAGCAGCATCAGCGCAAACAGAACGACGAAGCCGATCACGGCAACGATGTCACTGCTCATGCCGATGCCTCACTCCACCACCTTCACCGCTTGCGCCTGCTTCGCCATCAGCTCGGGCCGAAACACGAGCCGATAGGTGCGCACGGCAATCAGCATGACCGCCGAAACGTCGCCCAGCCACGCCACCGCGAAGAACGGCCACACCGGCAGCCGCAGTTCGACCGTTTGTAGGTTGGAGGCATAGGTGCTGAGCGTCTTGTCGAA
Organism: Hyphomicrobiaceae bacterium; assembly: GCA_035258605.1. Classification (GTDB taxonomy): domain Bacteria; phylum Pseudomonadota; class Alphaproteobacteria; order Rhizobiales; family Hyphomicrobiaceae; genus AWTP1-13. The sequence goes on along the minus strand of DATFXD010000304.1, from coordinate 13,926 downwards.
TAAGGTGTAGGTCTGCACCACGACCACGAACAGCAACACCAGGGTCGCGAACACGTCGATCGCCCGCTGCCACCTCGGGCCGACATTGGCCCACACCAGATCGACCGTGATGTGGGTGCCGCGGTAGGAGGTGGCGGCAATGCCCCAAAAGATCAGAATGCCGAGCAGGTTCTGGCCGAGATTGTAGCTGTCGGGGATCGAGATGCCAAACGCCCGCAGCACCACCGTGATGAATACATCGGCGGCGACGATGCCGATGAACAGCGCCGCCAATCGCTCGATGTTGTCGATAAAGCGATCCATGCCGCTGCCTGCGGCCGCCGCCGATGGAGCGGCTGTGCTATCGCCCTGGCGTTCTGGCATGACCTTGTTCTTCGCGATCAGCGGCGGCGTGTGGCGCCGCCGCTGGGCTTGCCCATCGGGCTTGAGCGGCGATCAGTAGGCGGCCTGGTATTGGGCGAGGGCTTCCTTCAGCTCCTTCATGATCGCGTCCGGGTTGGCGCCGACCTTCTTGACCGCATCGGCCCAGGTCTTGGCCAACGGCTCGGCGGCCTTGCGCCACTCGCCGAGCTGCTGATCGGAGATCGAATAGACGTCGTGCGCGCTATCGCTCTTGAGCTTCTGGATGCCTGCATGCTCGAAATCCGCCCATGGCGCGGAAACCTTGCCGGCCCACTCGTTGGTGCAATGGTTGTCGATCACTTGCTTCTGCGCCGCCGACATTTGCCCGTAGACGGTGGGATTGAACACGAACGCAAAGGTGGTGGAATAGAGCGGCACGTCCATATGGTACTTGGTCACCTTGTCGATGCCGAACAACGGGATCGAGCCCCAGGGGAAGGTGACCGCATCGGCCACGCCCTTTTCGATGATGTCGCGGACTTCGGGCGCGCTCGATTGCACGGTGGTGCCCCCGAGCATGGTCACGAAGGTCGCCATGGTGGCGTGCGCCGGCCGGATCTTCATGCCCTTGATGTCGGCCGGCACCATGATCTTTTTGGTGCGCGAGTGAAAGGTTCCGGGATCGTGCAGAAAGGCGAGGCAGAACTTGACGTCTTTCATCTCGCTGGCGGCATACTTGCGATACCAGACATCGAGCGCCTGCGAGCCACCCTTGGCGTTGGCAAACAGAAATGGCAGTTCGCCGGCGCCGATGATCGGAAAGCGGCCCGGCTGGTAACCGGGATTGACGTAGGTGAGGTCGGCAATGCCATCGCGCGCCATGTCATAGTGATCGAAGGCCTTGCCGAGCTGCTGGGCGGGAAACACCTTGTATTTGATGCTGCCGCCGGACGCCTGCTGAACCGAGGCGCCCCACTCCTCCAGCGCCTTCTGCAGCGGATGCGCCGGCGGTACCCAGTGCGACAGCTTGAGTTCGAAGGTCTTATCCTGTGCCGCCGCCTCGGGTGCGGCGTGCGCGACGGCCAAGGCCAACGTCGCAAAAAACGTGCCCAATACATGCTTGCGCATGTGCTCCTCCTTGCTGGTTCCTCCGCGGTGCCGGGTCGCTTCTATTTGTGTTCGCCCGGCATTGAGCCCCAGGCGTGGCCGGTTGTAAAGCCCAATAGTCGGAGCTAAAACTATCTGCTGATCGAGGCGCCAAGGCCGGCGCCTCAAATGCTCAAGGCCGGCCGAGGCCAGCGTGCGCGAGCGCTGCTCAGGAGAACGATTGATGGTGGAGCTTGATCCGAAGCCGCCCGCTCCAGCAGCGTCCGACGCGCAGCGCAGAAAGAGGAAAGAGCAGCTGGAAGGTATCGACTACGGCCCGCTGGCGGATTGGATCGGCTTCCATTTGCGCCTGGCGCAAATTGCCTCCTTCCAGGCTTTCGCCAACGAGGCGCTGGAGGTCGATCTCAGCCCCGGCCGGTTTGCGCTGCTGATGCTGATCGGACGCAACCCGGGCATCAGTCAAACCACGCTCAGTCGTGCCCACGGCAGCGACAAGTCGACCCTGACACCGGCGCTCAATGATCTCAAGCGGCGTGGTCTGATCACGCGCGGGCGCCTCAAAAGCGACCGGCGCAGCTATGAGCTGGCGCTCACGGCAGCGGGCCAGGATCTACTCGCGCGCCTGACGCAGTGCGCGACCCGGCACGACCAAAACCTCGACCGCATCATCGGGCCGCGGGATCGGGGTCGCTTTCTCAAGCTGCTGCGCAAGCTACATCACGAGCTCGGATGAGGTCGGCATGGCCGAGGTTTCATTCCGCAAGGATATCGCCAGCCTTCGTCTGGGTGACGGGGATACCTTCTACGGCGAAGGCATCCTGGCGGTCACCAAGGCATTGCTGCAGTCGGGCGTGGCCTACGTCGGCGGCTATCAGGGCGCGCCGGTCAGCCACCTGCTCGACGTGCTGGTGCAGTCCGAGGACCTGTTGCGCGAACTCGGCGTGCATTTAGAGACCTCAACCAACGAGGCTGCCGCCGCCGCCATGCTGGCGGCGTCGATCAACTACCCGTTGCGTGGGGCGGTGACCTGGAAATCGATCGTCGGCACCAACGTGGCGGCCGATGCCCTATCCAATCTGGCCTCACCCGGCGTCATCGGCGGAGCCCTTGTCATCGTCGGCGAAGACTATGGCGAAGGCGCCAGCGTGATCCAGGAGCGAACCCACGCCATGGCGCTGAAGTCGTCGCTGTGGCTGGTCGATCCGCGACCGGACGTGGCGCAGTTGGTGGGCGCTGTGGAGCAGAGCTTTGCCCTGTCGGAAGCCTCCAACACGCCGGTGCTGCTCGAGTTGCGCATCCGCGCCTGCCACGTGTTTGGCAGCTTCGCCGCCAAGACCAACGTGGCGGCGCCCTATTCGGCGCACACCAGACTGGCTCCCGCCCCCTTCAACTACGATCGGCTCAGCCATCCGCCGGTGACTTTTCACCAGGAAGCCGACAAGGTCGCGCGCCGGCTGCCGGCGGCGCACAAATTCATCCTCGAACGGCAACTGAACGAGCGCATGGGGCCCTGCCATGGCGAGCTCGGCATCATCGTGCAAGGCGGCCTGTTCAACGTCCTCAACGGTCGGCTGGAACGCGCCGGGCTCAGCGACCCCTATGGCAACGTCAGCGTACCGACCTTGGTGCTGAACGTGGTGCATCCGCTGGTGCCGCGCGAAATTGTCGAGTTCTGCGCCGGCAAGCGGGCGGTGCTGGTGCTTGAGGAGGGTGGTCCCGATTTTATCGAGCAGGCGATTGGTCAAATCCTGCGCCAGGCCGACCTTGCCACCAAGCTCAACGGCAAGGATGTTCTGCCGATGGCCGGCGAATATACCCCGGCCGTGGTCGCCAGGGGACTTGCCGCGTTCTTTGCCCGCCATGGCCGGCCACTGCCGGCGCTGACAGACTGGCTTGACCAGATCGAAGCCCGGCGCGCGGAGGCCGCGCGTCGGTTTGCCACCCCGCTGCCGCCACGGCCGCCGACCTTTTGCACTGGTTGCCCGGAGCGGCCGGTGTTTTCCGCCATGAAGCTTTTGCGCAAGGAGCTGGGGCCGGTACACGTCGCCGCCGATATCGGTTGCCACGCCTTCGCGACCTTCCCGCCGTTCAGTCAGGGCAACTCGATTCTGGGCTACGGCATGTCACTGGCCTCGGCCGCCGCGGTATCGGGCACCCAGGCGCAGCGTCCGATCAGCGTCATGGGCGATGGCGGCTTTTGGCACAACGGCCTGTTGACCGGCGTTGCCGGCGCGGTTTTCAACCGCGATGACTCGGTTCTGGTGCTGATCAACAACGGTTACGCCAGCGCCACCGGCCAGCAGGATATTCTGTCCAGCACGGCGGATGTGGAGGGCCGCGGCCGGGGTCTTAACATCGAGGCGGCGCTGAGAAGTATCGGCGTGGGCTGGATCAAGCGCGTGCGCAGCTATGGCGTCCGGGCGGTGGCCAACCGCCTGCGCCAGGCGATGCGCAGCGGCCAGAACGGCCTGAAGGTCATCATCGCCGACGGTGAATGTCAGCTGGCGCGGCAGCGTCGCATTCGGCCCGAACTGGCGCGCCGCCGCGCCGCCGGCAAGCGCGTGGTGCGCACGCGCTACTGGGTCGATCCCGAGGTATGCACCGGCGACCACTCGTGCATCAGGCTCTCGGGCTGTCCGTCGCTGACCGTTAAGGCCAATCCGGATCCGCTGCGCCGCGATCCGGTGGCGCACGTCAACAACGACTGCGTCGGCTGCGGTCTGTGCGGTGAGATCGCGCATGCGGCGCAGCTGTGCCCCTCGTTCGCGCAGATCGACATAATCGAGAATCCGAGCTGGTGGGACCGGCTGCGCTGGCGTGCCTCGGCGGTCATCGTGCGCGGCATCGGCGCCAGCAGACGGCGCTCACAGCACCTGGTCGCGGCCGAGTGAGCTCATGGATAGCGCCAAGCCCATCAAGCTGTTGCTGGCGGCCCTCGGCGGCGAAGGCGGGCATGTGTTGGCGGCTTGGCTCAATGACGCGGCGATAGCCAGCGGGCACTACGCGCAGGGAACGTTTATTCCCGGCGTGGCCCAGCGGACCGGGGCGACCACTTACTACCTGGAGATCGTGCCGGGCGCGGCCACCCGCCACCGCGCCGGCGACGCGCGGCCGGTGCTGGCGCTGAATGCGGCACCCGGTGAAGTCGACATCATGATTGCGAGCGAGATGCTGGAGGCGACCCGCGCCATCCTTGCCGGCTTCGTTACTCCGGAGCGCACAACCTTGATCGCGTCCACGGCGCGGGTGTTCACCGTCGACGAAAAGTCGGCCATGACCGACGGCCGCCTCGATGGTGAGCGCATGCGCCAACTGGCGGCGGACACAGCGCGGCGGCTGATCCTCGCCGACTTCGCGGCCGTGGCGGCCCGATCCAAGAGCTTTGTCAACGCCGTGCTGCTGGGTGCGCTGGCGGCAGCCGAGGTGCTGCCGATTGCGCTCGAGGCCTATCGCGGCGCCATTCGCCGCCATGGCGTCGCCGTCGATCGCAACCTTGCGGGTTTTGCCGCGGGCCTGGCGGCGGTTGCCGATCACGCCCGGGCGCCGGAGCCGGCGCCGGCAACACCCCCGCTGCCGCCAACCGACGACGCCGCCGGCGATGTTAGCGAATTTCCCGCCGAGGCGCGCAGCGTGCTGGCCGCGGCGGTTGCTCGCCTCACCGATTACCAGGATGCGGCCTACGCCCGGCGCTACCTCGAACGCGTGCGCCGCTTTGTCGGTCACGACGGCGCAGATGCGCGGTTCATTGCCGAGCTGGCGCGGCAGCTGGCGCTGCGCATGAGCGTTGAAGATGTGATCCGGGTCGCCCAACTCAAACTGCGTGCGGCGCGCTTTGAGCGCCTGCGCGATGAAGCCGGTGCGCGCGGCGGCGACATCATCGATGTTACCGAATACATGAAACCCGGCGCCGAAGAGGTGCTCGGGCTGTTGCCGGCAACGATCGGCCGCTGGTTGCTGCCGCGGGTGCGGGCAGACCGCGGCTGGGCCATGCGGGTTAGGAGCACGCGTCCGCTCGGCTTCTTGCGCCTGCGCGCGCTGGCCGCGTTCAGGCGTTGGCGCCCGCGCACGCTCAAGTATGCCGACGAGGACGCTTGGGTCGAGCGCTGGCTGCGGCTCGTCGAACGCACGCTCGCGGTCGATCCGCAAGCCGCCCGCGAAGTGGTGGCGACCGCCGAGCTCATCAAAGGCTACGCCGAGACCTACAAGCGCGGCCAGGCGAACTGGGCGCGGATCGCGGCCCGGGTCATCGAACCCGCGCTGGTGGGGCGGCTCGCCGGTGTCGTGTTCGCCGATGCCGTGCTGCAGAGCCGCTTGGCGGCGGTACGGGACCCTGACGGGGAGACGCTGGCGCAAACCATCGCCGCCATCGAGGCACGCGCCGCGGCTGGCAAGATCGCCGCCGAATAAGCGCCAACCGGCTGGGCGCCGGCTTACCGGCCGTCGGGACCCGTGCCTAGGACGGCAGCGGCGGTGGCCCGTCCGGAACAAGGCGCTCGGGAGGGTAGCACATGGCGGCGGCGAACGGACCAGGCAGCGCAGGCGATTGCCGTTCGGCCCCGCGCCGGATCTTGGCGGTATTACGCTTCCGCGTTCCCTGGCCCTCCAACACATGGTTTCCCGCGCCCAGGATTGGGGCTTTCGCCGAGTGGCTTGCGGCAAATTTGTGCGTAGAAGAGAGCCTCGATCTACGCCGTCAACGAGGGCACCATGCGGGTCCAGGTCGTGCAAGAGCATCGCGCTAAAGTTGGCACTGGCGCATCCGTGCGCGCCAGGCCGAGCTCGCTTTTGGAAGTGGCAGCCATCAGCCTGGCTTGGCCGGTGGGCCTCATTCGGTTTGTACAAGGGCTGATGGTGGAGCATCCGGGTGCCGCGCTGCAGGGCCTGATCTTTTTCCTCGCCGTCTTCGTCTACGTGCTGGTCCGCCTCTATCAGTTGCGGCGCATCGACTAGCCACTGACTGGGCGGTTGTCAGCCAATGTCGCGCTGATTTCGCGCCCGCCCCGGTGCCGGGCGGTGGCTGCCGGCGGCCAGGAGACCTCAGTTGGCACAGAAATACTACTTCGTCAGCGACCTGCACATGGGCGGTGATGGCCAGCTGCAGCATTGCGACTATGCCGCCGAGTTCATCGCCTTCCTGAAGCAATTGGAACGCGAAACTCCCGACACCGAATTACTGATCATCGGCGATACCTTCGGCTTTTGGGAACTGACGATGGTGCGCGGAACCGAAAAGCTGGCGCACATCATCAAGGCGCACCAGGCGATCTTCGATCAGCTCAAGGCCACCGGCGCGCGCATCAAGGTGACGATGATGGTCGGCAATCACGATTACGACCTCGCTTGCAATCCCGCTTACCGCAACGAGCTTCGCGCCTACAACGTCGATTTGGACACCAGCCTGGTCCTGGTTCGTAGCCTCGGCGGCAAAAAGATCTGGATCGAGCACGGCCAGCAGCACGATCAATTCAACGCTTTCCCGGACTACGGCAATCTCCACGCCCTTCCCGTCGGCTACTTCATCACCGAAACCTTCGTCGGCGGAGCCAGCCGATATGCCGATTTTGGGCGAGGCGATTGGCTCAAGGACATTCGCTCGGTCGGCACCATGCAGATCCCCGACTGGTTCTTGTCGAACTATTTCTACCGCGAGATGGGCACCGTCTTACGCTGGCTGCTGCTGCCGTTTCTGCTTCTCTCCAGCGTCACCTTGGTAGCGATAGTGGGTGAGCTGCTGCGGGTGCTAGGTATTTTCGATTACAATATTCTATTCCACAATCCACTGATGACGCGGCTCGGAATCATCGACAATGTCCTGCAGGTGGTGATCGCGATCAACTCGGTGTTCCTGATCCTGTTCGGCGCACCATTGCTGCTGCTGCTGCACGACCTCAAGCGAACCTTGCGTCGCTTCCACGTGCTGACCAGCCAGTGGATGATGCCCGCGCTCGATTCGGAAGCATGTTATCTGGATGCGGCGGCGGCGGTTTTCAAAGACGATGCGCGGGTAGCGGTGTTCGTGTTCGGCCACACACACGCCGCGTTTCTGAAAGAGCTGACACCGGACGGCCGAGTGGTTCTCAATACCGGGACCTGGCTCAAGCTGTTGCAGCGTGTACCGGTCCGCTTTGGTCTATTGCCAGCGATCTATTATCCTTCGTATCGCTTGAACTACTTTTGCATCGAGGAAGCCCGCGGCGGGCTGGCCATCAACTATGTCGGGATCCCGAAGCAGCCCGGGCAGGAGCTTACCTGGCTGCAGCGGCTCCTGACCCTGGGCAAGCGTCCGCGGCAACAGGCGCCGATTCCGCCGCGGACGGTGCTCAATTTCCAGGACCGACCCGGCGAAGCGCTGGTACCTCAAGAGGCGGATGCCAGCTCACCGTGACGTTGGGCGGGCTGGGATCAGCACCCTCGTGATCCGCCACCGGCAGCTGGCGCACACGACCGGCGCCACAGCGTGGAAACAGGAGGCCGCGCCTCCAGTCTGACCCACCCTCACCGTCATGGGTTCACCGGATGGCACTGCCACCGGCGGCTCAGTAGAGCTGGAGAGCTTTGCGACACGACGCTCAAGGGCGTTTTCACCCACTCCATGCGAAGGGCTTGCCATGCTGCGCCCATCCTCCCGCCTGTGGCCGCTCATTGCCGCCACCATCCCGGCGCTGACTTTGATTGCCTGCCCATGGGCGTTGGCCGAGACCAACGTCGAGCGGGTGCTGGCCACCTCCAGCAACGACGAGCCTCGCCCCAATCGCATCCAATTCGAATACGTGCCGCCGCAAAATCCGCGATATCAGCCGGTCTACAAGCAAATCAAGGATGCCCAAGGCCTCGAGAAGATCCAACAGCTGTTCACTCCATTTCGGTTGCCGACCGATCTGACCGTGAGGACGGTCGAGTGCGGCAAATCAAATGCCTGGTACCAGCGACCGACGGTGACGCTTTGCTATGAATACCTCGATGAAATCGTGCAGAGCGCCCCCAAGGCGGTCGGGCCAGCAGGGGTGACGCCGGTCGACGCCATGGCGGGCCAGTTCTTCTACGTCGTTGCCCACGAGTTCGGCCATGCCATGTTTGACCTGCTGCAGGTGCCGAGCTTCGGTTCGGCGGAGGATGCGGCCGATGAATTCTCGACCTTCATGATCCTGCATTTGGGGAAAGATGACGCTCGGCGGCTGATTGCGGGTGCCGCCTACTCCTACAACAGCGCCATCCAGGATTCGGCGTCAATCGTGCCGCTGCAGGCATTTTCCGACATGCACAGCATGCCCGCGCAACGGTTTTTCAATCTGCTGTGCATTGCCTATGGCGCCGATCCCGAGACCTTCAAACTCGTGGTCGAGGAGAAATACCTGCCCGAGGCGCGCGCGCGCGATTGCAAGCGCGAATATGATGAAGTGGCGTTTGCCTTCAAACAGCTGATCGGCCCGCATCTCGACCAAGACCTGGTGAAACAGACCCTGCACAAGGAATGGCTGCCCCCCGAAAGCCCAAAGCCGTTGGGCCACTAGCCGCGGCGAATGTGATCGGCGCGAGCGCGGCTTCCGGTCTGGAGCGTCGGCCATCAACCTAGGGTTTCGCCCCGGTTGGCATCGGTGCTTGCGCGGATTTCGCCGACCGCCCGTCGGGTGCCAAATGCTCAAGGCAACGTTCTACACGGAGAATTGCAATGTCACTTGCACGATCGACCCTGGCTATCATTGGCGGCGCCGCGGCGGGGTTTGTGCTCGGCGTCTCAAGTCTTGCCATTGCCGACTTCGGGATGTCGGGTCCGGGTTCGCAGTTGGGTATGCCGCAGTACATGAGGGCCGAGTCGAAGGCCATGGCCGAGCTCGCCGATCATGAGGGGGTCTATGTCGACCGGTCGAACTTCAAGCTGCACTTGGGTAAACCAAAAGCCACCCCGACCGCGGACGCCCTTGGCAAGGGTGCCCACGAAGTCACCAATGGCGCCATTATCTACCGCTCCGGCGGCAAACTGTACCTGGTGGACGGGACGCCGGATCACGAATAGCCGGGCTCCCGCTCACGCTGCAGCGACGTCGCAAGCAGTTCCTGTCTGGCGCTTCGAGCCTTTGAGCAAGATCTCGCTGGCGGCCGGGTGGGGCTGCCAGCGATCGCCAACCGGTACGGCGAGACCTGGGGGGTGCCGCTGTTGGCAACGGTAGGATCGAGGACCATGAACGGCATCGGTGTGTTTAGGGCCAAGGCCGGGTGTCTCGGCGCCGTTGCCTTGATGTGCACTTTCGCGGCGGCGGCCTTAGCTTCTCCAGCCGGCGATGAGTGCCGGAAGGACATATGCAACGGCGCCGTATCGTCCTGCATGCGCGCCGACCAAGCGCTGAACCCGCTGGCGCGCACTGCGGCGGAAAAGCAAGCCTATTGCGCCACGTTCTTCAACGGCTGCATGACGAGAAGCATATCTGCGGATCAGCCCTGGTACTCCCCCGAGCAGCTGACCCGCTTTTTGCAGTGTCCGCCGTGATGCGCTGCCGGTCATGCGCCCGGATGGTGCATAACCTGTAGCCGCGCGGCCCTGGCCGCACCTTGCCGAAGGTTGGCGAGCAGGCGACGCGCCTGGGCGCTGGCCGCGCGGCCAGTTCAAGCGCCGTTGCATCACCCCAATGTCAACGCACGAGCGCGTCGATCAAAGCTGATCCGATGCGGGCTGTCACAGCACCGCGCCGAGGTGCGGGCCGCGGTGCAATTCGACGTCGCCGACGCCGTTTGCGGTGGCAGCCAAAAGCGTTCGGTGGCTTTGCGCGGCAATGCCGTTCCCGCGCGCGTCCAGGCAATCGCGGGCAGCCAAACAAACCTTGAGGCGAGGCGCTGCTCTATCGCCGCCAATGCGCGGGTTTTGCCTGATTGTTCCGGTGCGACGGCCGGCTAGCATAAGGTGAGTGTACCCCAATTTGCCCCCGACGGGCACGCCTCGATAGCATGCTATCGGGAGCGCTCCACATTGGCGGTCGATCAAGGCTCCATCCGACGGTAACGGAGGCAAGCACATGGCGCGTCGAACGATTGCATCATCCCCAGCGCACCTGACACGCGCGAACATCTCGGTAGCGGTTGCGGCGATGGCATTGCTGTTCATCCCTCCACCGCCGGTGGCGACCGCACAAAGCAATGCTCCAGCCAAGGCGCCCGAGTTCCTGTTCGTGCAGACGGCAAAAGACATCGCCTACAAGGACGGCGTTCTGACCTTACAGGATGTCTCGCCGGTGACCGTGTTCTTCTCGGACCGCCCGCAGCGCATTGTCGGTCACGTTCGCAACGATCTGTTTTTGAAGAAATGGACCGAGGGCAGCAATAGCTTCAAGGGTGATCCGCCCAACGCCGTGCTGTCGATCCTCAGCAACAATGCCCCCCCAACCAGCGCGGTGGTCGTGCTCAACAATCCACGCCTGAGTGGCAAGAGCCTGACCTATGACGTGCGCACACTCAAGGGCGACCTGCCGGCTTCGGGAATAGAGGGTACGCTGTTCATCGACGGCAGCAGCGGCTATTGCGACCCGGGCTACGACAGGGGCGACTCGGGCTATCCGTGTTGGGCGCAGAAGGCGTTTGCCGACGATACCCCCTAGCAGCATCGAGGTCTGTCATCCGGACGCCGTTCCGCTGTGGGATGGCACCACAGCTACGCCGGGAGCGCATGCATCCCCGCCCGCTGCTTACAGCCTGCAACAGGTGATCCATCACGCCCGGATGGGCCTTTGCTGTCGGTCTCGGCCGTTCTGCGCTTGCGTGCGAGAACCGCCGGCGGTTCCGACGTAGCCGGTGGATACGGGCGCCCATCGCTGGGCGCCCGTGCACGTCTTGCGCCGGCGCGCTATTCACCGGCGTGGCTGCTCTTGGCGGCCTTCACCTGATCCATCACCTGACTGAGATTGTAGCTTTCCGGCGCCTGCAGCGGCGGAAACTTCTCATAAGTGGACAGGTGCTCGAGCCAGAGCTGTTGGCCAAGCGGCAGCATGTTCCAGTCGTATTGGAAGGCCGTCATCGGCCCGCCCAATGCGCCGCCTAGGCTCATGGCCGTCTTCTGCTGGGTGCCGACCGCTTGCTCGAACGGGTCACGCTTGATGTTCTGCACCAAGGTGAAGTGGAACGTAGTGAGCGGCAGGATCCAGCCTTCCGGACCAGGCTGCGACATGGTGTAGTACATCTTCCAGTTCTTGTAGCGCACCGCCGAGGGCGTGGCGCCGGAGAAGTAGTAGAAATAATCGCGCGCCGACTTCTCGGATTTGCCTTCGAGGTAGTCGCGCTGATTGACGCCATCCAGCGTGGTCTTGACGATGCCGGGATACTGGCCGGCCTCGATCTGCTTTTTCAGGTCCTCGCCCTTGGGCCCGCCGGCGATGTCGACCAATGTCGGCACCCAGTCGAGGGCGGCGAACAACTGGCTATGCACCGTGCCCGGCTTGATATGGCCTGGCCAACGCACAACCATCGGAGCGCGATAGCCGCCTTCCCAGGCCTCGCCCTTCTGCCCCTTGAACGGCGTGACGCCGCCGTCGGGGAAAGAGATGGCTTCGGCACCGTTGTCGGTGGTGAAGACGACGATGGTATTGTCGAGTTGCCCCATGGCCTCGAGTTTCTTCAGCACGTCGCCGATGTTGTCGTCCATCTGCTTCATGCCGGCTTCGTTGACGCCCCAGTCCTTACCGCCGCGCTCGCCCAGCATGGCTTCGTACTTCGGCGACAGCACGGTGACGACGTGCATGCGCGCCGGGTTGTACCAGACGAAGAACGGTTTGCCGGTCTTGCTCGGATCGTTGCGGTCGAGAAAGTCGACGACCTTGGCGGAGATCTCCTCATCCACGGTCTTCGAGCGCTCAAGCGTCAGCGGGCCTTCGTCGCTGCAATTCTGATTCTTGGCCGTGCCGTCGGAGGACTTGCACCACAGCACAGGACGCGGCGGCGTCAGACAGCGCGTGGTCTTGGGATCGACGGCACCCGACACTTCCGACAGGCCGGGGATCGGCGTGTTCTTGCAGGGAGCAGCAACACCCTGCACGTTCGGGTTCTTGTTGATGTCGGGGAAACTCACCTGCTGCATGGCGTCGAGGTGGTAGAGATAGCCCCAGTATTCCTGGAATCCGTGCGCCGTTGGCAGCGAATCGGTGTGGTCACCGAGGTGGTTCTTGCCGAACTCGCCGGTGGTATAGCCAAGATCGATGAGGAACTTGGCAAGCGCCGGGGTGCCGGGACGCAGATAGGACGGGCTGCCCGGAAGTTGCGGCGGGATCATGCCCGTGCGCAAGGGATACATGCCGGTGAAGAAGGCATTGCGTCCCGACGTGCAGCTCTGCATCGCCACGTAGTCCACAAACATCGTACCTTCTCGTCCGATGCGATCGATGTTGGGGGTTTCCCCAACCATCAGGCCACGATGGTAGATGCTTGGCTGCATCCAGCCGATGTCATCGCCCATGATGAACAGGACGTTGGGCTTTGCCTGCGGCGAGCCCGGTGCTTGCGGTTGTGACTGCGCAAAACTCGACAAACTCGCCGCTGCTGTGGCGATGCCAAAACTGACAAGGCCGAGTGAGAGTTTTCTAAGCAGCACGGAGCTGGCTGGCATGGGGAGCCTCCTTGGCTACCACGATCCGGCACAAGGCCGACCGCCCGCTGCCGGCCACAGATCGGATCACGCTTGCCCCGAGAGGCGCCAAAGCGCGATCGAAGCTCGGATTGGTGGTCTCATTCTCTCTGGTTTGCGGGCGGGGCAATTTGGCGCAGGCTGCGGCGCGCTGAAATTGGGTCGAGTACTGAAACTGAAACGAGACATGTGGGTAATGTGAGCGGACAAAGTCCGGATCTTTTTGATTGCCTCAAAAACGGTCTTCCGTCTTGCCGGCGAACTGAGCCATAGAACGGCGACGGCCGCCGTCCCAACACGACCGCTGAAAAGGCTTAAAGACCGAGCGCGCCTGGCTGCCACCACCGCATCGGTTAACGCGCTAACCCTGGTCCCCCGAGCCTCAGGTGCTTTCCGGTGCGACCTGGGGTCTCGCCCGGATTAGCGCGCCCGGTGGCTTCCCCTAGCCTCGAGGCGGTTCAACCTTGGGAGCGATTGATGCACGTCTCTAACCTGCGCAGCCACGCCTTGCTGTTGGTCGGTGGCGTCGTCATGTTGGCAACCGCTGCGCCCGCGACCGCCTGCGGTCGGTGGTGCGACGATCAGGCCTCGGGCTATCGCAGACCGGTTCGCGTCTATGGTGCCTATGGTTATCGTGCGACGCTGCCGCCGCGGCCGCGCCCTCTGACGCGGGCCCAGATCGCAGCCACGCCACCGCCGCCCGGCGGCAGCACGACGCTCGACCCGCCCGGACTGATGACGATGCAGGGCATCTTGGAAAGTCCGGTGTCATCGACCCGCCCGGCCCTGTTCGGCTCTGGCAGCCCCGTCTATGGCTATAGTGCCTATCGATCGGCGCCCCGGCTGCGGCGGCGCCGATAGGGACGTTGCCGCGT
>DATFXD010000303.1:0-18428 GCA_035258605.1 Hyphomicrobiaceae bacterium | reverse complement strand
CCCCCGCCGGTGGACCAGCGCATCGGCGGGGCGACCCGTGGCGGGACCAGAGGCGATCGACTGAGGGCTACGGCCGATTACCGCGGCCGCCGCGGTCCTCACGGTCCATTTCTTGCCACCAGCGGCTCGAGCCCGTGCGATAGGCTTCGGGGTAGGTGGGCCCGCGGGAGTAGCCATAGCCATACCCATTGCCACGATAGGGCGATCCATACCAGCGACAGTGCCGCTCACCATTGCGTCGCCAGCAGCGGCGGTAGGCAACCTCCTGCGGCTTGCTTTGCGTGCCGGCAAGGGCAATCGCGGCCGTAAGGCTTGCCGGCGCCGGCGCGGCCGCAGCGCGCGCCGGGACGAGCCCGAGGCTGGCGATCCCACAGATCCCGATCAGAGCCAGTTTAGTGCGTTGCATCGCTCTTCCTCTCCAACAAGTTCTTTGCAGAACGCCCGTTAAAATGCCGGGTTCCTCGACGGGAGCCCCGGGGCGCTTGCTCCAAAGAGTAGCAACGCTGGTAACCCTGAACACCCGTCGCGGGCTCGCCCGATGCCAACGACGGCCCAGAGCTGCCCCGGAGGAAGCCGTTGCTCGGTGGCGGCGTTGGAAAGCCTGGGTTTTCTGGAAGGCGGCGCCAACCCTCCACGCCCCCCGATGGCGCCGAACGTTCCGCAGGCGGGGGGATCAGGGTACGAACTGGTGCCAAAGCAGCTTGAGATTGAGCGCGATGATGATGGCTGCAACCGCCGCAGCGGCCGCGACCAACAACCGCGGTGCCACCAGCGCTCCCATCTTGGCCCGGTCGGCCGTGAACTGCACCAGCGGGACCACTGCGAACGGCAACTGGAGGCTCAAGATCACTTGGCTCAAGATCAACAGCTTACCAGTCTCTGACTCGCCGTAGAACAAAGTGACGCCGGCCGCCGGGATGATGGCGATCGCCCGCGTGATCACGCGGCGAAGCCACGCCGCGACCCGCATGTCGAGAAAGCCCTCCATCACCGCCTGGCCAGCCAAGGTCGCCGTCACGGTTGAACTGAGGCCGCAACACAACAATGCCAGTCCGAACAACATCGGGGCCAGCGACGACCCCAACAGCGGCGCCAGCAGCGCCTGCGCCTGGCCCAGTTCGACGACCTCGGTATGTCCCGCCTTATGAAAGCTGGCCGCGGCCAGGATCAAAATCGAGGCATTGATCAATAGCGCGAACATCAGCGCAATCGTGGAATCGATCGTGGCGTACTTGAGCGCCTCGCGCTTGGCGGGGAGCGTTTCGCCGTAGGCGCGGGTCTGAACGATGGCCGAATGCAGGTAAAGATTGTGCGGCATGACGGTGGCGCCGAGGATGCCCATCGCCAGGTACAGCATCTCCGGATTGCGGACGATGTCCGTGGTCGGAGCGAAGCCGCGGATCAACGGCCCGAGCTCCGGGTCGGCGAGGGCGATCTGGATGGCAAAGCAGGCGGTAATGATACCGAGCAGCACGATGATGAACGCTTCGAGGAAGCGAAACCCGAGCTTCTGCAGATAGAGAATAAGGAACACGTCGAGAGCGGTGAGCAGCACGCCGATCTCGACCGGTATCCCGAACAGCAAGTTGAGACCGATGGCGGTGCCGATCACCTCGGCGATGTCGGTGGCAATGATGGCGACTTCCGCCGCAAGCCACAGCGGGTAGGCGGCCCACGGCGGATAGGCATCACGACACGCCTGCGCCAGATCGCGTCCGGAGGCAATCGCCAGCCGGGCGCACAGGGCCTGCAACATGATGGCCATGATGTTGGAAATCAGGGCCACAACCAGCAGCGTGTAGCCAAATTTCGACCCGCCCGCCAGCGAGGTCGCCCAGTTGCCGGGGTCCATGTAGCCGACCGCCACCAAATACCCCGGCCCCAGGAAGGCAGCCAGCCGCCGACCGACCGTGGCGCCGCGCACGGAAATGGTGCGATTGACATCGGCCAGCGGCGCGTCGCCTCGGTCGCGCCTCCAGCCCTTGACATCGCCCGCAAGCGTGCCTTGCAGTTCCCGATCGAGTTTATTGAGCATTGACGGCTCCGGCGGCCCCTCCACATCCCGACGCACCTTACCCTTCTTGCAAATCATTCGCAAGTAGAGATCGCGCCGCCAGCTTCGAACCGGCTCCGCCACGAGCCTGCCCGACAATCTTTGCTAGCTCGTTGACTTAGCTGGCTGGATGATGGCACGCACCCCCCTCCCCTCGCTGTTCGACTAGCGCTTCGCCGCCCCGCCCGCGCCCTAACCGCGATCGCTGCCGCCGCCCTCTCGCCTGCACTCTTCTATACCCCCGCCAGCATACCTCAGGTCGCGCGCTCGATGGCAACCGCCGTTGCCTCGCCGCCACCGATGCAGAGCGTGGCAACACCCTTCTGGTGGCCGTACTTTCCCATGGCGCTCAGCAGGGTGACCAGGATGCGCGCCCCCGACGCCCCGATCGGATGGCCGAGCGCGCAGGCGCCCCCGTGCACGTTGACCTTATCGTGGGAGAGGTCCAGCTCGCGCATAGCCGCCATGCTCACAACCGCGAACGCCTCATTGATCTCGTAGAGCCCGACCTCGTCGCGTGACCAACCGATCGCTGCGAGCAAGGTCTTGATGGCGGCCACCGGTGCGGTCGTGAACAGGGGCGGCGCCTGCGCCACACTGGCGACGCCCACGATGCTGGCCAGCGGCTGCAGGCGGCGGCGTCGGGCATGGCTTTCCCGCATCAGGACTAGCGCCGCCGCGCCGTCGGAAATGGAGCTCGAATTGGCGGCTGTTACCGTGCCGCCGTCACGAAATGCCGGTTTCAGTTTGGGGATCCTGGCGAGATCGGCCGTAAACGGCTGTTCGTCCTGCGTCAGCGGTTGATCGCCGCCCCGCCCCTTGACCGCAACCGGCACGATCTCGGCGGCAAAGGAGCCGTCGCTGTTGGCCCGGCGTGCCCGTTCAAGGCTGGTGGTCGCAAAGTTATCCTGGGCTGCGCGCGTGAACTGATAGCTTTGCGCGCAGTCCTCGGCGAAGCTGCCCATCAGTCGGCCCTTGTCATAAGCATCCTCGAGGCCGTCGAGGAACATATGGTCCTTGACCTCGGCGTGACCGAGCCGGGCCCCGCGCCGCATCTTCGCCAACAGGTAGGGGGCGTTGGTCATGCTTTCCATGCCGCCGGCAACGACGATGTCGTCGGCCCGCACGTGCAAGCCGTCGTAGGCCATCATCACCGTCTTCATGCCCGAGCCGCACATCTTATTGACGGTGGTGCAGGGGACGCTGTCGGGTAGCCCGGCCGCCAGCGCAGCCTGGCGTGCCGGTGCCTGGCCTTGGCCGGCGGGTAGCACGCAGCCCATCAAGACTTCGCTGACCGCCTCGCCGCCGAGCCCCGCGCGCGCCACCGCGGCCTTGATCGCGGTGCTGCCGAGTTCGGCGGCCGTCAGCGGCGCCAACGCACCCTGAAAGGCTCCAATCGGCGTGCGGGCCATGCCGACGATGACGATTGGATCAGCGGCTGGGCTCGTCATAGCGAACGCTCTTGCGGTTCCGGGGCAGTGGGCAACGCCTGATTCTGGACGGCATGACTGGAGGTTCGAGTATTATTCGAAGAGGTTCGGGGCAAGCTCGGTGCTCAATATTTGTCAAGGCGTGGCCTGGGTGGCCACGATCCCGCTGGCAAAGGACGGCTGCGGCATCCAACACCGGCGGCTCTGCCGGGTCAATGCCGGTCGCTCGCCGCCGCCAGCCGGGCTCCGCCGCGGGACCGCGGCTCGCTTTGGCCCCGATGGCGCTGCCGCCGGCCCGCCGGGCGCCGGCTAGCGGCTTTCTTCGAACAGCTCGCGGCCGATCAGCCAGCGCCGGATCTCGCTGGTGCCGGCACCGATTTCGTAGAGCTTGGCATCGCGGACCAAGCGCCCGGTGGGGAAGTCGTTGATGTAGCCGTTGCCGCCCAACAGCTGCACCGCGTCGAGGGCGATCGCGGTCGCCTTCTCGGCGGCATAGAGGATGGCGCCCGCGGCATCCTTGCGCGCCGTCTCGCCGCGGTCGCAGGCCCTGGCCACCGCATAGACATAGGCGCGACAGGCGTTCATGCTGGTGTACATGTCGGCGAGCTTGCCCTGCACCAGTTGGAAGCTGCCGATCGGCTCGCCGAACTGTCGCCGCTGATGCACGTAGGGGATAACCACATCGAGCGCCGCCTGCATGATGCCGAGCGGGCCCGCTGCCAACACCGCACGCTCGTAGTCAAGCCCGCTCATTAGCACGTTGACGCCGCGGCCGACCTCGCCCAACACGTTCTCCGCCGGCACCTCGCAGTCCTCGAACACCAACTCCCCGGTATCGGAGCCGCGCATGCCGAGCTTGTCGAGTTTCGGGGATGTGGTGAAGCCTTTTGTGCCTTTCTCGACGACAAAGGCGGTGATGCCGCGCGGCCCGGCCGCGGCATCGGTCTTGGCGTAGACCACCAGTACGTCGGCGCAGGGGCCATTAGTAATCCACATCTTGCTGCCGTTGAGAACGTAGCGCTCACCCTGCCGGTCGGCACGCAGCCGCATCGAGACGACATCGGAGCCGGCATCGCTCTCCGACATGGCGAGCGCGCCGACGTGCTCGCCGGTGATCAGCTTGGGCAAAAACGCGCGCTTCTGCGCGGCGGTGCCGTTGCGCCGGATCTGGTTCACGCACAGATTGGAGTGCGCCCCATAGGACAGCCCAACCGCCGCCGAGGCGCGGCTGATCTCCTCCATGGCGATGCAATGTTCCAAGTAGCCAAGGCCGGCGCCGCCGTACTCTTCCTCAACCGTGATGCCGTGCACCCCGAGCTCGCCGAGCTTGGGCCACAGGTGACGGGGGAAGATGTTGCTCTTGTCGATCTCGGCCGCGATCGGCGCGATCAAATCGGCACTGAAGGCGCGCACGCTGTCGCGCAGCCGATCGGCGGTCTCGCCGAGGTCGAAATTGAGCGTGGGGATGTCGTTGGGGATCATTTTCGGCCGCTCCCAGGCGCCCGCGGGCGCTCGTTGCTGTCTCATGGCTAGCGCCGCGCCAGGGCTGCCGCAAGCCGGTTTCGGCGGGCTGAGCCGGTGTCGCAGCGGGCTACCCCAACAGCGAGGCGAAGGGCCCCGGTTCGGGCAATTGCCGCGCAAAGCTGGAGCGGCGCCCCGCCACTAATCGGCAGGGGCGATGCCGGCGTCCTTGATCACTTTGGCCCACCGCGCCTGGTCGGCGGCAATCAGGCGGGCGAGGTCGGCCGGCGATCCGCCGCGGGCATTGAGCCCCTGTTTTGCCAAAGCATCGCGCACCGTGCTGCTGCTCAGGATGTCGTTTGCAGTCTGATTGTAGCGGGCAACCAGATCGGCTGGGGTGCCGGCCGGCCCCAGCAGCGCATACCACAGCTCGATGTCAATGCCGGCCAGGCCTTCCTCGGCGAAGGTCGGAATGTCGGGCGCCAGCGCCGAGCGCTCGGCGCTGCCGATCGCCAGTAGGCGCACCTGTTTGTCGTTGGCGAGCGGCAACACGGTGTGGAGCGGAATGAACATGGCGCCGACGTGCCCGCCCACCAGGTCGCGCACGGCCCCGGCCGAGCCGGAATAGGGTACGTGCACCAGATCGATCTGCGCCGTCAGCTTGAGGAGCTCCATGGCCAAGTGCTGTGGAGTGCCGCGTCCGGGCGAGGCGTAGTTGATCTTGCCCGGGCTTTCCTTGGCCAGCGCCACCAGCGCGCGGGCGGATTGCGCGGGCAGCGAGGGATGAACCGCAAGCGCCAGCTGGCCGACGGCAACCTCGACGATCGGGGCGAAGCTTCTCTGCGGGTCGTAGGGGACCGACTTGAAGAGACTGACATTCATCACGAAGGTGTTGACCGTCATCATGATGCTATGGCCGTCCGCTGGCCGCGTCGCGGCGTATTGCGAGCCGATGTTGCCGCTGGCACCCGGTCGGTTCTCGATGGTGACCGTCTGGCCCCAACGCTGCTGCAATTCATCGCCGAAGATCCGTGCCAAGATGTCGATACCGGTGCCGGCGGTGAACGGCACCACAATGGTGATCGGCCGGTCGGACAACGGCTGGGCCGCCAGCCGGTGGGGCAACAAGGCGAGTGCGAGTGCGGCCTTGGCGAGCTGCCGGCGCGAAACATCATGCTGTGCCATAGTTGGCGGTGCCTCCCTGACTTTGGCCCTGACTTTAGCCGTGCGGCCGCCGGCCTCGTGCGGCCGCCGAGCTTAAAGCCTCAAGCGGCTGCGACAAGCGCTGGACGCGAAGCCCTAAGCCGGGGCCGCCGCGCCAGACCCGGCCCCGCCGCGGCCATAGCCCGAGATGGTCTTGTAGCTGTTGGCGATCTCGGCGAGCTCGGCGGCGCTGATGACATCGTCGATATGCCGGAATGGCCGGTCGCCGGTCCGAATATGGATCTCGCGCAGAATGGCGTCGGGTGGCTGGCTGCGGTTGGTGAGCACCACCGCGGTGGTTGCCGCGCGCCGATGCTGATCGTAGGCCTCGAGCGCGCGCACCCAATCGCTGCTGGTGGCGAGCCGGTGCGCCAGGTCGCGGGCATCGAGGATCGCCTGCACCGCGCCGTTGGATCCGCGCGGCAACATCGGATGCGCTGCGTCACCCATGAGCGTGATGCGCTCGAAACTCCAGCGCGGCAGGGGATCGCGGTCGACCATGGGAAATTCGAGGATCGAATCGGCATTGCGGATCATTGCCGGCACATCGAGCCAATCGAACTGCCAGTCGGCGAAGGCGCCGATGAAGTCGTCGACCCGGCCCGGCCTGGTCCAGTCCCAGCGCTGGTAGTTGGGGGTTTCGCGCTCGGCGACCCAGTTGATGAGCTGGCTGCCGTCGGCATGGTTGCGCACCGGATAGATCACCATCTTGCCGGTCGAGAGCCAGCCCGCGCGCACCATGCTGGCGCCGGTCAGGAACGGCGGCTGCCGCGTCAAGCCGCGCCACATATTGACACCGGAGTAGATCGGCTCGCTCTCTGTCGGGTAAAGCTGTCGACGGATGGCCGAGTGGATGCCATCTGCGGCAATCAGGATCGAGCCGGTCTGCGGCGGCAAGTTGGCGCCGCTGTCGGCGGTAAACTCGGCGACCATGCGACCGGCCCGCTCGGTGGCGCCGGTGCAGCGCCAGCCGAAATAGACCCGCTCCCAACCCAACCGTTGCCGCACGGCATCGAGCAGCACGAGCTGCGTGTCGCCCCGATGCATCGATAGCTGCGGCCATGGATAGCCGGCATGCCGGCCGGCGGCTTCGCGATAGATGAGCTGGCCGAAGCGGTTGAAGAAGATCGATTCCTGCGTGATCACCGCCGCCTTGGCCAGCGCCTCGAACAGGTCGAGCTCGGCCAGCACCGCCACCGCATGCGGCAGCAAATTGAGCCCGGCTCCAATCGGTTCAAGCGCTGCCGCCGCTTCGTAGATGCGCGCCGGGATGCCACGCTGGGCGAGCGCCAGCGCCAACGTCAGGCCGCCGATGCCGGCACCGATGATGAGGACATCGTCGGTGCCTGCTGACCCGCGGCGGTCGCAACCGGGGTCGGGAGTGGGGTTTGCGGCCAAGGGCTTGTGTCCCGGTTGCCCTACGCGTCCCTCATGATGCGGCTCAAAGCCACGGCGCCGCACTCAGGCGTTGCCGCGATCCTCGCGCCACACCCCGATCCGCTCCTGCACCGGACGATCGGAGAAACTGAACAGTACGCTTTCCGCGTCGGTTTCGTGCACGACCGGCTGCCAGCTCGGCACCACGAAAATGTCCTTTGGCCTCCACTCCAGCGTGGTCTGGCCGACGCGCGTGCGGCCGCTGCCTTCCATCGCCACGAACACGGACGCATCGGTCGAGCGATAGCGACTGGTGCTGCCGCTCTTGGGCAGCCATTGCATGAACGTTGCCATGGTCGGCATGGCATGGTCCCCGGTCAGCGGATTGGCATAGCGCAGCTTGACGCCGTGACAGGGATCGATCGGGCCGCTGCGCGCAAGCCGATCGAGGGCCTCACGCGTGCGCCCATAGGGGTAGTTGAAGATCGGCGAAGTTGCCGAGCCATGCTTGTGATCGATCGGCAGCAGGTTTGCCCCGTAGCGGGCCATCGAATCGCCCTCCGGCTTGCCGATCGGCTGTTCGTCCTCCTCGAGCCGCTCCACGAACGAGGCGTCGAGGATCTGGATCAACGGAATGTCGAGCCCGTCGAGCCAGAATATCGGCTCATCGGTTTCGTTGCCGTGATCGTGCCAGGCCATGTAGGGCGTAATAATAAAGTCGCCGGGATGCATCGGCGTGCGCTCGCCGTTGACGGTGGTGTGCGCGCCGTTGCCCTCGAGCACGAACCGCAGCGCCGATTGCGAATGGCGGTGGGCGGGCGCCACCTCGTGCGGCATGACGAGCTGCACCCCGGCATAGAGCGAGGTGGTGATCTTGGATTGTCCACGCAGGCCGGGGTTCTCGAGTACCAAGACGCGCCGCTCCGCCTCCTTGGCCGTGATCAGCTGGCCGGCTTCGAGCATGGCCGCGCGGATGGTATCGAATTGCCATACCGCGGGCCGGCAGGCGCTCTTCGGTTCCGGCGTGATCAGGGCGCCCAGCACCGTCCAGAGCGCGGTCATGTTCTCCTTGTCGATGCGATCGTAGAAGGCCTTGCGTTCCGCGGTTTCGACGGGGACCTGTTCCATGGCTCGGGTGCCTCGGTTGGCGGCCTCGGCCGCGCATGCTGCCGGCGGCTACTCTATGCTGGGTCGTGATCCGGGTCTACGCCGCGGGCGGCGCCGCACCGCATGGCGCGCAAAGGCGCTGCTTATTCGCAAAAGGCGCTGCGCCGACGCGGTGCCAGATCGAGATGGAAGTGGTTGCGGTGGGCCTCGTTGGCCTCCGGCCCCAACACGGTGCCGAACATTCCGCAGGCCCCTTTGTGCAGCCGGCGCAGGAACGCGCCCTCGACACTGGCTTGTGCCGTTTGCCGCGCCTGGGTCGTGGCTGCCGCCGCTGCCTGCGCCTCGCGGCCGGTTTCCTCGCCGTGACCGGGGCGCGGCGGTGGCGCTGTCGCCGCCCGGTCGTCGCCGATGGCAGCGACCCGGCGATGATTGCCGCCCAGGCGCGAAACCGCGCTTGGCGTGCGCATTGGCGGTTCGGCTTTGGCCGGTTCCGACTTGGCCGCCGGCTCCTTGCCGTCCTTGGCCCGCGCCGCCGCCACCGTCGCCTCCTTCTGGTCGCGCACCGTCGGCCCCCAGTGGCGTACCACGTCGATCGCGCGCCCATCGGCGGTCACGAAGCCGGAGATATCGATGGCATTGGCAAGCGCGTGTTCGCTCAAGCGATCACTTTCCCGTTGGCTGCCATTGCGATTGCGGCACGAATACCCCGAGACATTGCTCAATCGCGTGATCGGACTGCCAAAGGCTTCGGTCGCCGCCGGTTGCACCACCTCGGTGACCCAGGCGTGGAGCTCAGCGACCATGGCACAGTTGAGCATCGCCGGTGGATTGATCTCGACCCGGTTGCCGCCGCTCGTCAGCCGCCGCAGCAGCACCGGCGCGGCGGCGCCGCACTGCTCATGTTTGACCGGCTCGGCCACCTCCACCTCGGCCGCAATCGGTGCCAGCAGCTTGACGCAGGCACGCAGCGCGCTGATCACTTCCCCCTCCGGCCAAACGTCGGGCTTGGGCGGCTCGGCGGCAGCTTCCGCCGGCGGCGGCGGGGTCGGCTCCGGCTCTACCGCAATCGCCGAATCCTTGCGCACCGGCGGATCCGGCGCGGGCGCGGTGCGCGCCCGGTGGCGTCGAGCCGCGACCAGCGCGAAGCCCTTAACCGGTTGCGATGGCTCAAACATCACCTGTTTCGGGCGTACGATTTCGATGGCGGGCGTTGCCGCCGGTGGGGCCAAGCCAAAGGTGGATACCGCCTGCGGCGGCACCACGGCGATCGCGCCGATGCCAAGCACCGTCGCCACCGATAGTTTGGTCGATAACGCCGCCAGCGCCTTACCCAGCGACAGCCGCGCCTCGGCGGTCCGCGCCCGGCCCCAATTCACGACTTGAGCATATTGTGCACTATCGTACATAGGGTCTTGGAAACGCCCAACGCCAGGCTCCGGTTTCGAGGTACCGGTCACATCCCCCACGTGGTGCCCAGTATCGGGACCAGAAAATGTTGGAACTGTGATTGCTTGCGAGAGCGGGCGCTGGCGTGGCCGCCCGATCACGCTCCGATGCGCCGCGTCGGCTCAGCTGACGCCGTGCTGCGCTAGCGCCCCAAAAACTCGCGCCGGACGGCTTCGGTGTGGGCGCCGAGCGCGGGAATGGCGCCGAACTCCATCGCCTCTTCGTCGGCGCGCGCCGCCGGCGCCGGCAGCAGCACGGGGCCGGCCGGGGTCGCAACCTTGACGCGGCGCAGGTGCGGGTGCTTGAGCACATCCGCCATCTGATTGACGCGCGCGAACGCGATCTCGGCCGCTGCCAGTTTGTGGCTCAAGGCCACGACCTCGAGCGCGCCGAAACACTCAGCCACCGCCGCGTCGGTCTCCGTGCGGTGAGCGAGGCGAGCCGGGCTGGTGGCAAAGCGTGGATCGCTGGCGAGCTCGGGACGCGCCAGCACCTTATGGCACAAGACCGCCCACTCGCGATCGTTCTGGATCGAGATCAGGATCGGCACGCCGTCAGCGCTCACGAACACGCCATAGGGTGCAAGCGAGGGATGGCTGAGACCGGATCGCTGCGGCGCCTGGGCCCACTCGGCAAACAGCAGCGGTACCGTCATCCATTCCATCATGCAATCGAACATGGAAACCTTGATGACGGCGCCCTCACCGGTGCGGCTGCGCCGGATCAGGGCCTCGAGAATGGCTTCGTAGGCGTAGAGTCCGGTGCCGATATCGACCACCGATACGCCGACACGTGCCGGTGCCTCGGGCCCGCCCGTGAGCGAGGCGAGACCGGACTCCGCCTGCACCAACAAATCGTAGGCCTTGCGCTCGCGGAACGGCCCCTCGTCGCCATAGCCGCTAATGGCGCAGCAGATGAGCCGCGGATGGCGCTGGCGCAACTCCTCGATGCCATAGCCCAGCTTGGCGAGCGCGCCCGGCTTGAGATTGGCGAGGAATACATCGGCTTTGGCCAGCAGGGCCTCGAACAGGCGACGATCGTCGCTTTGGCGCAAGTCGATGACCACCGACTCTTTGCCGCGGTTGAGCCACAGAAAGTGCGTGGATTGGCCGGCAACGGCCCGGTCGTAGTCGCGCGCGAAGTCGCCTTCGGGTCGCTCCAGCTTGATGACGCGCGCGCCAGCATCGGCAAGGCGCCGCGCCGTCATCGGCGCCGCGACCGCCTGATCCAAGGACACCACCAGGGTACCGCTGAGCGCTTTCATGATGCCGTGACGTTGTCCCGTCTGCGCGCGTTCACAGCAGGCCGCGTCGCGCCAGATTGTGCATCAGCGCCCGGCTGCCGAAGGTCCAGGGCGGAGCCTCGGTCGATAACGCCATGCGGTTGGCGAGCGTGCCGAGTTCCGGCGCCGATATGGTGGTGATATCGCCCGTGCGGTGGGTGAAGCCTTGCCCCTTGGCGCCGCGATCTTCGACCGGCGCGAACATGGTGCCAAGGAACAGCACGGCACCATCTGGATATTGGTGGTGCCGGCCCAGCATCTGGGCAACGAGGTCGGCAGGATCACGGGCGATCTCCTGCATTGACGATCGCCCGCTCAGCACAAAGCCATCCTCGCCCTCGACCTTTAGGCTGACCTCGATTAAGCGCACGCTCGCCAGGGTGAACGAGGCATCGAACAAACGCACGAACGGGCCGACGGCGGTCGAGGCATTGTTGTCCTTGGCCTTGGACAACAGCAGCGCCGAGCGGCCCTCGACGTCGCGCAGGTTGACATCGTTGCCGAGCGTGGCACCGACGATGGCTCCGGTGGATGCGACCAGCAGCACCACCTCCGGCTCGGGATTGTTCCAGTTGGAAATCGGATTGAGACCCGCATCCATGCCGTGGCCGACCGCCGACAGCGGCTGCGCCTTGGTGAAGATCTCTGCATCCGGCCCGATGCCGACCTCGAGGTACTGCGACCATGCGCCTTGCGCAATCAGGACCCGCTTGAGCTCGGCGGCCTCGACGCTGCCGGGCACCAGTTTGGCAAGATCGCCGCCGAACTGGGCGGCGACGCTGGCGCGAATGGCTTCGGCTTTGTCCGGCGCACCTCGCGCCTGCTCCTCGATCACCCGCTCCAGCATGGAGCGGGGAAAGGTCACGCCGGCCGCCTTGATGGCCTGCAGATCGATTGGGGCCAACAGCCAGGGCTTGCCGGGGTCGCGACCGGGCTCGGGCGTATTGGCAAGGACCTCTGCCAGCGAACCAATGCGTTCACCAGCGCCATCCCTGACGATCTGCGCCGGTTCGGAGGCCTCGCACAGATCGCGCATGGTCGGCACCAGGCGCGAAATGTCGTAGAGCCCCTGCGCGCGCACGGCGACGACGGCGGGGCCCTCGACCGAAGGCAGCCAGACCCGGCCGGCGAGGGCACCCAGCGTGCCGTCCTGCGGCAGGCTGGCGGCAGCGGACATGTATTCGGTCAGGCTTGGCATGCTTGCCTTTCGTTGGTGCCGGCTGAAAGATCTTCGCCCGTTGCCGCACCGTGGCGCGAGACGATCGGGGTTGTCGGCTAGGGTCGGCCCCCCCTTTGCGCTACAGTAGCGGGGAGGCGGCGCCGGTTCCAGGAGGAGGCATGCGCATCGGCAGCGAAAAAGCGGCAAGCATCGGCGCCGGGCTGCCGGTCGCGCCAGCCCCGGCATGCCGCCGCGGCCTGCGCCTAGGCGCCGGGTGGCTCGATGCTGTTCTGGGCCGGTAGCATTCTCGCCGGCGTGCTTGGCTACAAGCTGCCCTACTGGTGGGTACCGGCGGTGCTCGCCTGCGCCGTGGCGGCAGCACAGTACGTGCTGTTGCAGGCGACCTTGGCCGGAGACGGGGCGAGGTTCGAGCTGATGTTGTTTAGTCTCCCTCTCAACCTGATGATGTACTATGCGACCTTCAGCATTGGGCGAGCGCTCGGCCAACGTTGGGGGCGGCGCAGAAAGGCTAGACGATGACCGGTGGGCTGCTGGCGGGGCATGTGGTGCTGGTGACCGGTGCGCTCGGTACGCTCGGCACGGCCATGTGTGCGGCGATCGAAGCCGCGGGCGGCAAAGCCATTCGCAGTGACCTCGGCCAGCGCGGTGGCCTCGACATTGCGCTCGACGTGACACGCGAGGACGACTGGCAAGCGGCGATGAAAGAGATCGGGCGCGGACATGGCCGTCTCGACGGCCTCGTCAATAATGCCGGTGTGGGTACGCCCGGCGATGTGGAGCAGACGAGCTTCGCCGAATGGCGTCGCGTGATGGCGATCAATGCCGACGGCGTGTTCCTGGGCTGCAAGTACGCCATGCCGCTGTTGGCCAAATCCAAGGCGCCATCGATCGTCAACATCTCGTCGGCCTCCGGTATCGTCGGCGGCGCCAATCTGGCGGCCTACAATGCCTCGAAAGGAGCGGTCAGATTGTTGACCAAGTCCGTGGCCCTGTCGGGGGCGCGCAAGCGACCGCCGGTGCGCTGCAACTCGGTGCATCCCGCCTTCATCGAAGGCGACATGGTCGATCGCATGGTCAAGGCGCGGCCCGATCCGGCACGGGCCATGGCCAAACTCAACGCTCAGATTCCCCTGGGTCGGCTGGGACAGCCCGACGAGGTGGCAAACACCGTGGTGTGGCTGTTGTCACCGGCCGCTTCGTTCACGACCGGATCCGAGGTGCTGGTCGACGGTGGCCTGATTGCCGGCTGAGGCCGCAGTTGGCCGCGATCTCGCGGCCGCGGTTGGGGGCCGATGGGCCTTGGGCAAGCTTAACAAGCTTTAACTGGCGCCGGTCTCGTGCGCGGCCGCAAGATCATCGACAGTGCCATTGCGAACAAGGACAGGCATGCGGCGGGCTTGGCTGGCGGAGGCGGTTCGAGCGGCGGATGGCGGGCGCGGGCTCACACGGGCCTGGTGCAGCCTCGCGGTTGCCGTTGGCGTTACGGTCCTGGTTGCCGTCGCGGCAATGGCGCAGGAGGCGCCGCGCGTCAGCGCCGACACGGCGGGCACGCCGGCCGACGCCGGAGCCCTGTTTGATGCCGTCGTCGAGCGCATTGGCAAGTCGTTCTGGGACAAGGAGCTGATTGCCAGCAGCGGCTGGGAACGTCGCGCCGCCGAGGTCCGCCCCAATGTGCTGGCGGCGCCGACGCGGGAGGCGGCGGCGGGGCGCATCAATGCCTTGCTGGCCGAACTCAAGACCTCGCACACGGGTCTCTTCACGCCGGATGACGTCGAGTATTACATTCTGCTCGACGTGTTCTCGGGCAGCAGCCGCATTCGCGATTTCGTCGCGCAACACTTCTGGGGCAGCGGCGTCAGCTACGCTGGAGTCGGCTTGTTTTCGGTCAACACCGACGGTCGCGATTTCGTCGATGCCATACTCGAAGGCTCGCCCGCCGATCGCGCCGGGATCAAGGTCGGTGACGAGGTGCTGAGCGTCGATGGCATGCCCTACCATCCGATCCGGTCGTTCCGCGGCAAGATTGGCGACACGGTCACGCTCAGCCTACGGCGGGCTGCCGAGGCGGCGCCGCAGGCGATTACGGTCGAAGTGGTCAGCATCGCGCCGTTGCGGGCGTTTCGCGATGCCACCACCGCCAGCGCCCGCGTCATCGAGCGCGACGGCCGCCGCATCGGTTACGTGCACGTGTGGGCGTCGGTGGGCGACAACTCGACGGATGCGCTGCGCGAAGCGCTCGACAGCCTGAACGGCGACAAGGACCAAGACCATCGCGACGGCAAGCGGCACGCCGCCACGCCGCAACTCGACGGCGTCATCATCGACATGCGTGGCAAGATCGGCGGTACCGGGCAGAACGCCGCGCGCTATCTCGACCTCATCGACCCGCGCGGACCGCTGATGCGCTCACGCAACAAGGATGGCAAGGACCACAGCCGCGATAGCCTCAGAGGCCGCACGGCGGTGCTGATCGATCAGCACACCCGCAGTACCGGGGAACTGTTCGTGCACGCCTATAAGCGCGAGCGCCAAGGTCCGTTGATCGGCACCCACACCGCCGGGGCGGTGAGCGCGGCTGCCGCCTACGTGATGCCCGGCGGCGACTTGCTCTATCTGGCCGTCACCGGCCTCGAGATCGACGGCGAGATCCTGGAAGGCCCCGGTGTTGCCCCCGACATCGAAGTGGCACGTCCGCTGCCCTATGCCAATGGTGCCGACCCGGTATTGGAGGCGGGCATCGACACCTTGGTGCGCCGCGCGCAAGCGCCACCGCCAGCGGCGAACGTGCCGAACCGGAGCAACTAGGCCGTTGCTGCTTCACAGCGGCTTGGAACCGGCTACACTGCGCCACCTCGCCACCATGCCGGATCGGTCCGGCCAAGCCTCCGGGGATCGCCCATGATCAAGCCCACCGCCGCTCAGAAGAAGAAACTGCGCTCGCGCCAGTGGTTCGATAATCCCGACAACCCGGACATGACCGCGCTCTACCTCGAGCGCTACATGAACTACGGCCTGACCCGCGAAGAGCTGGCCTCGGGCAAACCGATTATCGGCATCGCCCAGTCGGGCTCCGATCTGTCACCCTGCAATCGTCATCATCTGGTGCTGGCGCAGCGCGTGCGCGAGGGCATTCGCGAAGCCGGCGGCGTCGCCTTCGAGTTCCCGGTGCATCCGATCCAGGAGACCGGCAAGCGACCAACCGCGGCGCTCGATCGCAACCTCGCCTACCTCGGTCTGGTCGAAATCCTCTACGGCTATCCGATCGACGGCGTGGTGCTCACCACCGGCTGCGACAAGACCACGCCGTCGCAGCTGATGGCCGCGGCTACGGTGGACATTCCGGCGATCGTGCTGTCGGGTGGGCCGATGCTCAACGGCTGGTTCCGCGGCGAGCGCACCGGGTCGGGCACCATCGTCTGGAAGGCCCGACAGATGTTCGCCACCGGCGAGCTCAACTACGAGGAATTCATCGATCTCGTCGCCTCTTCCGCGCCCTCGCCGGGACACTGCAACACCATGGGCACGGCCTCGACCATGAATTCGCTGGCCGAGGCGCTGGGCATGTCGCTGCCGGGTTGCGCGGCGCCGCCCGCCCCGCACAAGGAGCGCGCCCAGCTCGCCTACGACAGCGGCAGGCGCATCGTCGAGATGGTGTGGGAGGATCTGCGGCCGTCCAAGATCATGACGCGCGAAGCCTTCGAGAACGTGATCGCGGTCAACTCGGCGATCGGCGGTTCAACCAATGCTCCGATCCATTTCAATGCCATCGCTCGGCATGTCGGCGTCAGCCTCGACAACGATGACTGGGAACGCGTGGGCTATCCACTGCCGCTGCTGGTCGACATGCAGCCGGCGGGCCGCTACCTCGGCGAGGAATATCATCGCGCCGGCGGCGTGCCGGCGGTGGTGAACGAGCTGATGAAGGCCAAGAAGATCCACGAAGGCGCGCTGACCGTGAACGGCAAAAGCATCGGCGAGAACTGCCAGCAGCGCCCGGTGATCGACAGCGACGTGATCCGCCCCTACGACAGGCCGCTGAAGGAGCACGCCGGCTTCCTCAACCTCAAAGGCAATCTGTTCGCAAGCGCCATCATGAAGACCAGCGTGATCTCCGAGGAGTTCCGCCGACGCTACTTGTCGAACCCGAACGATCCCAATGCTTTCGAGGGCCGGGCGATCGTTTTCGACGGGCCGGAGGACTACCACAAGCGGATCGACGATCCAAAGCTTGCAATCGACGAGATGTGCATCCTGTTCATGCGCGGCACCGGACCGGTCGGCTATCCCGGCGGCGCCGAGGTCGTCAACATGCGGCCGCCCAACTACCTCATCAAACAGGGCGTCCACGAATTGGCCTGTATCGGCGACGGGCGGCAATCCGGAACGTCGGGGTCACCCTCGATCCTCAATGCCTCGCCGGAAGCCGCCACCGGCGGCGGCTTGGCGATCCTCAAAACCGGAGACCGCGTGCGCATCGATCTCAACAAGCGTACCGCCGACATCCTGATCACGGCGGAGGACTATGATCGTCGTCGCGCCGATCTGCAGGGACACGGCGGCTATCAATATCCGGCCCACCAAACGCCGTGGCAGGAGATCCAGCGGGATCTGGTCGATGATTTTGCGCACGGCATGGTGCTGAAACCGGCGGTCAAGTATCAAAAGATTGCCAAGACCAAAGGCATTCCCCGCGACAAC
Organism: Hyphomicrobiaceae bacterium; assembly: GCA_035258605.1. Lineage (GTDB taxonomy): Bacteria > Pseudomonadota > Alphaproteobacteria > Rhizobiales > Hyphomicrobiaceae > AWTP1-13. The sequence continues at coordinate 1,191 of DATFXD010000303.1, read as the reverse complement.
CACTAACCGAACCGGGCTCCCGGCAGTGCGCTGGGCCGCCGCCTCGCCGAGGCGGCGGTGTTGGTGGCAGGTCTCGAGCCAAGCGGCCCGTCGGGTCACACCCCACCCAACATGGCGGGCGCGAGCGGGTGCCATCGGCATGCTGGCCGTCGCGACAAGCCCTGGCCGCCCTTGCTGGCGGCCTCAGGTCCGATCGCTGCCGTTGCTGCGCAAGGCGAAATCGAGCGGCAGCGCCGTCGTGTACTTGATCTGCTCCATGGCGAAGGCCGATGACACCTTGGAGATCTCGATGCGTGAGATGAGCTTCTTATAGAAGGTGTCGTAGGCGGCAATGTCGGGCACGACCACCCGCAGCAGATAGTCGACCTCGCCGCTCATGCGGTAGAACTCGATCACCTCGGGAAAGTCATTGACAGCGGTATGAAAGCGCTCGAGCCAGGCCAGCGAATGCTGATCCGTTTTGATCGAGACGAACACCGTGACGCCGGCGTTGACCCGTGGCGGATCGAGCACGGCCACCCGTCGCTTGATGACCCCGGCCTCCTCGAGCTTCTGGATGCGGCGCCAGCACGGCGTGGTGGAGAGCCCGACCTCCTTGCCGATGTCGGCGACGGCGCGCGTGCAGTCCTGCTGCAAAATGCGCAAAATCTTGACGTCCATTTCATCAAGGATGGGGACCGAGGCCTTGGGGAGCGACATGGGGACAATGACCTAGTTGAAACATTTTTCTAGATATATGGCATCGACTTGCTAAAGCTGGTTCAATATTGCGTCAATTGGGCCGCAAGCACCAGAATTTTTCGAGGCCCTGTCGGGCGCCCATCTGGGGCCTGGCCGCAGTGACGCCACGAGGCGGGATCAGATGACGGGAATTATTGAAATTGCGCCGAATTTTGCGGTCGCAGGCGCGCTTCGGCCGGGTGATTTCGCCGCCATCGCCCGGCGCGGCTACCGCGCCATCGTCTCCAACCTTCCCGATGGCGAGTTGGCTGGCGTGCCGGCAGCCGCCGAGGCAGCGGCCCTTGCCGCCGATGCCGGCCTCGGGTTTTGCCATGTCCCCGTGCGCACGCTCGAGGTGTTCTCAGCCCGTGCGCGGAGCGATTTTTGCCAGGCACTGGCGACCCTGCCGCCACCGATCCTGGCGCATTGCGCCTCGGGTCATCGCGCGGCCCTGCTGTGGGCCAGCCTCGC
>DATFXD010000302.1:0-2950 GCA_035258605.1 Hyphomicrobiaceae bacterium | reverse complement strand
GGCGTGGCGGTTGCGGTGCAGGCTCTAAAGGGCGTGACGGCCGGCCTTTTTACGGCCGCAACATTCTTGATGACGTTGTCGATCTCTTTACCGCATCTCGGTGGCTTGCAGTCCTTCGCTCTGGCGACCGCGGCCGCGCTGGCGGTCCATACAGTTAGTTTGGTGTTCGTGCGTCGCGAAGCGTGAAGGGCCGACCCGACGCGACGCGGGAGCAGCGTTCACAAAGATAAAGTGCGTCACCATTAAAACGGAAATCAACAAGCTCGTGTGGCACCGGCACTCCTGCCGGTGCTTGCTTCCTCAAGAAGGACGCTTCGGCACAGGCATGAGTGCCTGTGCCACAAACGATCCTGGGAAGACTGTACTCGAGTTGCAATGAAGCCCCGCTGCATGGATACTCTGTCCCTGTTGTCACTGAACGCCGATTCCGATGCCGATCAAGGCGTCGACTGCGATCGGCTGGGTACCGAGCAGTGCCGGATGAAAGACCCAGCGGCGCACGGCCTCTTCCAGCCGCGGGCTCGGTGAAGCCTCGTTGACCACGTGTACGTCCCGGAGGTGACCCGATTCATCAAGCACGCCGGCAAAAATCACGCCGGCGGCATCTTCTCCGCGCGGTGCTTCGGTGCTGAGGGGATCGGGAGGCGTGAGGCTGAGAGAAGGATCGGCGGAATCACGCGATGCGAATTGCATGACAGCCTGGCCCGCGCCGGTGTCGATATACACGGTATAGACGGTGCGGTCCTTGAAGGCGCCGTAGGCTGCGAGGCCTCCACCTGAACGAGAGGTGGCGACAACCGTGATCGGGGCTGTCCTGCGCGCGCGAACTGATGGATTTTTACCAAAACTGTCAAGCGAAACAACGCCTCCGCGGATCTCAACGCCGGGAATCGCGGATGTTCGGCCGGTGCCGGCCCCCGATGGTCCGGGCGCGCTCGACGTTCCAGTCTTTGCGGCTGCGATGGCGCCCGGTCCCGTGCCGCTGGCGCCGTTTCCGGATCGGTCTCCGGAGGAGCCGGATCCTGTACTCGATCCGCGCGCAATGCCTGTGCCCCGCCCAGCCTTGCCGATGCCGGGCAGGGATTCTCCCTTTGGTGAAAGTGCCAGGGCATCGGCCTTACCTTCGGCCGGCCGGCCCACCACATCGCCGGGCCGGGTAGAGACTACGACCTCATGACGCGTGGCGACGGGATGAGCCTCCTCTTCTTCCACCGGAGGGACCGGCTTCATTTGAAGCTTTTGCAGATCAGACGTCGCAACACTTGCCTGTTCGGTTTCGATTCGCTTGGGCAGCACTGGTTTGGGCCGCGGCGCAAGAACGACCTGGCTCTTCGCGGCCGTGTCCACCATGAGCTCCGGCATGGCTCTTCGCTGCACTTGAAGACGAGGCGCGTTCACCGCTTTGGCTTCGTTGCGGGCATCGCGGCGCGCGATCTTGGATTTCGTCCGGGCCAGCTCCAGCGGCGCCGAAAGCTTCGGCCGAAGCGCCGAGGGCGTGGAGAGCGCCAGCAGGTTGGCGGCGTTGATGGGAGCCTGGGGCAAAATGAGCTTGGGTGCATCGACCACAACCGGATTCACCTCGATGTTTCGCACCACATGGATCCTTTGTTTAGGATGAAAAGCGGAACGACCACCCACGGCGCCCCTAGCGCCGCTAGCGCTGCCGCCGCGATCCGCCACCGAGGGAAGAGATTGCGCCGAATAATAAAGGAGGGTCGACTCCGGCAGCTTACTTGCGACGATGACCGGCACCTCGCGATGTATCTGGGGAAACGTAAAGACCGCAAGCAGAACGAACAGGTGCGCTAAGACTGAGCGGCCCAGTTTTCGCGGCGAGACCCGGTTCAAATTCAGTTCGAAGCACACGCGCCTGCGCCTCGGGCCCATAGCTACTCGCAGGTTGCCGAGGAACTCCTGGCCTCGCGGCGGGAGATGAACGAGCAAAGTGAGAGCAGGAAGTTTTCCTGCCGCCCTGCGGGCCTCAAGGTCAGCTGTGCACGAGTTCATCGCTTACTCCCTGGGTCACTTTGATCTCGATTTCGTCGCCGACTCTGGTTCCCGTGTTCCAGGCAGTGTGGGCGGGGAGCTCGATCACGGTAGCGCAGTCGACTATCACCGGTGTGATCCGCCAGGGGCGGACGTTATCTGCGATCCGGATTACCCTGTTTTCCCTATCCAGATAGATGACGTCGATAGGAAACCGCATGGCCAGGGTGTGCACGCCGTGACAGGGAACAATCCACAGCCCCTGCCCGTCCTGGAATGTGGATGGCGACGTTCCCATCAATCCCATCAGCCGCTGGTAATGAGTTCGGGCGACGCGCAAGCGCGTGGCTAGAAACGCCTGTCGGGTCACGTTGAACGCGTATCTGCCTTCCGTCTTTTCCATAGTCACGATCTTTCAGAAGTCGCAGCCTGTTTCAAAAACACCTTTCGAGATCCCGACGCGCGTTGCTGCCGTCCTATCAAACGCTTATTCCTTTCAAGCCCCTATCTAAAAAACGCTAGTCGCCGTCTTTCAGAGTTGTCTGCCGGATGCCGTACGCGGCCGCGGCCACGGCCACGATCACCAGCAGAATGATGAGTTGGCCGCCCGGCATCATCAGTGCTCCAGTTGCGGGAGCAACACCCGAACCAGTTCGATGATGGCGGGCCCCATGGTGACAAAGAACATCGGTGGAAACACAAAGAACACCAGGGCCGGCACCATCTTGATCGTGGTTTTTGCCGCCGCTTCTTCGGCGCGCTGCCGCCGTTCCGTGCGCAAAGCGTCGGAGTGAACGCGCAAGGTCTGGGCAACGCTGGTGCCGAAGCGATCGGTTTGCAGAAGCACAGCGACCAGTGCGCGCATGTCGTCGATGGAGGCGCGCAGCCCCAGATTTCTGAGCGCTTCGGCGCGACTCTTTCCGGCGCGAATTTCAAGAGTCACCAGACGCATCTCGTCGCTCAA
>DATFXD010000301.1:0-20385 GCA_035258605.1 Hyphomicrobiaceae bacterium | reverse complement strand
AGTTCGTTAGCATCAATCCCGGAATTGAACTGGTCGTGGAGGCGTTCGAGGGTTATTGGTCGAAGTCGCCGTCGATCAAGCGGATCATCTTTCGCAGCCTGCCAGACGAGACCTCCCGTTCGGCAGCTCTGCAAAGCGGTGAGGTCGACCTGGCGATGCTGCTCACAGGAACCGTTGCGTTGGGAATCCAGAAGACTCCTGGCCTGCGGCTAGCGGCCCCGCTACTCGGTAGTTTTTGGCTCGATTTTCCTGATCAATGGGATCCGAAGTCACCGTGGGCAGATCGGCGAGTGCGACTAGCGGCCAGTCTCGCCGTCGACCGCCAAGCCCTCAACGAGGCCGAAACGATTGGCCTTTCGCGCCCCACCGGTAGCATTGTCCCACGCGACTTCGAGTTCGCACTGCCGATTGACGCCCCCGCATTTGACCCCGCCCGAGCCAAAAAACTACTTGTGGAAGCCGGTTATCCCAACGGCTTCGATGCCGGCGAGCTGACGCCATTTCCACCCTACAACGCAATGGCTGAAGCGATTCAGGGGTGGTTTGCAGCCGTTGGTATCCGCACGAGGCTACGCACCATGGAGCGGGGAGCGTTCATGCTCGCCTGGCGGGAAAAAAAGCTGCACGGCGTGGTGCTGACCATAAGCGGCGTTTCGGGCAATGCCTCTACCCGGCTGGAACCGTTCGTGACCAAGAATGGCGCCTTCTCGTTCGGATCGCTACCGAAGATAGATGATCTCTTTGACCGCCAGGCACGCGAGCTCGACCGCAACAAGCGTGCGGCATTACTCAATGAGCTGCAAAGCCTCCTGCAGGAACAAGTTGTGCAGGCGCCGATTTATCAGTTGGGCTTTCCCATCGGCGTCGGACCGCGCGTGGAGGATATCATGGCGACGGCCATTCCGGGCTTCTATATGTCGCCTTACGAGGACCTCAAGCTGCGACGACCGTGACGCAACGCCTGCTTCTCACGGCACGTAAACGCCACGCGAACCATCTTGCACGGCCGTGTGCGCTACCGACTAGCTCCTCGCGCCCGGCTGGCGCTGCGGCTGCCTGTGGGAAGGTCGGCGCCGGAGGCGTCCCTCTATCTCAAACTCGGGCGCATCCAATTGGGCGCCGCGATCGTTCGCGAGCGTCTGAGCCACGCCCAGGTCAGGGGCGGAGCCGTCATATGAGTCGCAACCCCGGTCTGCGAATCAGGTCTGACAGGTGATACATGACCGTGGCGCCATAGTGCAGACGAGTAGGACCATTTCGATAGCTACGATGCTTTCGCTAGGATCTTGTCGGCCAGGATCCGGCTGCAACGCTCGTTACTATAGCTCGTTATCTCCTTGAGCTTCGCACCATTGTTGGCCTCGAACTCGGAGACGTCGAGCTGGCGCTTGGCCGCATCTTCGGCGAAGGCGTGAATGTTGCACGTGTCCAGCCACAGCACTTTGCCGTCCGACACCCGAATGAGCCGCGCCCGCCCCGCCATATAGTAAGTATAGGTCCTCCAGTTGGTCGGTGCGTACGATGCACCCTGAGTGTCGATGCTCAACTCAAGGACCAGTCCGCTCGGATACCTGGCGCGATACTGCGAAGCGTCCTCCGGCAACGGCCGCGGAAGCGGATTCGGCTCGAGGCGTAGATTACCTAACCTACCTTCGGCCTTCAGCTTCTCCACCAATCGACGCGCCACCTCATCCCCAGGGTCGGGTAGCTTGAAGACGCGGGCAAGCGCATCGCCGGTCGGCAGCTCACCGCTGCCGGCGACACTGCCGACCACGACCACACTGAGCGGTCCAAGGCCCGGTGCATCCTTCGGGTTCGTGATATTTATCGGCCCCGAGTGGTATCGCACGACCTGGATGACCGGCGCCTCCTTCAGTGCGGCGCTGCTGTCGGCATTCATCGGTATGATCTGACAGCCCGCGCAAGCCAGCAACAAGGCGGGCGCGAGCAGCAAACTGTAACGTCGCATGTTTGTTCCCCCCGTCGTCATTGAGCTTGCTTGGCCTGGATGGCGTCGGCCAATAGGTGGTGGATCGACTCGTAACTCGTGCCGCGATCGATGGCTGAAGCGGTAAAGCGATCGCAGGCGAGCTCGTAGAAATGCCCTGCCCTCAGGGTCGCGTAGAACAGCAGAAACTTGTCCCAGCTCGCAGGTAGGTCATCCGTGACGCAGTAGACCTTGACGAGGGCCTCTCCGGGCAAGACGCGCGCCACCGTCGGATAACCCACTACGGCGGTTCCGTAATGCTTGCCGTTGACCGCGGAGAACAGTGCCCGGGGGCGTTGATCGGGATAGGCACTCTTCTTTGCCGTGAAGAGGGTGGCCACGTCGGAGGCTGCACGCTCGGGCCCCTCGTACGCATTTCTGACCTTCGGGGCACTGCAAGCCATGAGGGCACTCACCAGCAGGGCGGTGCAACCAAGCGTTAAAGTATTCATTCCGCCCAACGCCCAAAAAATATCAAGGTACAGGCTGCGCGAAAAATTGTCGGCCGAACTTAGCGCAAGGTCTGCAGTCAATCAAAAAAAAGGACGGTCATATCCACGCTACCGCTAGTGCCGATCCTGAACTTCGCGACGCCCTATCGGTGTGACTGAAAAGTGACCACGGGACAGTAACTGCTAAATCCCTGGCAGAATTCATTTATCACGCATTCGACCTTGGTCGGCCGCTCAACCGGCACGCAATCCTGTCGCCTCATCCTAATCGCAAACATCAAACATCGACGCATCGGAGTTCGTGCCAGCTCACCTCTTGAATTCCGACGTCAACAAAAAAGAGCTTCCGTCCGACCCCCAAGCACTTTGGCCTGCGGGGCGACAGCCGAGCGAGCGCCGGGTACCGTTTGCAGGAAGCGACGTGACTGCGACAAGACCGGCGGCAGGCGCGCAAGGGCGCCGCACATGAAAGTGTCGATCCCGATCTTGGGCTGTTCGACAGATGCTGGGAGTGGCAGCCGCCCTCCCCGACTGGATCATGATACTTGTCCACCGGCCGTTGGCGCAGCAGAGCGGCAATCTCGTGCGCTGGCATCAATTGGCAGCAGCATGCTTGCCACGGCAACCAGAAAGCCCAGCGTGCGCAACAGCAATCAGGACGGCACCCAGAAACTGCCGCACCGTTGCTCGGTCTTCACCCGTGATCCACGGCCCAGCAGCCGGCAGCACGCGCGGCACGCTATTTGAAGCGTTGCTCCCGCCAGCGGATCGCCGCTTTCAGGCCCTGCTCGCGTGCGATCTTGCGGAACTCCTGGCCCTCGGGCGAGTGGGCCATCGCCGTGAGGCAGAACATCTCCTGGCCATACTCTAGGGTGGCGATCAGCCCGCGCATGTCATAGGCTCGATTGATCGCCTCCTTGTTCTGCTTCACGGCAATGGCCGGTAACCGCGCCAAACGCAGCGCAATTTTCTTCGCTTCCTCCATCAGCTTGTCGGTCGACACGACCCGGTTGACGAGGCCGATGCGCAAGGCCTCGGCCGCGTCGATGCGCTCACCGAGCAGGAGCAGCTCCTTGGCATGCTTCATACCGAGCACCCACGGCATGATGAGAAAGGGAGGAGCCGAGCAAAATTCAATCTCCGGCTCGCCGAATTGGGCCGTGTCCGCGGCCACCGTGTAGTCGCAGGTCATCGACAGGTCGCAGCCGCCGCCCAGGCAATAGCCGTTGACGGCCGCCACCACCGGTAAGCGCGAGCGCCAGACGCGTAGCCAGGTTTCGTTGCCGTCTTTGGCATGGTCGCGCCAATCCTGTACGGTCGTGCGCGGATGCGCGCGCGGCGATATATCGAATCCGGCGCTGAACGCCTTGCCGGCCCCGGTGATGATCATGGCGCGCACACTCTCGTCGGGCTCGCAGTGATCCATTGCGGCTCGAAAATCTGCCAGCAGCTGGTCGGATAGCGAGTTCATCTTCTCTGGCCGATTGAGCGTAAGGATCGCCAGCGCGCCGTCGCGCTCGAGCGTTATCGTGGCGTAAGTCATGGTGCTTCCTGACTGGCTGGTTCGCGAGGAATAACGAGGGCATCGAGTACCACGGCGCCGCGGCCCACCGGCAGCACGGCCACGGGGTTCAGATCAACCGCAGCAAGCACGTCGGTGTAGGCGGCGCCGATTTGCGACAAGCGCGCAAGCAGCCCGATGAAGGCTTCGATATCGCCGGCCGGCCGGCCACGTAAACCCTGCAGCAGCCGCACGCAGCGCGTGCGCGCAAGAAGGGCATGCGCCTGTTGTTCGTCGATCGGGCACAACTCCAGTGCCGTGTCCTGCATAAGCTCGACGAAGAGCCCGCCGGCACCGGCAATGACGCTCATGCCGAACGGCTCCTGCCGCGACAGTCCGGCGATCAATTCAATGCCGTCGGCGACCATTTCTTGTACCAGTACACCCTGCAGCCGGGCGGTCGGGGCATGGCGCCGCGCTGCGGTCATGATTGCAGCGAACCCCGCCTCAACCGCAGCCGCATCGGAGAGGCCGATCCGCACACCTCCCGCCTCGGTTTTATGCGGCAAGTCTGGCGAGTCGATTTTGAGGACCACTGGATAGCCGATCTCGGTGGCCGCCTTGATGGCGGCGCTGGCGTCCGGAGCGCACGTTTCGCGGGTGACGGGTATGCCGTGGGCGGCCAGAAACGCCTTCGACTCTCGCTCCGTGAGCGGTCTACCCGTTGCCAGTCGATCGCGCCAGTGCGCGGCGGGCACAAGCGCTGCCGGTTCGGCGGCGGGCGCGAAGCGCGCGTACGCGAGCAGGCGACTGATCGCGAGCAGGCTGGCGCGAGCGCCCTGCATCACAGCCACAGGGCTGTCGAGAAAGGGCTCGAGTACCAGCGCGTGCATGCCTCCGGCCGCCGTGTTGAAGAAGGCCACCGGTTTGGGTACTTCGCGCGCCACGTCGGCCACCGTTTGAGCGATGCGTCGGTAGTTATTGGCACCGCGCGCCGACAGTCCCGGCGAGCAATCCTGCACCACGGCAATCAGCGACACCGACGGGTCGTCGGCAAGCGCGCGGATCGAACCGCGGTACACATTCTGGGCGTCATATACTCCGCGATCGGTGGTATCGAGCGGGTTCGCGATAGTGGCAAACGCCGGCAGCACGGTTCGCAACTGAGCCACGGTTGCCGGCGCGAGGTCCGGCAACCGCAGCCGCGCCCGATCGGCGAGGTCTGCGACCAGCGAGGCCTCGCCGCCGCTCACGGCGATGATCGCAACGCCGTCACCCGGCGGTGGGGAACGGAGCTGCAAGGCGAGTGCGACCGCTTCGGCCAACTCGTCGAAATCGTCGACCGCGATCACGCCGTGACGGCGAAAGAAGGCTTGGTAGGCGTCCCAGCTGCCAGCCAGCGCTCCCGTGTGCGCGGCGGATGTGGCCGCGCCCTTTGCCGATCGACCAACCTTCAAGGCGATCACGGTCTTGCCCGCGGCGTGCATCGCCTGCATGGCGCGCGCAAAGGCTCGCGCATCGCGCAGTGTTTCAATGAACAGTGCCACGGTGGTGGTGTCGCCGTCATCAGCGAGGTACTCAAGATAGTCGGCAATGTCGAGCACGGCGGCGTTGCCGACGGAGATCAGGTAGGAAACACCGAAGCGTCCTAGTGTCGAGAGGGCAATGCACGCCGAGCCGCTATGCGACACCACCGCCAGTCCCCCTGCGCGCATCCCCTCGGGGATGCCAGAGCTATAGAGGGATACGCGCTTGTGCACATTGACGAGCCCGAGGCAATTCGGGCCGCACAGGACGATACCGGCGCGCGCGCAAAGAGCTTGCAGCTCGCGTTGTCGCGCGCGTCCTTCGGCGCCAAGCTCGGCAAAGCCGCTGGCGAATACCACCGCAGCGCGCAGGCCGTGCGCGGCGCCTTCCTCAATGGCCGCCGCGATCTTGTCGGCGGGCAGCGCCAACACGGCGCATTCGGGGGCTTCGGGTAGCCCGGCAAAAGAACGGTATGCTGGCAGGCCAGCCACCTCTGGCGCGCTCGGATGCATTGGCCAGATGTCGCCGGCGTAGCCGAAGCGGCGCAGGTTGACCACGACGTTGTTGCCGAGGGTGTTTTCCCGCGGTGAGGCACCGACTACCGCGACTGAGCGTGGTGCGAGCAAAGGTGAAAGGCGAGACGCAGCGATGGCCATGGTCGGATGTAACAGCTACCAGTCTGGTGCAGCCTAGTGTCCGCGCACCAGGTGTCAACTCGGGGCCCGCGCCGCCGCCGCTCGGGAGGTCATGCCGCACGCCAACGCTCGGCGGATGGCAACGCCGCTAGGCCCGCGATGCAACGCATCGCGGCTTTCTTCCATCGCGGCTGACATGCCGGTTCAGATCGGCGCCGGGGTGGCCCCCGGCGCGCCGACGTTGCGAGCCGCTGCCGGCCCGCCGAAGCGGGCGATCAGAGCCGCTTGGTCGGCTTTGGCTCGGGCGTCGGTGGCCTCGGGGTCCAACAGGGCGCGTAGCTTTTGCTCGAACTGCGCCACGACGGGAGCATGCTCGGCGGTGTCTGCTAGGTTGCGCTCCTCGCCCGGATCGGCGGCGAGATCGAACAGCTCCGCGGGGTAGCCGACGTAGTAATTGTACTTGAAACGCCCGTTCCTCAGCATGAAGGCCGCCGAGGGTGAGGCGAAGGCATGATACTCGGAGAACACGGTGCGCGTGGCATCGTCCGGTTGCTCGCCAATCTCCAACAGGGAGCGTCCCGGCAGGTTTTCGGCCCAGCCGTAAGGGTCCTCGCCCACCGCATCGAGAATGGTCGGAGCCAGATCGACCAGACTGACCGGCGTGCGGCAGACGTGGCCGCGCGTCACATCGGGGCCGGCGACGATCATCGGCACCCCGACGGCGTCCTCGTAGTGCGTACTCTTGCCCCAGATGCCCCGGGCGCCGATATTGTCGCCGTGATCGCTGGTGTAGATGATGCGCGTTGTGTCCGATAGCCCGGAGCGATCCAGAGCGTCGATCACGCGGCCGACTTGGCGATCGACCCACGTGCACAAGCCATAATAGCAGGCGGTTGCCAACCGTCGGCGTTGCTCATCGAGACCGTCATCCACCGGGTGGATGCGGTGACTGGCCTCCAACCAGGGATGGCGCGGATGACCGCGGTTTGGGTGCAGCCGCGGCAGCGGCATGCTCGCCGTCGGGTAGAGTTTGAGGATCTCCTCGGGCACCGTCAGGGGAAAGTGCGGGGCAACGAAGCCGACGAACAGCACCCATGGCCGCTCCGAACGCTCCCCTGCCGCGCGCTCGATCCAGCGCTCGGCTTCGCTGGCGATACGATCGTCATAGATGTTGTATTTGGATGTGCCCGGCCCGATCGGATCGAGCATGGCGTAGGCGCGATCGCTGAAATCGGTGCTGCCATCGCGCAGCGCGCCCCATACCATGCCGTGCCCGCCATAGATGTGCATGGGATGGTACTGATGATCGAAACCAACGGGATCTTCGGTGTTGCGGTAGTGCAGTTTGCCGATCGAATCGACGCGGTGCCTGGTGCGTTGCAGGGCATGACCCCAGCCGGGTACGCTGCCATCGTAGGCGATGGCGTTATCCCAGGTGCCGAGCTCGTGTACGTAACGGCCGGTCGCAAAGGAGGCGCGCGACGGCACGCAGATCGGGGAATTGCAGGTGGCGGCGTCGAACCGCGTGCCGCGTCGCGCCAGCCGATCGAGATTCGGCGTCACAACGAAAGCATGGCCGGCGATACCCATCGCACGAGGGTGATGCTCATCCGACATGATGACGACGAGGTTGGCTGGCCGCATGGGTATCCTTGTCTTGGTCCGGAGAGTTGCCGCTAGGCGGGCTATTGGTCGAATACGAGGCGAAAGCCGACGTGTCCAGTCGAGCTATCGGCGCTGGCGCCGGTGCGGGCGGCGATGCGGTAACGGTGGCAGTAGGAGCGGTGGCAGAGATAGGAACCACCCTTCAGCACGCGTTCGCCGGCTGCGCGCGCACGGGCATTGCGCGCCTTGGCTGCGCGCGCCAGCGAGCGCACGCGGAAGGCTTCCGCGCACCATTCCCAGGTGTTGCCGACCATATTGAACAGCCCGTAGCCGTTGGGGGCAAAGGCGTCGGCCGGTGCCGTGGCGAGATAGCCGTCGGTTGCGGTATTGCGCGTCGGAAACTCGCCTTGCCAAATATTGCAAGGCGTGAAGCCGCTGTCGTCCGGTTCGCGGTCGCCCCATGGATAGACGGTGCCAGCGAGGCCGCCGGCGGCCGCGAATTCCCATTCGGCTTCGCTCGGCAGACGACCGCCCGCCCAGGCAGCGAAGGCGACGGCGTCGTGCCAAGACACGTGCACTACGGGGTGGCCCAGGCGGTCGGAAACATCCGAGTGCGGTCCCTCCGGATGGTGCCAGCTGGCGCCGTCTACCCGCCGCCACCAGTCAGGTCCGTCACTCGACGCTCCTGCCTGGGCGTCCGCTGGCAGCAACGGCATAAACACCGCCGACCAGCCGTGGCGCTCGGCGTCGGTGCGATAGCCGGTGGCGGCGACAAATTCGCAAAACCACGCATTGGTAACGGCGAGCGGATCGATGGCAAATGGTCGGACATTGAACGGGCGCGCAGGGCTTTCGCCGTCGTGCGGCAACAGGCCTTTGTCGGTGCCGACCCGGAAGCGTCCGCCGGGCAGCCGCGCGATCCGCGCTGGGCGCTGGCAGCTCGCCGAGTACTGCGGCACCGGCAAGGCCGGCAGCAATGGTGGTTGCAGCGGCGAGGCGCTGCAGCACGATGCCGACGGCGCGACGCCGAGGCTGGAGGCAAACTTCACGGGGCATGCATCCTAACTGTAGACCGGGGTTGTGCCGGGCACCGGCGAATGGCCGAAGCTACCCTTGGCGAGGATTGCCTCGCGGCCGCCAAGTGTTGCGATCTTGGCCGCCTGGTCCTGGCGTGCCACAGCATCGGCCGCTTCCGGATTGACGACCTTGCGCAGCGCAGCCTCGCAATCAACCACCAGGCCCTGATAGCCGGGATCGCCGCCGAGGTCGCGCGTCTCGTAAGGATCGCTCTCAAGATCAAACAGCTGCGGCGGCATGCCGACATAGTACACGTATTTGAACTTGCCCTTGCGGATCATGAAGGCGCCGGTGGCGGCGCCGGCAGCGTGATATTCACTCATCACGGTGCGGTCTGGCACGGCGCCGCGCACCACATCCATCAGCGGCGCGCCGGGCAGGTGGCGATCGTCCGGGTCGATCGGCAAACCGACGCAGTCGAGGATGGTCGGGAAGCAATCGATGAGCGAGACCGGCTCGCGACAGACGGTGCCGGCTGGCACTTCGGGACCAGCCATGATCATCGGGACGGCGACCGATTCCTCGTACATGTTGGACTTGCCCCACAGGCCGCGGGTGCCAAGGTTGTCGCCATGGTCGCTGGTATAGATGATGCGGGTGCTGCCGGCGAGGCCGTTGGCCTCGAGCGCCTCGAGCAGGCGTCCGACATTGTGATCGACGAAGCTCACCAGGCCGAAGTAGGCGGCAATCGCCTTGCGCACTTTCGAGGCATGGTCGAAGCCCTGATCGTAGATCTGGCAAGCGCGCATGGCAGCAATGTAAGGGTGAGACGGGCGCTCAGATGCCGCATAGAGCCGCGGCCAGGGCACCTCCTGTTCCGGGTACCTGTTGTACCATTGCGGCCGCGCGATCAGAGGGAAGTGGGGGCAGACCAGCGAAACGAACAACACCCATGGCTTTTTTTCTTGCGCTCGCGCCCGCTCCGCGAGCCAACCCTCGGCCGCGGCGGTGATGCGGTCGTCATAATCTTGATAGCTGGAGTCACCGCATCCGGCGTCGGCGGCGAGCCGCAACGCCGCCTTGCGCGGCGGTGGTGGATCGCGCAGCAGCCCAATCGGGTCGCCGATGCCGTCCACCACGTGCAGCGGCATGTGCTCCTGGCCGAAGCCGTTATCGTCATCGGCACTGCGAAAATGCAGCTTGCCGATCGACTCGACGCGGTGGCCCGCAGCCTTCAGGCGGTGCGCCCAGGACGGCACGCTACCGTCATAGGCGTTGGCATTGTCCCAGAAGCGAATGTCGTGCACGTAGCGACCAGTCTGGAAGCTGGCGCGAGAGGGCACGCAGATCGGCGAGTTGCAGTAGGCATCGGAAAACCGCACCCCACGGCTCGCCAGCCGGTCGAGATTAGGGGTGGCGATCGCGCCATGGCCGTAACAGCCGAGCACCCGTTTGCTGTGCTCATCCGACATGATGAAAAGCAGATTGGTTGGCGTCATGATCTGTCCTGTTCGGGCTCGTGGTGCTCGGGTAAATCGCCACGCATCGCCACACATTCAGCTATCGGGATAGACAACTCGATTTCGGCCCCCGGCTCGACGCTTTGCAGCCGGTCGCCCTGCACGCGCACCAGCGTACCATCGACGTCGACCTGGTGGTCGACGATGTTGCCGAGGAAGGCGCTGTCGATCAGCCGACCTTTGAGAACATTCGCCCGGTCGCGAGCTGCGCCAGGCCCGAGGCCAATCGCTTCGGGGCGTATTGCGATCACAATGGCCCGATCGGCGGCGCTGAGGCCATCGCCAAGCCGCGCGGCGATTGTCTGCTGACCGATGCGCACGTGCCCCTCGGCGCCGCGGTGCTCGATCAGGACGCCGGGCAGCTTGTTCACCACACCCATGAAATCGGCGACGAACAAGTTGGCCGGGCGCTCATAGACTTGGCGTGGCGTGCCGACCTGTTGCACCCGACCCTTGTTGAACACGATAATCCGGTCGGACAGCGCCATCGCCTCGGCCTGATCGTGGGTCACATAAATGAAGGTGATACCCAGCTGGCGCTGCAACGTCTTAAGTTCCGCGCGCATGCGCTCTCTGAGCTTGGCGTCGAGGTTGGATAGCGGTTCATCCAGCAACAAGATTGCCGGCTCCACCACCAGCGAGCGGGCGAGCGCCACGCGTTGTTGCTGACCACCCGACAGTTGGCTCGGATGGCGGCGCTCGAGTCCCTCGAGGCCCACGGCCGCGAGCATGCGGCTGACCCGCTCCGAGATCGCGCTGCGCCCGACGTTATTGATCTGCAGCCCGAAGGCGACGTTGTCAAACACCGACATGTGCGGCCACACCGCGTAGTTTTGGAACACCATGCCCATCCGTCGCCGCTCCGGCGGAAGCACCGCGGTCGGCGATGAGAACAGCTGGCCTGCGACATGGATGGTGCCGGCATCCGGGGTAAGAAAGCCGGCGAGCGTGCGCAACATCGTGGTCTTGCCGCAGCCGGACGGCCCGAGCAAAGTGATGAACTCCCGCTCCTCGACGCTGAGATCGACGGCGTCCAGCGCCTGGAAGGTGCCGAAGGTTTTGCCAATGCCGGCAACCTCGATGAAGTCCATGGCGCTAGCCTCTGATCGGCGTCTCGCCCGACGCCCAGCTCGAGCCCGACAGCCAATTGACCAGCAGCGCCAGGCTCAGGACGACGCCAATGGTGAACACAGCCAGGGCCGACACCACCTCGAGCTGGCCCAGGTCGTTGAGCCTGTAGATGGCGATTGCGATCGTCTCCGTGCCGCCGGCGTAGAGTAGGATGGTGGCGCTGAGCTCGCTGAAGGCTGGAATGAACACCAACAGGAAGGCAACCAGCAAACCGGGGCGTGCCAGCGGAAACAAGACGCGGCGCATCGTTAGCCACCACGATGCGCCGGTGATGCGGCCGGCCTCCTCGAGCGCCGGATCGATCTGGCGAAAGCTGGCATTGGCGCTGCGCGTCGCCAGCGGAACAAAGCGCGCGACGTAGGCGGCCAGCAGGATCCAGATGGTGCCATAGATCGGCAGCGGAAAGCGGATGAAGGCCAGCAGAATGCCGACCGCCATCACGGTTCCGGGCAAGCCAAGCGGCAGGATCGCCAGATAGTCGAGCAGCCGGCGGCCCCACAGCGTCGTGCGCAAATCGAGGTAGGCGACGATTGCCCCGAGCGCTACCGCAACCGCCGCCGCCGCCGTCGCCAGCTTGAAACTGTTGATGATGCCGCGCACGGAGACTTGATCGGTGAATAGCGCCGCCTGGAAGTGCGCCAGTGTGATGTTGCTAGCCGATAGCGGCTCGATCCAGCTGTTGGAGAAGGCGGTCAGTGTGAGCACCCCGATTGGTGCCACCGCACTGAAGAACACGACGGAGAGGCAAAAACCTGTCAGCGGCCAGCGCCAGAGGCCGTGTTCGAGGCGCCGGGTACGCACACCGCGTCCTCCGACCGTGACATAGGATCGCTGCTCGAGATAGCCGCGCTGCAGCGCCAGCCCGGCCACGGTCAATGCCACCAGCAGCAGCGATAACGCCGATGCCTCGCCCCAGCGTGGAGGATAGCTGCCGATGGTGGCGTAGATGCGCGTCGGCAGAAACACGATCTGCGCCGGGGTGCCAATGATCGCCTGCGGACCGAACAGCGCCAGTGAATCGATCGCCGACAGCAAGGCACCGCCGGTGATCGCCGGTGCCACCAGCGGCAGATTGATGCGCAACACGGTCTGCCAGCGTTTGGCCCCGAGCATCTGCGCCGATTCCTCGAGCGAGGCGTCGACCGCTTTGAGCGCGGTATAGGTCAGAAAGTAGGTAAAGGCGAAGACGTGAATCCCGATGACAAAGATCACCCCCGACATACTGAAGACGTTGATCGGGCCGGAGGTGAGGCCGAATAGCGCCCTGAGAAGACGATTGAACTGGCCGGCGTCCGGACCAAACAGGATGATGTAGGCGAGCGCCGTCAGGTAGGGCGGCGTGATATAGGACAAGGCGACCAGCACATGCACCAGCTGGCGCAGCGGCATGTCGCTGCGCGCCGTCGCCCACGCCAATGGCACCCCGATGGCGACGCTCATGAGCCCGGTGCCGAGCGCCAGCTCGAGGGTGTTGACAAGGGCGGCGTAGTTTTGCGGCCGCGTAAAGGCCCGCGCAAGATGCTCGAGCCCGATCGACTGTGGCAGCCCGAGCGCCCCGAGCAACAACCAGAGGAGAGGATAGCCGACCAGCAACAACAGCAGGGCAACCCCGAGGCCGAGCAGGATGCGCTCGAGGCCAAAGCGACCGGTCGGCGCGGCCGCGGCGATGGCGGGCGCGCCGCGCGCGGTGCCGGCGGGGGCGATCACCTGCATGGTCCTGTCCTGTGATGCCCGGTCCGGCTAGTTGCCCCACTCACCGCCGAAGATGTCGGCGATTTGATCGAGGATCTTGGTTTTGTCGCGCTTGTACTCGGCGTAGTCGAGCATCAACAGCTTGAGTTCTGATAGCGGCGTACTGCCCTCGGGTGGCGCAACGTCGGTGCGACTGGAGTACTTACCGCCCTTGACCAGGAGCGCTTGGCCCTCGGGGCCCATCCACCATTCGTGGTAGAGCGCGGCCGCGTGCGGCCGCGGCGAGCTTGCCAACAGGCCGCATGCCCCGATCTCGGTTGGCACGCCCTCGGCCGGGAACAGGTAGTCGGTCGGCTTGCCTTGCCGCTTGGAACGCCAGGCGATGTTGTCGTTCTGCAAAAAACCAGCGATCCGTTCACCGCGCTCCAGCACCTGGGTGATGATCTGCGGGGTTTGCACGCGCAGCGGTTTCGTCGCCGCCATTGCCTTGACCACATCCCAACCCAGATGCTTGGCAAGCGTATAGATGCGCGGTGCACCATCGCCATTGGCACTGGAGAAATAGACGAGGCGGCCGTTGAGCGCGGCCTTGCCGAGGTCCGCCCAGGTCTTCGGGGGGGCCGATCCGAGCTCCTTGCTGTTGTACTGGATCACGGCCTGCGTGAGCCGATCGGTAATCCAGGTGCTGTCTGGATCGCGAAGGTTGCTAGCGACCGCCGCCGCGGCCGCGGACTTGAACGGCTTCAGAAGCTTGCGCTCCTTCATCAGCAACAATGCCGCCAGATCCGAAGCGTCGACCACATCGGCCTGCGGCCGTCCCGCATCGGCCTCGGCCAGCACCTTGGATGTGACGTCGCTGGAGCCGCCGCGGAAGTATTGTACCGCGATGCCATATTTCTGGGTGAAGGGGGCATTGATGGCATCGACGATCTGCGTGTCGAGGCTCGTGTAGAGAACCACCTTTCCCTCTGCCTTGGCCTTCTCCAGGTCGATCTGGGCGGCATCCTCGGGCCCGGCCGCCTGGGCCTTGGCTTGGCGGCGCAGGAGCGTGACGGCGCAGCTGGCCACCACGCCCTTGATCATGGATCGTCGCGCAATTGGCATTTTTCTCTCCCTGGGCGCCGCTTGCGGGCCCGGCCTTGGGTGCGTGCTATCCCGACGCCGGCGGTGACGCGGCGGCCAGGAGGCGGGCGACCGGCGCTGGCAGACCACCGACACCGTCGCGCCGTTGAACCATAGCCGCAATTGCCGCAAAGTATGCGAAATCATGACTGTTGGGACATAGAATGGACTATCGCCAGCTACAGCTTTTCCTCGCGGCGGCCGAACGGCTCAACTTGAGCCACGCGGCGGACGCCATGAACATGACCCAGCCCGGGCTTTCAAAGAGCATGCATCGCCTGCAGCACGAGCTCGGCGCCAAACTCTATCATCGCCGCGGTCGCGGCATCGAGCTGACGGAATCCGGGCGCGCGCTGCTGCGGCACGTCAAGCTCATTGAGACGCAATTGGCAGACGCACGCTCGGAGGTGATCGGCATCGCCGGCGGCAAAATGGGCCATGCCCGCATCGGCGCTGGGCCGTCGTGGTTAAGCCGGCATCTTCCCGAGTCGATCGCGCGCATGCTGCAGCGACACCCCAACGTGCGCTTCACCGTCGATGCCGGATTTCCCGATCGCTTGATTGGGCGCCTGCGCTTGGGCGAACTCGATGCGGTGATCGGGGCACTGCCCGACAACAGGGTCGACCCCGACTTGCGTTTCATGCGCTTGAGCAGCGACATCATCAGGGTCGTCGCGCGCCGGGAGCACCCGCTTGTGCGCAAGCGGGAGCGAACGCTCGCCGATTATGCGGCGCACCACTGGATCCTGCCGGGACGGCAGGAGCTGGTGCGGCAAAGGTTGATCCGCGCCTTCGTGCAGGCGGCAATGCCCGAGCCACGCATTGCGGTCGAGACCGATTCGCTGTCCCTGACGCTCGCCGCGCTCAGAATGACAGACTGCCTTGGGCTCACCACCACGCAAATCTTGACGCAGGGGGAGGCGCACGGGGTGGTGGCGCTAGATCACGAAGCGCTGCAGTTTCGTCGCGAGGCCGGCATCATCAGCCGCAGACACGCCGACCTGTCGCCTTCGGTGAAGCTCGTCATTGCCGAGCTGCGAAAAATCGCAATCAAGTATGGGCCAAACTGAGGCTGCAACGGTTGCCTGCAACGACCGTCCAGGGCCGATTGCGCGGCGTCCCGTCTCGCGGGCCAATCCGCTGGCGCCATCGAAGCAGGCGGTCTCTACCGGCGTGCAACGGCCCGGGCTGTGCGACCTTGCACCGCTGCGGTGGCAGGGAAATGTGGCGATCGAACCCGGGCGGTGAGCACAGCCTCAATCAACCTATCGGCGCGATCAGACCGAGCCGGGACCCGCTGCCCGTCGTGATCTGATGGCGACGTTGGCGGTGTGCCGCGCTATTCCAGATACTTGCTCGGGGGAAAATCGCGCGAGAAAACCGGTTGCGTGACAAACTTGGCCGGATCATAGGTCCAGAATTGGCTCACCTGAGGATAGGTCTTTAAAATCGTGTTGTTGAGCTTTCCGTTCTGCCGCGTCACCTGGCGAATGTAGATATCGAGCACCGGCGTCCCGTATTCGTCGAGACGCACCGGGCCGATCGGTCCGCGATTCAAGCGCACCTCGTGCATGGCTTTAAGGAACCCTTCCGCATCGTCGCTGCCACCCGTGGTCTTCAGAGCCTCCTCGATAATCAAGAGAGCGGTGTAGGGCCCGGCGGTATAAAAGCCCGGATCGTGCTTGAAGTCGGCGTTGATGCCAGCGACGAATTGTCGATTGTCCGCCGTCTCAAGACCGGCAGCGTACCAGCCCGCCGAATACGTGCCGACCGCCTCCTCGCCCATCAGCTTGAGAATGCCCTCGTCGGTACTGGTGGTATTGCCGAGCACGCCGACTTTCAGCCCGACATCGCTGAATTGCTTGAGGAACCGCAGCGGATTGCTACCCGCAAAGCCCATATAGATGGCGTCTACATCACGTTTGATCTGGGCCAGGAAGGGAACGTAGTCCATGGCATTGAGCGGCGGCCAGAGCTTTTGCACGATCCGGCCACCCGCCGCCTCGAACGCCAGCTGGAACCCGCCTGCACCCTCGTGGCCATAGGTAAAATCCTCCGCGACGATCGCCATCCGCTTATAACCAAGCGTCTTGGCGGCGTAGTCTCCCAGCGGATAGGTTACCTGCGGTGCGGTACCAAAGGCGTGCAAGACCCAAGGGTTCACGGCGTGGCTTTTCAGATCGACCGTGGCCGCCGAGGTCGTGGTGATCAACGGCACTTTGGTTTCACGGATGTACCCATCGATGGCCAAAGCCTCGTTGGTGGCCAGCGGCCCAATCGTCACCGCCACCTTGTGGCGCTCGACCAGCTCCTGGGTCTTGGTCTTGGCAAGGGCCGGATTGCCGGCCGTATCCTGAGTGATCAGTTCGACCTTGCGCCCCGCGATAAGACCGTTGCGCTCCTTGAGAAAAAGCGCAGCACCCTCCTCCTGCTGCTTGCCGCCGGCGGCAAGCGGACCAGTTCTAACCGTGAGAAAACCGATCCGAAGTGGCTCCGGCGATTGCGCCATCGCTCGCGTCGAAGGAAACATACCGAGCGCTGCCCCGCCGGCCAGCACCCTGCGGCGCGACCATGCGTATCCACCGTGATGTCCCGACATTCGGTTACTCCCTTAGGATCCTCGCGCCACGCGTCGCTTCGGGCATTGCGTCGCCCGGATCATGCGCCAAGCCACCGGTGTGGACAAGCCTGGAGGGGACCAGACGAGGGCTGCTGTCGCGGCCGCCTCGCCAACGGTCGGATCGCAGCAACCCCATGACGGGTTCGGCGTGCCCAGCATGAGGATCATCCGCGACGGCAAGCGTTGCCTTAGAGATGCCGGCGCCGCAACAGCCACGCGCCGCCCGTCGTCTGGTGGCAACGCGGGGGCTACCGTCGCCTCGGCCAATGCCCTGCCGACGGGCTCCGGTGCTACCGGCCGACGACGGCAATTTCAGTAGTTGTGCCGATGGCTGGGGAGCATCGAGTGCGCAACACCTAATGCAAAGTGGCTCGCAATCGGATCGGCGTCATGACCACACTTTGGTCCCGTTGGCTGTTGGGGGGATGGGCCGTTGCCACCGCGGTTTGGGTGATGCTGGCGACGCTGATGCTGGTACAAACCTTACCCACGCCCGCGCCTCGGACTGCTGAGGGGGCGTTGGTCGGGGACTCGGGGCCAGCAGCACCGCTCGACCAGGCCATGCGCGGTGGGGCCGGCGGCCGCATCGCCGGCAAACAGCAGCTCGGGACCGTCGTGCTTATTGTCCTGCTGCCGCCGGCAGTCTTGCTGTTGCTAGTTTTGGGCGCCATCAAGCTGGCTGGCCATCCCTTCCGATCTCCGCCACCGGCCGCGCGCGCAAGGCCCCCAAGCGCCAAGGGATAAGCGGTTCCCGTGCCGGCAATGCCGACGGCTGCCAACAGCGCGGGCGCTGCGCAGCCCGGATCGTCCGGCGGCGATTTGGAGCTTGCAGGTCGGCGCCAGCAAGGGTTGAGTGAGCTCTTTCGTCGATGGTCCGCAACGCCCACTCTGCCGGAGGTCCCATGCCGCTGACGCGCGCGGAGTGCGTCAAACTCGATTGCTACGATGAGCTGGCACCGCACCGCGAACGGTTCCTGTTGCCCGAGGGTGTGATTTACCTCGACGGCAACTCGCTGGGGCCGGTGCCCAAGGGCGTCGCCGAGCGCCTGCTGGGTGTGATCGAGGACGAATGGGGTCGCGGTCTCATCGGCTCTTGGAACGCGGCCGGATGGTATGACTTGGCGCTGCGTCTCGGACGCAAGCTCGCGCCGCTGTTGGGAGCCGCACCGCATCAGGTGATCGTCGCCGACACCGTCTCGGTCAATCTGTTCAAATCGCTGGTCGCGGCCGCGCGCTTACGGCCAGGCCGCAACACGATTGTGGCCGAGCGCGGCAATTTTCCATCCGACAACCACATTGTCGACAGTGTCGCGCGCCTGATGGGCATGACCGTCCGCTATGTGGCGGCCGCCGAGATCGCCGATGCCGTCGACCAGACTACGGCGGTGGTCCAGCTTTCCCACATCAACTACCGCACCGCCGACCTCCAAGACATGGCGGCGATCAGCGCCGCCGTCCACGGCCAAGGTGCGCTCACCGTCTGGGACCTCGCGCACAGCACGGGTGCCGTCGCCTTGCAGCTCGACCAGGATGGTGCCGATTTCGCCGTCGGATGCGGCTACAAGTTCCTGAGTGGCGGCCCCGGGGCGCCATCGCATGTGTACGTGGCCGACCGGCACCTTGAGCGGCTCGAGCAGCCCCTGACTGGCTGGTTCGGTCATGCCGCTCCCTTCGATTTTGGCGAGGCCTTCGTGCGCGCTGACGGCATCCGCGCGATGCTGTGTTCGACACCGCAAGTGCTCTCAACTGCGGCCCTCGAGGCCGCTGTTGATGCCTTGAGCGACCTGTCCATGCATGCGGTGGAAAACAAGGGGCGCGCCCTCGGCGATCTCATGGTCCGCCTGTTTGACGAGCGATTGGCGCCGCTTGGCTGCCGGCTCGCGTCCAGACGCGCCGCCAGTCAGCGCGGCAGTCACGTCGCGCTGACGCATCCCTTTGCCTACCAGATCATGCACGCCCTCATCGCGCAGGGCGTGATCGGCGACTTTCGCACCCCGGACGTGATGCGCTTTGGTTTTGGGGCGCTGTACATCAGACATCAGGATATCTGGGATGCGGTGGGCGCGCTCGAAAACATCCTGCGATCGGGCAGCTGGCAGGCCGCGCCGTTGCCGGCAGCAGGCGTCGTGACTTAGCCGCTCGCGGAGCGGCTGGCATGGCCGCAAGCTTGGGTCCGTAAGTTGAGGCCGCCCGCTTTCGGCGCGCGTGCTGCGGCCACCCAACCCGACCGTTACCCCGCGACGAACGGATTTCGCGCCGATGGCGCGGCGATGAAACCCGCGGCCACACGAGAGTGCGACGATCGCCGATCGAGATCACGGGTGGCGAGGACCCGCCGCGCGCATCGGATCAACGCTGCTCGAGGCCCCAGCTGCGATCGACCCTCCGCAGCGGCGGTTCGGCAGCGGATCCTGTCATCCACCGCTACGGCGATCACGCACGCTGTGCAGCCCGGTTGGCCACAATTTGCGCCTTGGCCTCTTCGATCATGCCTTTGGCTTCGATTTCACCCGTCATCGCGGCGGCAAAATAGCGGAGCACCGCGGCCATATGTGCAGGTGTCAAGCCCAGGTCAAGGAACGAAGGCGCAAGGATCTTGAAGAAATGCAAGGCTTCCTCGGGACCTTCCGGTGACAGGTCTGGCCGCATCGGATCTTCCAAGACAGTGGCAGCGAGCTCGGCCATGCGCTTGAAAATCCGATGCTCTGATGCACCAGCCTTGCGCGAGCCGTCGACCGCCTGGGCTAAAAACTGCGAGACCACCATGTCCAAGTGAAGCGGAAGTCGATCGTTGATGTCGACGATGTTGGTCATTGGCGGTTCCGGAGGCCGGTTCTCAAGCTCGGCACCGTAGGAGTGCTGGCGAAAATCGCATGCCTTACGCGTCATTTGCCTTACCCCGCTCGCTGCTGTGCAGGCATCCAAAAAAACCCCGCAAGCAGGCATCCTCCCAAAGTTGGTAGAGGAGCCGCAAACCTCTGTAATCCCTCAGGGAGCCTGCGTATGAACCCGATCATTGTGTTCGAGTGGGCGCCAACGTCAAGGGAACGTGGGGCATCCCCTTGTGGAAGGATGCTGGAGATTATCGGTTGTGGGAAAAAGGTAACGGCCGGACCGATCGGCATTTCCTGAAACAGCGTTTGGTGGAGGATCTGCGCCACGCGAGCCGGCTTTTTGCGGCAGCGCGGCGGAGCAAGTCCCTGGGGTCGGCCGTCGCCGCCTCAATCCCTCCAGCCTAGGGATCTGCCATCGGCGTCTGACGCGCTGGCTCTCGCGCGACAGCGGCTGTCGCCATTATGGCTATGCCAGTCTGCCGGCACCACGCCGGCGCGCACCTTTGCTTGAGCCCCGGCGCGGCGCCTTGTCGAGATCGAGAGCGGCTCCTGCCAAGCGTCCTAGAGCCGCCTGGCAGCGAGGCGCAGCATGCCTGCCGGTTGCGATCGACGCTCACATGGCAGCCATCTCACCGTCTCGACGGTGCGTGGCTGCACAGGGCTAGATCGTCTCGAGCGAGCTGCGTTTTGGCGGCGATGGCCGTCGCATCCGATACCGGCGAGGTCGCCGGCGGCAGCAGCC
>DATFXD010000300.1:0-11453 GCA_035258605.1 Hyphomicrobiaceae bacterium | reverse complement strand
AAAGTCTCGTTGTTGTTAGCGGCGTGCCCTCGATAGCCTGCCCCCGGCGGTGCGGGTTAATGGGAGGATACCCATGAAGCTCAGCGACCTTACGCTCACCCAACGTGAGGCGATCATTACGAGCGGGCTGCTCATCGATTGCTTCGGCCGGCTTGGTGTGATGGAGACGATTGGTGTTGAGCACGTGGTAGACTTGTTGCGGCTGGAGTTTGCCGCGAGCATAAACAACAGCCAGGCGTGTGAGCGGGTCGCCTATCACCACATGATCGCGATGGTGAAGGCCTTTCGAGATGCCGATCTACCAGCAGCGATGCATAAGACATAGGTATCCGCATCGCTTGCGTACGCCTCAAAGTCTCAAAAAAGTACTCGCGGGGGCCGCGCGCCGGCATCCTCGCGGAAAAGCCTCTGCTTTTGGAATTGGCATTGCATTGGCCTACGATGTGACCCGGTTCCTGGTCAGGCGAAGTCGATGGCCTCGCGGAACGGCAGAACGAGCACCGTAGCGCCGCTCGCATCGCAAACCACGATGCTTCGCTCGATCCCGATCCGCCCTTGGTCCGCAATGCCAGACGCCATCAATTCGCGTGCGCTCTCGATAGCTTCGCTGCGGGCAGCCTCGAGCTCATAGAAGAAAGAGCCATCTGGGTCCGTGATCAATCGATCACCGTCTCGTACGTGCAGAAACAACATCATGTGCATCCCTACATCGGTCGGGGGATGCCTGATTGATCGAGATCAACTCGAATTGGAACATGGCCGCTCGGAGTAGCGCGTCTACTTCGCGAATTGCTGTCAGCGTGTCGGCAATTGTCGAGGACGTTATTTCAACCGAGTGCCGGCACTCCGCTGCGGTCGATCGCATCGCCACGATGGTAGCGCGCGGTCCTTCGACTAGCTGGCCTGATCCGTGCAGTATGGTCCTTTCAGCGCCTTCGCGTACAACGATTGGCCATGTCCAGCCTCCCTTGAGGACCTTAAGGCAAAGCCGAATACTCAGGGAGCGAAAGTTTGTACGTATGGATACAAACGCGCGCCGTTTCCGAATGGTTGAAGCCTGCGAGGACAAAGCGCGGGCGCACAGCACAAACTTCATCAGCGCCAGCCCCTTCGCGGCGCACCGGGCACGACCCGGTAAAACGTGGCGGCTCGCGCTCGTGCTATGCAATTCGGAGCGCGAGCCAGTCGGCCTTTTTGCCGTTGATATTCGGTCTCAGCCTCAGTGCGCGGTGGATCTGGCTGGATCCGGTTAGGTCCGGCTAAAGTGGAAGCAGCTTTCTCGTGAGGTCATAGAGGCGCACCTTGTTCTGGCGCAGGAGCCGGCGCCAGCGCCGCAGCCATGTTGCCGAGGCCGACCTAGCCAAGCTGCATCCTCATTCCTCCCAACCACACCTTAAACGTAGGGTATCACCTGTTCGGCCGCCAGCCGCATGGCGCGCTCGACGTGCGCCTTGGCGATGCCGCCAATATTGAACCAGAACACGAATTCGGTGATGCCAAAGCGTCGCTTCATGTCCTGTAGCTTGGCGACCGCGGTCGCTGGATCATCGGCAATGCAGGCGCCATACTGGTGCAGCTTGTCAAACGACAGGTAGCCTAGTTCGCGCGTCTTCTTGCCCTCGCGCATGGTGAGCTCGTAACCCTTGATCTCGCCGCTCTGCGGCGCGCCGGCAAGCTGGTTGGCGGTGACCTTGGCGTAAAACCACTCGACGTGGGCCTTGTAAATCTCGCGCGCCTGAACCGCATCCTCGTGCACGAAGAACGGCAACAGCAGCATGCGCTCTGCCCGCTTTGGATCGCGATCAAGCGTGCGACAGATGCTGTCGTAGTGGCGGCAGTTGCTTTCAAGTGCATCCATCCAGCCTTCGCGATAGGTGCGGTAGGTGAAGGGGGAGGCCATTTGCAGGTTTAAGCCAGCGCGCGCCGCCTGCTCGAAGCTCTCCGGGCTGATGGTGGCCTGATAGACGGGCGGATGCGGCTTCTGCACCGGTTTGGGCAGCACTTCTACCGGTTCGGGGATGGTCCAGAATTGGCCTCGGTAGGAGATCTTGTCCTCGGTCCAGGACTTCAGCACGATGTCGAGGCCTTCGGCCAGCATCTCACGGCTTTTGTCCATCGGCACGCCGAGGCCGATGAATTCATGCGGCTGGTAGGCGCGCCCGACCCCGAAATCGAGGCGGCCGTGCGAGAGGACGTCGACCAGGGCGAAATCCGAGGCGGTGCGCAGCGGGTGATTGAACGGGATCGCACACACCGCCATGCCGATCCGCAAGGTCTTGGTTCGCTGCGCGATGGCGGCGGCATAGACTTGGGTCGAGGTCACCAGTCCGTAGGTGGAAAACAGGTGTTCTGCGATCCACGCCTTGTCGTAACCAAGCTGCTCGGCCAAGGCGAAGAACGCAAGGTCGTCGTCGAAGCTCTCGACCACCCGGCTAAGATCGGGAACCTGGCTCAGGCTGAAGATGCCGAAGCGTGTCTTGGCCATGGGACCTCCAATGCGACCTGGATCGGTGCATGGTGAAGAGGATGGAGGAAGAGGTCAAACTTTGCTTTGAAGGCCGCACCGCGGTTGGCGCATGGCGGCATCGACGCAAACGCCGCCTCACACCTTAGGGGCGATCTCGGTGGCAAAGCGGTCGAGCTCGGCCAGCTCGTCGGCGCCGCCGCCGCGCTGGCGCACGATGATGGTCTCGAAGCCGAGATCGAACAGCCGCCTGATGTCGTCGATGATTTCTGTCAGCGAGCCGGTGCCGGGCTCGCGGTTGGCAAAGGCGCTGGCCCTGGCCTCGCCGATGCTGAGGAACAGCTTGTAGACCAGGGAGAGTTCCCGGCGCGCTCTGCCGGCTTCGGCGCGCAAACGCTCGAGCATGGCAACGCGCTCGGCCAGCAGGTCCCCGGACGCAGCGACCGCCAGCCAGCCGTCGCCGTGCCTCACGACGCGCCGCAGGGCGGCATTGGACAGGCCGCCGATCAAGATCGGCGGATGCGGGCGCTGGCGCGAGCCCGGCGAGCAATAGATGGCGTCAAAGGCGTAGGTGGCGCCGCGATAATCGACCTCGCCGCCGGCGCAGATGCGCTTGAATATCTCCAGATATTCGTCGGTGACGCGGCCGCGCTGCTTGAAGTCGTAACTCCCCAGCACCTTGAATTCTTCCTCCAGCCAGCCGACGCCGGCGCCGAGAATGAGCCGGCCCCCCGAAAATTGGTCGAGCGTCACCAGCATGCGCGCCAGCAAGACCGGATTGCGGTAGGGCATGATCAGGGCGGCGGTGCCGATCCTGACACGCTTGGTGGCGCCGACCAGCACGCCCATGCTTGCCACCGGCTCCAACAGCGGCTCCGAGAAGGGCGCGGGAAAGCCGCCCTGAGCGCTATAGGGATATTGGGAGTTGACGGCGACCGGGAAGGCGACGTGATCGGCGAGCCAGATCGAGGCAAAACCGGCGCGTTCGGCAAATGCCGCCAGCCGCAGCACCTTGTCGGGACTGGTGAGCGCACCATAGATGCCAACATCGAGCCCAAAGCTCGCCAAGCTCGCCATGTTTGCCTCCAGAGGGCACGCGCGGCTTCCAGGCGCGGCATTGTGGGGAGTTTTGTGCCCGAGCCAAGGACTATCTTGGCCACCGGCCCGGCAGCAGCCAGGCCGTTGACCGCCGCCGCGGCGGTCGCTTGATCGGACGGCGCACGATCCCGTGCCCGGCAATCGGCCGATCGGCGGTCGCGCCGCCGGCGCGGCGATCATCGATGGCGTCGGATCTGATCGGCAGCACCGGCCGCGGTAGGCACATGCCGGCTCGCGGCGGCAAGCGCGGCGGCAACGGGCCTGGCACTCCCCACCCGCGCCACTCGACGGCTTGGCGCCTCAAAGATCGGCGCGGCTTGCCGCTTGCGCCGACGACGCCGCCGCGGCGGCGGGCGCCCGCAACGCCGGCCGGTCCAGCCGGAACAGGCGGGTGTCGTGCGGGCTGTGCCCATTGAGGGAGAGGTCGGCCACGATCTCGCCGATGGCGGCGCAGAACTTGTAGCCGTGTCCGGAAAACCCCGCGGCGATCACCACCTCGGGATGCTGGGGCAGCACGTCGATGATGAAATGCTCATCCGGCGAGTTCACGAACATGCAGGTCTTGGCCAGGCGCGGTGCGCCCATCGGCCCGGCAAGATAGGGCTCTAAGGCGGTGAGAACGGCGATGTCCTCCGGCACGATGTCCCGGTCGATGCTGTCCGCATCGACGGTTTGCTGGCGATGGCGGAACTTGCCGACCTTGAAGCTCTGAGCGTCGCGCTCAGGGATACCGTAAAAATTGCCGTGCTGCGGACAATCCAGGATGAAGACCGGAAATGCATTGGGCGCAAACTGGCGACCCGCCGCCGCGAACCAGCCGACGACCTGCCGCTCGGGGACGGCCAAGGCCTTGAGTTCGGGAAGCAGTTTTCCGGTCCAGGCGCCGGCGCAGACGATCAGCGCGCCGGCCTGGTAGCGCGCTCGATCGGTCTCCACTTCGACCCGATCGCCCAGCGTCTTCCAGCCCACCACGGTTTCGTTCTCATTGATCTCGGCGCCAAGCCGTCGAGCCAGGCTGACGTGGGCCACAATGGCGCGATCGGCCAGCAGAAAGCCGGCCTCGGGCTGCAGCACGGCCTCGAATTCGTTGGGGAGTTGCCAGGCCGGAAAGCGCCGGTTGACTTCGGCTGCCGGCAACACCTCGTGCGCCAGCCCATGCGCCTGGCAGGCGAGCTTGGCTCCGCGCACCACCCGGCCCGACGGCAAGCCGATGTCGAGCCCGCCGGTGGTCGTGAGCAAGCTTTCGCCAAAATCGCGCTCAAGCGCCTGCCACCGGGCATGCGCCAATCGCATCAGCGGCACATAGCTTGGGTCCTCGAAATAGGCGAAACGAAAGATGCGGCTCGAGGCCGCCGACGAACCGAGTTCGTGCGGTACGGTGAACTGCTCCAGTCCAAGCACGCGCTGGCCACGCCGGGCCAGTTCGTAGACGGTGGCCGAGCCCATGCCGCCAACGCCAATGACGATCCGATCGAAGACTTGCGTGCGCATGGCTCTGTTGTCGGCCGAGTTGCTGCCGCAGTCAACACGCAAGGTCGGTTGTTAATGCCCGTGCGGTTCTAGCGGGGTGGCCGCGTTGCGCCGGCGCTAGCTCGTTGCCGAACGCCGCGCCGCGTGCTGGCGCGCGGCGCCTTGGCTCAACTGCACGTTGGCCGACAGCGGCAGGCGGAACTTGAAGGCGACGCCGGCCGGTAGAAATTCGAGCGCTGCTTCGCCTTCGGCCTCGTAGGCAAGCACCTTCTCGATCAGCATGGTGCCGAAGCCCTTGCGCGAGGGAGCTTCGACCACCGGCCCGTCGCGCTCGCGCCACTGCAACAGGACCTCTTTCGGGTCGTCGGCGGGCTGCGCCGCCCAGGAAATCTCCACATGGCCTTTGGCGGTCGACAGCGCACCGTACTTGGCGGCGTTGGTTGCCAGTTCGTGAAACGCCAAAGTGAGCGTGACCGCGGTATTGGAATTGAGCCACACCTCGGGGCC
Source organism: Hyphomicrobiaceae bacterium (assembly GCA_035258605.1). Lineage (GTDB taxonomy): Bacteria > Pseudomonadota > Alphaproteobacteria > Rhizobiales > Hyphomicrobiaceae > AWTP1-13. The sequence goes on along the minus strand of DATFXD010000300.1, from coordinate 5,914 downwards.
GTCGACGGTCACGCGCGCTTGCTGCTCGCCGTACACGGAAAACGGCGCCAGCGCCGTGTCGATCACCTGATGCAGCGAGGTCCCCTTCCAGTGCGTCTGGGTCAACAGATCGTGCGCATGGCCAAGCGCGTGCAGCCGGGAGGTAAAGGCCTGCTCGAAGTCGGTGGGAGAAATCGCGGCGTGCCGGGTATGGGCGGCCAACGCCTGCACCAGGGCGAGCGTGTTCTTGACCCGGTGATTGAGCTCGCCGATCAACAGTTCGCGCTGCTCCTCGGCGCGCTTGGCTTCGGTGACATCGCGCGCCAGACCGGCGACGCGCGTGCCGTGCCACCACTCGCCCGGCAGCAGGAAGGCCTTGTCACGCACCCATCTTTGCGAGCCATCGCGCACAATACGGTATTCGATCGGTCCCTGCTCTTCAGGCTCGGTGGCGCGCAGCATCAATTCCATCGCCAGCCGATCGGCCTCGTGGATCTTGCTCAACCAGATGTCGGGGTCGGCCTGGACCTCCTCGGGCACGTGGCCCAACAGATCGTGCACCGACGGGCTCACGTACTCAAACCGCCGCGCCTCGACGTCGTAGATCCACAGCACGTCCGGTGAAGCTTGCGCGAATTGCGAAAACAGCAACTCGGTCGAGCGTTGTGCCGCTTCCGCTTGGCGCACGCGCAACAGCGCGCGCACGATGGCGATCAGTTCGGTCTCCTCCATCGGCTCGACCAGGTAGGCGTCGGCGCCGAATTCGAGACCGGCAACGCGGTCCTCGGCAGAGGTGAAGGTTGCCGATGTCTGCAGCACGCCGGTGGTCGGAAACCGCGCCTTGACCATCCGGCACAGCTCGAAGCCGTGCATGTCCGGCAGTTTGACGTCGAGCACGACCACGTGCGTGGTGTGCCGTTCGAGGTGGTCGAGCGCCGCCGCCGCCGTGGCCGCGTCGGTGACCTCGAAGCCGGCGCTGCGCAGGGCGCGCACCTTTAGGTAGCGGCCGGAATCGCTGTCATCCACGACCAGGACGGAGTTAGTAGTCACAAGGCTGCTCCGGCTCTGCGCCCGGCCAGATCCGTCATTACCGTTCTGAGCCGTCCGTGCGAGATCTCGCTCTTCGGGACGATGGCTGCCGCTTTAGCTAGGCGCTGGCGTTCTTGCGGCCCCAATAGCATACCGCTCACCACCACGACAGGTGGTGATTCGTCCCGACCGCGACCCATGCGGGCGAGCACCTCGTAGCCGGAAATATCGGGAAGATCGAGATCGAGCAGCACCAGATCGACGCGCTCCTGACCGGCGCGCTCGAGACCATGGGCGCCGGTGGCAGCCTCCAGAACGCGAATATTGTCGGTGCTTAGCTCCTGGCGAATGACATAGCGGAACACCTCGTCATCATCGATCACCAGCACGCGGGTGCGGGCTTCGCCCTTGACCAGTCGATCGAGACTTTCGAGCAGCCAGCCGCGCTCCACCGGCTTGGCGGAGAAGTCGTCGGCGCCCAGCGCGCGGGCCTTGGCGGCGTCCTCCAGCGCCGAAACGACCAGGATTGGCAGCCCAATGAGCTCCGGCGTCTTCTTGATTTCGGTAAGCAGGCCCCAACTGAAGTCATCATCGACCAGCACGTCCAGAATCAGCGCGCTGGGCCGATGTTGCAGGGCTGCGCGCTTTGCCTCGGCCATCGACCGCGTCGGCACCAGCTGATAGGCCGATCCGCGCAACATGGTTTGCAGCACCGCCAGGTCGGCCGGATTGTCGTCGAGCGCTACCACCGTCATACGGCTGGGCTCGAGCCGCTCGGCGATGACGGCGTCCCGCTGCGTTGCCGGCGCGCGATAGAAGCGCGGAATGATCAGCGAGAAGGTCGAGCCGCTGCCGAGCTGACTGTCGAGCGTGATCTGGCCGCCGAGCAGCTCGGCCAGGCGCTTCGACAGCGGCAACCCTAATCCAGTACCTTGGTACTTGTGCTGCAGTCGGTTTTCGACCTGCGTGAATTCCTGAAAGATGGCCTCATGGTCGGTCGCGGCGATACCAATACCGGTGTCGATCACGTCGAATTTGACCAAATCCTGCTCCGCCAGATAGGAGGCGGTGACCCTCACCTCTCCGCGCTCGGTGAATTTGAGCGCGTTGGATATGAAGTTGCGCAGGATTTGCGAGAGCTTGCCCTCGTCGGTTTCGAGCGCCGGTATGTCGGCCGCCTCCTCGAACAGCAGCGCCACGGCATCACCGACCAGCAGTGGCCGCAGCATGCCGCGCAAGGCGCCAAATAGGCTCGGCACCGTGAATTCGCTCGGGCGCATGACCGTCTTGCCGGCCTCGACCCTGGCCAGATCCAACAAATCGTTGACCAGGTCGCTCAAGTTCTCCGCCGATTTGCGGATGAAGGCGACCTGCTTGACCTGTTCCTCGCCGAGCTTGCCGTCGGTGCCATCCAACAGGAAGCGGGTGAGCGCCAGAATCGAATTCAGCGGCGTGCGGAATTCGTGGCTCATGTTGGAAAGAAAGCGGGTCTTCAGTTCGTCGGCCCGCCGCAGATGCTCGGCCCGCTCGTCGAGCTCGGCGTAGAGGGCCACCACGCCGCGGTTGGTGTCCTGCAGTTCCTGATTGAGGTGCGCCAGCTCTTCGCGCTGCCGGCGCAGATCCTGCAGGCTCATCAGCAGCTCGCTGTTCTGTTGGCGCAGCTCGCCTGCCGCATCACTCGGCTGCGCCCGCAGCAAGGCCTCGCCGATCTTGCCCAGCGCCTGCGGTTTTAGCATTTCCTGCTTGCGCGGCAAGATCTTGAGCAGTTCGACGACGGTACCTTGTCCAGGCTTGGAGCGGATGTGGAACTGATCCATCAGCCGCTGCGCACCCATGATGCCGATCCCCATCCCGGTCTGGGACTTGTGTTCCCCGGCCAGGATCGAGGCCAGGTTGGCGATGCCCTTGCCCTTATCGCTGATCTTTATTTCCAACAGCTGCGGTGGCGTCTTGCCGCTGAGGGCGTATTCGACGACACCGCCGCCGGTGTATTCATAGGCATTACGCGCGATCTCGGACACGGCGGTGGCAATCTGGGTTTGCTCAAGCGGCGCAAAGCCCAGCTCGGCCGCAATCTGGCGAGCGCGCTGGCGCGCCAGCACGACGTCGGATTCCTGCTGCAGATTGACGCTTAAGATGCGGCTGGACATTCGGAAATTCTCCTCGCCACGACGATGCTAGCATCATCGCGGCCGCGTCTGAAGTCGCGATAGAGAACCCCGGCAATGAGGCTCGGGTGCGCGGCGGCGAGGCCCGGATAGTCGTTGAGATCCCAACGCGCACTGAGGCCGTCGCTGTGCAGGATGACGGCGGGCGGGCCATGGATGGGGTATTGAAAGGCGCGGATGCGGGGCGCGACGTGGCCGGCCGTGCCGTTGTGTGAAATCATGCGCCGCACCGAGCCCTGATCGATCAACGCCGCCGCGATGTTGCCGATCCCAACGAAGCTCACGTGTGCGGAGCCGGGATCGATCTCGGCCAGACCGATGGCGGCGCCGCGCGTCGCCGCCAGTGCGCGATCGATGGCGCGGGCGACCTCTTCGGTGCCGTGACCGGTGCGATCGCGGAAAATCTCGATTGCCCGCACCGCTGCCGCGTTGGCTTGCGGGCCGTGGCCGGAGCCATCCGCCATCAGCACCCGCATGGTTTGCGAGCTGACACTGCTGGCCCAGCCATCGCCGCACACGCTTTCGCCAGGATAGGGGGCACACAGGCCGCCGATCAGATAGCCGTCCTTGCCGGCCACTCGGGCCTCGGCCTTGAGCCGCGCCAATACTGCCGTACCGCGCCCGACGCTCGAGGAAACGGCGAAGACGTCGGCGCTTCGGCGGATGGCACCGAGACCGGTGCCGGCGGTGCCAGCGGTCGAGTGACCATCGCTCAGCGCCTTGTTGAAATCGACGATGCCTGGACCCTTGTCGAGCGCCAACAACTCTAGGCCTCGGCCTTCGGCATCGTCGAACGCGCCGATGACAAGCTCGCCGCCATTGGCGTGCTTGATCAGGTTGGTCGCGAGCTCGGTGGCGACGATGGCGACGCGGCCGGCATGCTGTGGGCCAAGCCCTTGTTGCGTCGCGGCCTCGACCGCTACGCGTCTCGCCTCGGCGACGCGCGAGCGCTCTGCGATCTGCAGAAACATTGAGACCCCAAATATTTAGTTGGATTTCCAACGCACTAGCGTCACTCTCGTTCCCTGTCCGGGCGTCGATTCGACATAGAATTCGTTGCTCAGGCGCTTCGAGCCGGGCATGCCCATGCCGAGCCCGCCGCCGGTCGAGTAGCCGTCCTGCATGGCGAGCTTGATGTCGGCGATGCCCGGCCCTTGATCCTGGAAGATCAGCCGCACACCGCGCCTGCCCGCCGTGTTGATGGTTTCGATTTGGGCAACCCCACCGCCACCATGGTCGATGGTGTTGCGCGCGATCTCGCTGGCGGCGGTGACGAACTTGGTCTGATCAACCAAGCTGAAGCCGACGGCGGCGGTGCGATTGCGCACCTCTTGCCGTACTTTGACGACGTCTTCCGGCGTGCGCACCTCAAGCGTACTATTGCGCTCCACCTGCACCATCTTCTCCCTCGGCGTCGATCAGCCGATTGATGAGGGCAAGCCCGCGATCGACGTCAAGCGCGGTCTGGATGCCCGTGAGCGTGAGACCGAGCTCAACCAGGGTGATGGCCACCTGCGGTCGCATGCCAACGACCACCGTGTGGGCGTCGAGCACCCGCGCCATGGCGGCAATGTTCGACAGCATCCGACCGATGAAGCTATCAACCAGATCGAGGGCGGAGATGTCGATTAACACACCACGTGCGCGCGTCTCGACCAGCCTGCGCGTCAGATCGTCCTGCAGCGCCATCGCCAGTCTGTCGTGCATATCGATCTGGATGCTGACCAGCAGGCAGCGGCCGACCTTCAGGATCGGAATTTCTTCCATCGCTCTGCCTCAGGTCGGCTTTGCCGCATTGCGAACAACGCCTTGCCCAGTGCGCTTCAACGCCAGCGCGAAGGCGTCGGCCATGGTTGCCTTCGAGACGACGTCGAGCTGCAACCCGAGGTGCACGATGGTTTGGGCGATCTGCGGGCGGATGCCGCTAATGATGCAGTCGGCACCCATCAAGCGGGCTGCCGATACCGTCTTGATCAGATGCTGGGCGACCAGGGTGTCGACCGTTGGCACGCCGGTGATGTCGATAATGGCGATCTCCGCACCCGACTTGACGATGTGATTGAGAAGGTTCTCCATCACCGTCTGGGTGCGTTCACTGTCCAAGGTGCCGATCAGCGGCAGGGCCACGATCTTGTCCCAGAGTTCCACCACCGGCGTCGACAGCTCGAGCAGTTCGTGCGCCTGGCGCCGGATGATGTCATCGCGACTTTGCTGATAGATCTCGGTGGTATAGAGGCCCAGCTTGTCGATCAGCTTGGTGACGGTCCAAATCTCTTCGCCCAGCTGCTGGGCGCTGCCGTTCACTTCATCGCGCAGCAGCGTGAACAGCGGTTCCTTGAGGGAGAACACGAAGGTCGCGGTCTCCGATGGGGTGAAGCCCTGCACGGCGCGCGAGCGGGAGACGTCACCGAGGAGCTCGCGTGCCGGCCCCCAGTTGGCGGCCGAAATATCATCGTTTTGATCGGCCTTGAGGGCGCCAACGAAGGCGCCCAGAAATCGCTGCGATTGTTCCTTGAGTTCATCCTCCTTGATCTGGCCCGAGCGCAAGGAGCCGGAATCGATTTGGCGCTCGAGCCAGGCGGCGAGCAGCTTGCGTGCGTGCTTGTCGACCAAGGCTGGTAGGCGACTGGTATGACTGGCAACCATTCGGGGCATCCGGATTAGGGTGAGAGCGGGTTTGGTTAGCATCCAGGTGACGGGTCGGCAACCGCCCTTGCCCCGCTCGGTAAACGGCCTCG
>DATFXD010000299.1:0-2743 GCA_035258605.1 Hyphomicrobiaceae bacterium | reverse complement strand
GGTGCCGATGGTGCTGGCGACGACCGCGCGCCGCAGCTGGATTTTATGCTCGTCTTCGGGGAGGTGGCCAACGATAGCTTCTGCCATCGCACGAACTCCGTGCTGGTCCCACCCGGTCGCCGAAGGGCAAACGCCAGGTGGCGCAGCCGAGTTCCCGGTTGGTGATGCACCGTGTGCGGCTCGGCGAGGCGACGGTGGCGGTCGGCGGGTCGGGATTGGGGTCGCGACGGCGAGGTTTTCCCAGCGGGCGGGGCTCAACCAGAGCCACCCGCCAGGGCGTCCCGCGCCACAACCTCGGCATCAGACCTTTAGGTACGATCTACAAGTCTTAATTTAACTTTAAGAGACTTTGGCGAGGCGCATGAGTGGGCGTTCAAGGCCAATACCCCAGCGCCGATCGCCATCGGATCCTCCCGCCCAAGCGCGCAAACGCATCCGCGCCCGCACCGAAGGCGGCAGCGGCGCAGCGTCAGAGCCTCCAATCCAAACCGACAGCTGGTGACGATCTTGGCTCTCGACGATCTTGCCGTGTGCGATCAGGGCTTCGCCGCCGGACGCGGCTCGAGCGCCAGCACCGCCAGCGCCTCCCGCGCCAGCGCCTCGGGATCGCGCGAATGGGTGGTGCACACCACCAGAATGGCGTTGGCCAGGCGGATGCGCGCGGCCTCGACCACCATCGGGTCGTCGCCGAAGCGCGGCGCAATCGTTTCCCAGGCGGCATCGAAGGCGCCATAGGCGACCTTCAGAGCCTCCGGTCCAAAGGACCCGCTCTCGACGATCTCGCGTGCCTTCATCTCCCCCTCGGGGTGCCAATCACCGGTGCCGGTCAACCGCTATCCCCGCCCGCCAAACATCCTCCCGCGCGCGGGACTTGTCGGTCATTTAGATGACGCAGGCCTACAGCGTTTCCGAATAGGTCTTGGGCAGGTGCTGGGCGACGCGGGCGCGCACCAGCCGGTAGCACTCGCACGAGGCCGCGATCAGCCCATCGCGGTCGAGGATGGTCACCCGCCGCCGGCCGCAGACAATGAGACCGTCGCGCTGCAGGCTCTGGGCGGCGTTGGTGATGCTCGGCCGGTGCACGCCCAGCATTTCGGCGAGCAGATCCTGCGTCAGCGGCAATTCATTGCCGTCGTGGCGATCGCGCATCATCAACAGCCAGCGCGCCAACCGTTGGCGCACGTTGTGGGCACCGTTGCAGGCCGCCGACACCATCACCTGCTCGAGGAACGCCAGCACGTGTGCGTGCACCAGCGCCAGAAAATTGGGCACCTCCTGAACGGCGCGCGCGAACGCCTGCCGCGACATGCGGGCCGCCGTGCCCGGCACCTGCACCAACAGCCGTGCCGAAGAGGTCTTGCTGCCGAACACCGCTTGAAAGCCCGTGCAGCCCTCGCGGCCGATGGTCGCCATCTCGATGATGCTGCCGTCGGGGTAGACGGCAACCACCGAGATCACGCCGCTGTCGGGAAAGAACACATGATCGAGCGAGCTGTCGGCATCGACCAGCACCTGCTCGCGCCGCAGCTCGATGTGCTCGAGGTCTGGGAGGAGCTCTTGGAGATCTTGCTCGGGGAGGGCGCACAGCAGGCGGTTGCGTGGCCAGTTCGACGGGACAGACATGTTGGGTAAACGGCGCAGCCGTCGATCTGGTTTCGGCTGGCGCGGCAAACTCTTGACGGGGTTCTCGGTTGCGCGCCGCGAGGCGTCACGCCGCGGCGTCGTCGCGGCGCCCGGCAAGCCAGCGCTCGAGATCGGCGAGCGCGCGCGCGCTGAGGCGGCGCTTTTTGTTGCGGCCGCGATCCTTGCCGCTTGCCGGCGCCTCGCCGGCGGTGAGCGGCGGGAACAAGCCAAAGTTGATGTTCATCGGCTGGAACGAACGGCCGCCATCGTCGGCGGCGGCCAGGTGGCCGCCGGTGATGTGGCCGATCAGCGCCCCCAACGCGGTGGTGGCGGGCGGTGGCAGCCACGGCCGGCCGCGACGTTCCGCCGCCGCCGCCTGGCCGGCCAACAGGCCGATGGCGGCGCTCTCGACGTAGCCCTCGCAGCCGGTGATCTGGCCGGCAAACCTGAGGCGCGGGGAGACGTTGAGCCGCAGCTGGCGATCGAGCAGCTTGGGCGCATTGAGAAAGGTGTTGCGGTGAAGGCCGCCGAGGCGGGCGAACTCGGCCCGGGCGAGACCGGGGATTGAGCGAAACACCCGCGTTTGCTCGCCGTGCTTGAGCTTGGTCTGAAAGCCGACCATGTTCCACAAGCTGCCGAGCGCGTTGTCTTGGCGCAGCTGCACGACGGCATAGGGGCGCTCGCCGGGGGTGTGGGGATTGGAGAGGCCAACCGGCTTCATCGGACCGAAGCGCAAGGTGTCGCGGCCGCGCTCGGCCATGACCTCGATCGGCAGACAGCCCTCAAAGTAGGGGGTCGAAGCTTCCCACGCCTTGAAGCTGGTTTTCTCGGCGCCGATCAGGGCATCGATGAAGGCCTCGTACTCGCCCTTGCGCAACGGACAGTTGATGTAGTCGGCGCCGGTGCCACCGGGACCCAGCTTGTCGTAGCGCGACTGCCGCCAGGTGATGGCAGCATCGATGCTGTCGAGGTGCACGATCGGCGCGATGGCATCGAAGAACGCGAGCGCGCCTTCGCCGGTCAGGGCTTCAATGGCCGTGGCCAGCGCCGGCGAGGTCAGCGGCCCGGTGGCAATAATGACATTGTCCCACTCGGGCGGTGGCAGCCCGGCGACCTCGCC
>DATFXD010000298.1:0-2734 GCA_035258605.1 Hyphomicrobiaceae bacterium | reverse complement strand
TGGGTCCACCGTCCGGATCCTTGTTCCGACCCCTGGTGGCGGGCGCGCGCAGGATTTTTTGCGGCAACTCTCGTCTAACGGGGTGGGGTGCTTTGGAGAGCGCTGGCCGAGGCCATCCTGCATGCTGCGTAAATCGTCGGTGAAACGGTCTCGATGTAACGAGATGGCCGCCCATCTGAACGAACTCACAGAGAGATCGATCTGTGATCAGCTTACTGCGTGAACGCACCTTGGCCGGAACAGGCCGTTCGCATCCTCGATGCTGGGCACGATGCTCAATCGGCCGCGCAAAGACGTGCGAGAGCCGTCGGCTGTCACACCGCGGCGGCATCCTGTTCCGGGCATGGCCGCCGGACCGCCGGGGCAGCCTGGAACCGTGGATCCGCCGGCACTCGCCTTGCACCGGGGTCGCTCACGACGGCTCAACTTCAGCCAATCAATCCCGACGTTGGCGCCACATTTGTGCTGCCCGGAAACACGCTGCTTGCTAGCGCCGCCTCCTCGACCCGCAGGTGGTCGCGGAGCAAACCCTTCAGCACCGCACGCAGATCGATGGTGGCCTTGAGATCGCGACCCTCGTGCAGATCGGCAACTTTCAAGCCGGGCCAGTCGGCCACGATGCGTCCGCCCCGCAGAGCCCCGCCGGCCAGCAGCGCCACCGTGCCAGTGCCGTGATCGGTGCCGTCGGTGCCGTTGATGCGCGCCGTGCGTCCGAACTCGGTGATGACGGCAACCACCGTCTCGCGCCAGCTATCGCCCATGTTGGTCTCGATTGCTGCCAGCGCGCCGTCGAGCGCGCCAAGCAGGTTGGCGAGCTGGCCCGCGGCAGCACCCTCGTTGATGTGAGTGTCCCAACCGACAAAGCCCATCGCGCCGACGCGCGGGCCGTCGGCACGGGCGAGATAGCGGGCCGCCGTGCCGGCAGCCTCCGCAAAATAGGCGCGCACGCGGGCGATGCCGGGCGGCGGCAACTGCGCCATGTTGGACGGGGCGCCGTCCATGCCGCCGGCGCGGCCCAGCGCCGCCAGGCGGATGCGGCTTTCGAGCGCGCTGGCAAGCCTTGGGTCGGTGCGATGATAAAGATCGAGCAGGCGGGCCTGCGTGTCGTCGCTGGCGGGAAGGATCCTCGCGGGAGCCCACGACATCACTGGTGCCTGGCCGCGCACCACCAGTGGCGTCACCGGCCCGACCGCCACGGCCCGACCGCCACGCGGATCGACGCTGCCGCCCGAGGCGATTGCCAGCAGCGCGCGGTTAAGCCAGCCGGTGTCGACCTTTCCCGGCTGCGGGAGCCCACTTTCCAACACGTCCTGGCCGTCGAAGTGGGAGCGCTCGCGATAGGGCGTGGCGGTGGCATGGACGATAGTCGCCTGCTGCGCCTTGTAGAGACGATGTAGGTTGGGCATCGCCGCGTTGAGCGCGAAGTAGGAATCGAGGGGCAGAGCCGGCGTGGGGCCGTCCAACACCAAAGCCCGGTTGCCACGCAGGCTAATCCAGTCCGGATCTCCAACGGGAGCCACGGTGCCGAGGCCATCGAGTGCGCCGCGGAGCACGATCACAAGCATGCGCGGATCGCGACCTTCGGCGCGCGCGAACTTCGGAAACTGGGTCCACGCAAACAGGGCGCCGGAGCCGATCAGTGCCTCGCGGCGGCTCGGCAGGTGCGGGCAAGCAGCCATGGTCACCTCCTCTGGAACTCGGCCGACATAAATAACAGCGCCAGTGCCTGCTGGCGCGTCTCGGCACGGGCAACGGCTTGCTGGGTTTCGGACGAGACAGTCGATGCCAGCACCGTCTCGATGATAAGACCCGGATCGACGCTCCCGGCGATGCGTTCGGCGAAAAAGTTGGCGATGTCCAGGCGCTGGCCCACCCCGTCGATCCAGGTGGCCTCATCGTCGGCGTAACCCCGCGGCGATGGTGGCCGCCATAGGGGCTCGCCGAGGCTCGCCTGGCCAGCGGTGAAGCGCACGGGGTCTGCCGTCGTGCCGGCGGCCCGCACCATGGAGATCACCCACTCGCCCGGGCGCTTGAGTTTGCGGGTGGCGAAGCTCCAGGCCTCGGGCGCGGACAGGAGCGCCTTAGTGACCTCCTTGAGGTCGCCGCTGGTGTCGCGGAAGGTCGCCGCCAGCTTGTCGACCAGTGCCGGCGGGGGCTCGTCGGCTACAAAGTGGCGGACGAGCTTGGTGGCGATGTGCTTGGCGGTCGCCTCGTGCAGCGCAAGGTCGCGGAGCACGGCCCGGCCCTGCTCAACGGCGGTGTCGTCATATACCTTGCCGACGACCGTCTGCGGTCCGGGCTCGTGCAGACGCCGGTTGAACGAGAACTCACCACCATGCTCGGGATTGTCGCCGGCGGGCAGGAAGGTCCAGCCAGTGAGCACGTTGGCGAAGCTAATGATGTCGTCCTGGGTGTAGACGGTACGCACACCCAGCGTATGCAGCTCCAAGATTTCGCGCGCGAGGTTCTCGTTGAGCCCACGGGTGCGATTGATCCCCGCGATCGAGTTGGGCCCCATCGACGCCGCCTGATCGAGATAGAACAGCATGCACGGGTGGCTCTCGGCGGCCTGCAGTAGGTCGGCGAAACGGCCCAGGATATGCGGGCGTATGGCCTCACGCTCGTAGGCGCCCGACATACTCTGGATCTTGTCGGCCGAGACGCAGAAGTGGTTCGACCAGAACCACACCAGCCGCTCGGCAAAGCCGGTCTGAGCGGCGAGCGCCGCATCGAC
>DATFXD010000297.1:0-9803 GCA_035258605.1 Hyphomicrobiaceae bacterium | reverse complement strand
GCGGCGGCCGGTGAGGATCTTGTGCGGGTAGGCCTGATGGCCGACGTCCCAAATCAGCCGGTCGCGTGGCGTATCGAAGATCCAATGCAGCGCCACCGTCAGCTCGACGACGCCGAGACCGGCGCCGAGATGGCCGCCGGTGACGGCCACCGCGTCGATGGTTTCCTGGCGCAGTTCGTCCGCCAGCTGGCGGAGCTGCTTTTCCGGCAGGCGACGCAAGTCATCGGGGGTGACGACCTGGTCGAGCAGCGGGCTCTTGGAGGGAGTGTTCACGCGGACTGCCAACCTTTCAACGACGCACCCTGCCGGAGGCCGTCCGGCGGCGGGCGAAACGCGCATCCCCTGCACGCATCATACGCGCGCCTACCTTTGGCGCATAATATAGGAGAATCTAAGCCGCTTCGACCAATCTGGGGCGCTTGCACCCGAGACGCTTCGCCCCAGCCGTCGGCCGTGGCAGGCCGCAGCCTGCCAAACCGGTGAGGGGCGCAAGGGCGTGGCTACTCCCGCGGTTCGAACGGCTCGGTCCCCACCGGGATGCCGGTGTCGGAAAAGGTCAGCCGCTCGACTTTGGCCTCGGCCTGCTTCAGGAGGCGATCGCAATGCTCTTTGAGCGCCTCACCGCGCTCGTAGATGGTGATGCTTTCCTCGAGTTCGACGTCGCCGCGCTCGAGGCGGCCGACGATGCTCTCGAGCTCCTTGAGCGCCCGCTCAAAGCTCATGCCGGCAATATCGACGTGCTTGGCCGTGGGCTTGCTGGTCTGCATCGGCTGCTCATGTGCTCCGGTCAGGGCTGTGAGGCCACTCACGCCCCAACGTTCATCAACGTCTTGACATGCACGCTAACCGATCTGGCCAGCGCCGTCAGGTTGTAGCCGCCCTCCAGCATCGACACCAGCCGGCCGCCGGCGTAGGTGGCCGCGATGTCCGCGATTTTGCTGGTCGCCCAGGCAAAATCGGGCTCGATCAGGCGCAGGTTGGCGAGCGGATCGTCCTTGTGGGCATCAAAGCCGGCCGAGATCAACACCAATTCCGGCGCGAACGTGCGCAGTGCCGGCTCGATGCGCGCGGCGAATGCCTCCTTGAAGAGATCGCCACCATCGCCCGGGCGCAGCGGCGCATTAAAGATGTTGCCCACGCCGGTTTCATTGGTCGCCCCGGTCCCCGGATAGAGCGGCATCTGGTGCGTGGACGCGAACAATAAGTTTTTGTCCGACCAGAAAATGGCTTGCGTGCCGTTGCCGTGGTGGACATCGAAATCGACGACGGCAACGCGCTCCAGGCCATAGGTGTTGCGCGCATAGAGCGCGGCGATGGCAATATTGTTGAATAGGCAGAAGCCCATTGCCCGCTCGGCCTCGGCATGATGGCCACAGGGCCGCACCTGGCAGAACACGTTGGCAATGCCGGAGGCCTTGTCCATGACGCGGTCGACGGCGACGAGCCCGGCGCTCACGGCGCGCAGCGCCGGTTCCCACGAGGTCGCCGACAGCACCGTATCGGGATCGAGCCGCACCGGCTCGCCGCCGGGGCTCGGGCGCTGGCTCTTGACCCAGGCCAGGTAAGAGGCCGGGTGCGCCAGCCCGATCGCCGCCTCGACGTCATCGCGCAGCGGCGCCGCCTCGCGCTTGAGGTCGTTGAAGCTGTCGTGCGCCAGGGCCTTGTCGATGGCGCGCATGCGATCCGGCCGCTCGGGATGGCCAAGACCGGTGTCGTGCTCGAGGAAGGAGGGATGGGTGAGAAGCAGCGTGGTCATAGCGGGGCGATCCGGGGCAACAATCGAGGCTGATGGAGGCTAACTCCGCGTGCGCGCTTCCACAACGCTCCACCGCCACCGGCATCGGCTGAGCCAGCGCTTTACCCGCACGCTCACACGCCCGGCGCCGGCCGGGTCAGCAGCGGGGATGGTCTTGGAGCCAGGCCAGAACCTCGCCGGCATTGCGATCGGGGGGAAACACCGGATAGAACACCTTGACGATCAGCCCATCGTCGATCACCAGCGCCAGCCGCTTGATCAGGGTCAACCCGGCCACCGCCATGGTCGGCAGCCCGAGCGCCTGGGAGAGCGCCAGCTGTTCGTCGGAGAGAATGGCAAACGGCAGCTTAAGGCGCTCGACGGCCTCGCGCTGATAGGCCGTGTCCTGCGTTGAGAGACCGAACACCTGCTGTGCACCCGCCGCCGTGAGCTCGGCGAAATGATCGCGGAAGGCGCACGACTGGGGGGTACAGCCGCGCGCCCCGGGGATCTCGTCCCATCCCTCGACCACGGCGATCTGGCCGGGCTTGCCCATGCGCGGATAGGCGTAGACGACGGTGCGGCCCTTGAGCGAGGCGAGCGACACGTGGCGGCCATCGGTGGCCGGCAAGGAGATCTCCGGCAGGCGCATGCCGGCAAGGTGGCGCGCGGCCCCGTCATCCTGGGGCGCGGGGATCTTCGACCAGTCGACGTCCATGAGATTGGGCTGGTTTGTGGTCGGCATTGGCGCTCCTCAACTGTCTAGCACCCGATAATGATAGCCGCCCACCCGGCGATAATCGAGCTTGGCATAAAGCGCCTGGGCGGGGGCGTTGGCGGTGACCGCCTGCAGCGCCGCCACCTGCGCACCGTTGGCCGCCCCCCAGGCCTCCAGTGCCCGCATCACGCGCTCGCTGGCACCCGCGCGCCGGTGTTCGAGCCGGGTCGCCACGCACTCGGCAACGACCACGCCGTCGGCGGCAACCGCCAGCGCCACGCTGGCGGGTTGACCGTCCCTTTGCAGCAGCAGGAAGGCGCACGGCGCCGGCACGCGTCGCAAGATGGCGGGGGCCTGCGGCCGCCGGCTTGGTGTGATGCCGGCGAGATAAACGTCGAGCCAGGCGTCCGTCACCTGGTCGGCGATCTCGACGCCCGTGGGCATAGGGGCCTCAGCGATGGCCTTGGCCAGGCACGCGCACGGCTCCTTGAGGCGATAGCCGCGGGCCTGCAGCCGAGCATCGAGATCGGCGGGCTGGGTGACATTTGAGATCTGGAACATGGGCGCGGCACCGCGGCGGCGATAGCGCTGCTCGGCCTCGCCGATGGCCGCCTCGACATCGCTGCCGCTGAAGGCGATGGGCGACACCGAATTGGCGCGCTGCGAGCCGCCGCCGCTGTAGCGCCATAGCCAACCCGCAAGCCCCGCGCTCTCCGCGGCCGGCCAGGCGCGTACCGCCGCCAGCTCAATCCGCAGAAGGGTGTCGTAACAGGTCAGCACGCGTAAAACTCGCTCCTGCCAGCGCTTCAGCCCTTATCGCGCATGAGCCGCGCCTTCTGGCGCTGCCAATCGCGCTTGGCTTCGTCGGCACGCTTGTCGTGCAGCTTTTTGCCCTGCGCCAGCGCCAACCGCAGCTTGGCGCGCCCGCGCGCATTGAAGTAGAGCTCCAACGGCACCATGGTCATGCCCTGCCGATCCACGGCGATGGACAGCTTGTGGATCTCCCTTTTGTGCAGGAGCAGCCGCCGGGGCCGGCGCGGATTGTGCTGAAAAAAGTCGCCGGCGGCCTGGTACTCGGGAATGTAAGCATTGATGAGAAAGATGCCGCCCTTTTCGGCGGAGGCGTAGCTCTCGGCAATGTTGGCCTGACCGACGCGCAGCGACTTCACCTCGGTGCCGGTCAGCTCGATGCCGGCCTCATAGGTATCACCGAGGTGATATTCGCGACGCGCCCGACGGTTCTCGGCGATGCGCTTGCGACCATCGTCCTTGTTGGCCGCTGCCATCGCCGGTCGCCGCGCCCCCCGCAGCTTTACTCGGCGGCCTTGGCGAGGCTGGCAAGGCCGACGGCGGCCAGCGCCGCCTCGACCTTGCGCTTGGAGTCCTCGGCAATCGGCACCATCGGCAGCCGCAGCTCCGCCGAGCACAAGCCAAGCCTGGAGGCGGCGTACTTCACCGGCCCGGGTGAGGTTTCGCAGAACAGGGTCTCATGCAGGATCATCAGGCGATCGTTGAGCTCGGCGGCCTTGCGCCACTCACCTTGATGGCAGGCGTTTTGGAATTCGGCGCACAGTCGAGGCGCGATATTTGCGGTCACGGAGATGCAGCCGCTGCCGCCATGGGCATTAAAACCGAGCGCGGTAGCATCCTCGCCGGAGAGCTGGACGAACGCTGGGCCACACGCCAGCCGCTGCTGGGTGGCGCGCGCCACGTTGGCGGTCGCATCCTTGATGCCGATCACGTTCTTGAGCTTGGCGCACCGACCAATGGTGGCCACTGAGATGTCGATGATGGTGCGCACCGGGACGTTGTAGAGGAAGATCGGAATGTCGACCTCGTCGCTGATCGCCTTGAAGTGCTGGTAGAGGCCTTCCTGCGTCGGCTTGTTGTAGTAGCCCGTCACGTGCAGGACGGCATCGGCGCCGACCTTCTTGGCATGGCGCGAAAAATCGATCGCCTCGCGCGTCGAGTTGGAGCCGGCGCCGGCGATCACCGGCACGCGCTTGTTGGCCACTTTGATGCACAACTCGACCACGTGCTTGTGTTCCTCGTGGCTGAGCGTCGGGGATTCGCCGGTGGTCCCGACCGGGACCAGCCCGTGCGTTCCCTCCTCGATCTGCCACTCGACCAGCCGCTCAAATGCGGCGTCGTCGACCTGGCCGCCCTTGAAGGGGGTGATCAGCGCTGTGAAAGAACCCTGGAACATGGGGTCGCTCCCGAGATTCGGGGGCCGTCGCCGCGGGACCGGGGCCGGCTCCCCTTGTGCTTGTGGGCCGTTCTCAGCCTTGATAGCCTCTTGTCGCCCGAGTGCAACGAAAAATAAGGGTCCGGCCAACAGAATCATCGACGCCGGCGAGGGAGGCTCGGAGCGTGTGTTTTTCTGCCGTTCACGGCCACTCCCCCGTCAGTGAGGCCATGTTAGCGCCTTGTTTGAGCTGTGAAAGGCGGCGGTTTGCGTTGCTTTGCGCCGCCGGGAGACTAAGCAACAAGACCAAAGCGGGTCGCGATGCGCACGTTATCAAAATCGATCGTTTTTCCCTTTGTTGCGGCCGCAACCTTGGCGACGAGCGCGGTAGCCTTGAGCCAGCCGGCCCCCGAGCCGGCGCGGCCCACCGCGGCCAAAAAGGCATCGGCCACCAAGCCGGCGGCCAAAAAGGCGGCGGCCAAAAAGACCAGCGCCAAAAAACCCGGCAAAGGTGCCATTGCCGAGGCCAAGGCCTCGCCGGTGACGAGCCGAACGGATGCGGCAGTGGTGGCCCAGCCGGCGCCGGCCCCGGCGGCGAACTCGGCCCTGTTGCCGCGGCCCGCTCCGCTGTCCGGAGAGGCCGAGCATATCGCCCGCTACGACGCCGCCATTGCCCCGGTCCGGAACCTCACCATTTCCGAGCACGACGCGACGCATTTGCGCGACGCCATGACGGCGGGATCGAACGGCAAGCTGGCCGAGGCCAAGGCGCTGCGCGACAAGATCAGCGATGCGGCGGCGCGCAAGCTGGTCGACTGGTTCGTCTATCGTGCCGGCTACGGCACCGCCAGCGAGATCAGGGCCTTTCTTGAGGCCAATCCGGCCTGGCCCGACCGTAACCTCCTCAACCAGCGCGCCGAGGAGGCGCTGTTTAACACGAGTTCGGCCAGCGCCCGCGACATCAAGGCGTTCTTTGCCGCCGGCGAACCCAAAACCGGGGTCGGCTGGGCGGCGCTGGCGGCCGCCTATCACGCCGACAAGGACGATAATCGCGCCAAGGCGCTCGCGGTCAAGGCCTGGACCGAATACGATATCTCGAGCGGTCTCGAGGCCGCCTTCCTGAAGCGGGTCGGTGGGCTGTTGAGCGAGGCCGACCACAAGCGCCGGCTCAATCGGCTGCTGCTCAACGACAGTCGCTGGACCAACGAGCGCAACGAGCGCGCCGCTGTCATTCGGCGCATGCTGCCGCTGCTGTCGGAGGCCGAGAAAAAAGCCACCGAAGCCCGTCTCGCCGTCTTTCTCAGAGCCAAGAACTCCCAGCAGCTGATCGCCAAGCTGCCGGCGAGCAGCGGATCCGACTGGGGCCTTGCGGTGCAAAAGGCCCAAGCGCTGCGCCGGCAGAACAAGGAAGAAGAAGCCTGGAAGATCCTGCTGGCCGAACCCGATGAGCCCGGCACCATCAAGCCCGACGGCTGGTGGGAGGAGCGACGCGCCAATGCCTATGCCGCGCTGCGGTTGGGCAAGCCCAAAATGGCCTACGAGCTCGTCCGCGACCCCGGTCCGCTGTCGGTCAATGCCGCCAAGGATGCCGCCTTCCTCGCCGGCTGGCTGTCGCTGCGCTACCTCAACGAGCCGCGGCAGGCCTTGCAGCACTTCCAGACGCTGGCCACGATGGCCGATGGGCCGCTCAGCCGCGCCCGCTCCCAGTATTGGCTGGGCCGCACCTTTGAAGTGCTCGCCGACAAGGCCCAGGCGCTCGAGCACTACCGCGCCGCCGCCGTCTACTTCGACACCTTCCACGGCCAGCTGGCGCGGCTCAAGGTCGATCCCAGTGCCAGCCGCTTGACGATCGCGGCGCCGGCGGTGCCAACCGCAGCGGAAATCGCCCGCTTCAACGGCTCGGACGCGGTCCGCGCCATCGTGGTGGCGCGCAAGGCCGGGCTCGACATGTCGCTGCCGCGCGCCTTCCTTAGGCATCTGCCGCTTTATATGAAGAGCGAAGCGGAGGTGGCGATGCTGGCGCATCTGGCCGACGCCCTCGGCGATGCGCAGATGTCGGTGCGGGTGGGCAAGGCCGCGGTCGCCCGCGGCATGAACCTCGCCTATTACGCCTACCCGGTGCGGGCCTTGCCGCAGTACACGCCGCTGCGCAAACCGCCCGAGCCCGCCTTCATCCTCGGCATCGCCCGCCAGGAGAGCGAATTCAACACCTTGACGCTGTCGGGCGCCGGCGCGCGCGGCATTCTGCAGGTCATGCCGGTCACCGCCCAGCACGTGTGCCGCGACTATAAGATCAAATGCGACATCCCGCGGCTGATGAAGGACCCGGTCTACAACACCATGATGGGGAGCGCCTATATTTCCGACCGCATGGATGAGTTCAGCGGCTCTTACGTCCTGACCCTTGCCGGCTACAATGCCGGACCCGGCCGGGCGCGCGAATGGATCAAGGAGTTCGGCGACCCGCGCGATGCCAAGGTCGACCCGATCGACTGGATCCACCGCATTCCGTTCGAAGAGACGCGCGAATACGTGCAGAAGGTGTTGTCCAACATCCAGGTCTACCGCGCGCGCCTGGGCGAGGAGGCCACCGCCGTGCGCCTCAATGCCGACCTGCGGCGCCAGGCGCGCGCCGGCGGCGGGGAAAGCGCAACGGCCGACAAATAGCCGGCACAGCGGCCGGCGCGGCGCTGGTCAACGGATGCGTGAGGTCGCCGTCAATGCAGCAATGGATCGACATTCACTTCACCGCCCGCGACGGCCTCAAGCTTTACGCGCGCCACTACCCGGTGCCAGGCGCCAGGCGGCGGCCGCTCGTGTGCCTCGCCGGGCTCACCCGCAACAGCCGCGATTTCCACGATCTGGCGGTGGCGCTTGCCACCCCCGATGCGAACGGACGCCCGGTCTACGCGCTTGACTACCGCGGCCGCGGCCGCTCGGAGCACGACCCCAACTGGCGCAACTACTCGATTTTGGTCGAGCTCAATGACGTGCTCGATTTCATGATCGTCAAGCGTCTCCACCACGCCGCCGTGATCGGCACCTCCCGCGGCGGCATTCTGGCCATGCTGATGGCAGTGATCCGGCCGGCGGCGGTGGCAGCGGTGGTGCTGAACGACATTGGCCCCGTCATCGAGCACGAGGGTCTCGCCCGCATCGCCGCCTACGTCGGTCGGCTGCCGTTGCCGCGCGACTGGGTCGAGGCGACGCGGATCGTGCGCGATATCAATCAACGGCAGTTTCCCGCCGTGCCCGAGCCGCAATGGGCCGAGCTGGCGCGGCAGATCTTCAACGACGACAACGGTCTGCCGAGCGCGGGCTACGACCCGGCGCTGGCCAAGGCGCTGGCGCAGATGGGCCAAACCTTGCCCGAGCTGTGGCCGCAGCTTGCGGCGCTGGCCCAGCTGCCGGTGCTGGTGCTGCGTGGCGAGCATTCCGACATCTTGAGCGCAGCCACCGTTGAGGACATGCGCCGGCGCCACCCGCGGCTCGAGGCCGTCACGGTGTCGGGGCAGGGCCACGCGCCGCTGCTGAAGGATGCAGCAAGCATCGCCACCATCGCCGATTTCCTGCGCCGGTCCGACATGGCGGCCGCCGCAGTCGCCGCCTAGCCGCGGCGTTCGAGCTGGCGCGGCGCCTCCCCATCGGCGGCGAAAAGCATGGCCGTTTAAGCCGTTGCCCGCCGCCGACGGCGGCGTGACGCGGCCCAGCGTAAACGGCGGTTGCGAGGTTTGCTTGCACGATGCGCCGGGACGGCGCACATTAGGGTGTTCCGAGGGGGGCCGGCGGGAGCCGGCTGAGATGGTGCTGAGGTCGCACGGGCGCCGATCATCGGGTGCCGTGAGACCGCCCCGCACCGCCACCCTTAGAACCTGATCCGGGTCATGCCGGCGAAGGGACGGACATCGACTTCCCTCACCAGCCAATGCCCCGTTTCGGCGCGTTCGCGCGCGGCTTCACGTGGCGCGCGTCGGCCGCCCCTGCCGTCGGGCCAGGGGTTGTTTGAACAATCGCCGCCCGCGGCGCTGTGCGAAGGAGACGGTCATGAACAAGATCACCCGCAGCAAGGAGCTCATGGTCCCCAAGGTTACCACCGGGCCGATCAGCGCCAGCAGCAAGGTCTATTCATCGCCCGAGGGTCACGCCGACATCAAGGTGCCGTTGCGCGAGATCGCGCTGTCGGAGGCTAAAAGCTCGTTTCGCGTCTACGACCCATCGGGACCCTACACCGACGCCGCCGCCAAGATCGACGTGGAGCAGGGCCTGCCGCGCATCCGTGCCGCCTGGGTGCGCGAGCGCGGCGGCGTTGAAACCTACCTCGGCCGCGACCTTAAGCCGGAGGACAACGGCAACGTCAGCGGCAAGCACCTGGCGCGCGACTTTCCCAACAAGCCGGCGCCGCTCAGGGGCCTGCCCGGCAAACCGGTGACGCAATATGAATTTGCCCGCGCCGGCATCATCACCAAGGAGATGATCTACGTTGCCCACCGCGAGAACCTCGGCCGTGCCGCGGCGCTCGCCGGGGCCAAAGCCGCCGTCGCCGACGGCGAAAGCTTCGGCGCCGCCATCCCCGAGCACATTACCCCCGAGTTCGTGCGCCAGGAGATCGCGCGCGGCCGCGCCATCATTCCGGCCAACATCAATCACGCCGAGCTCGAGCCGATGATCATCGGCCGCAACTTCCTGGTGAAGATCAACGCCAACATCGGCAATTCCGCCGTCACCTCATCGGTCGAAGAAGAGGTGGAAAAGATGGTGTGGGCGATCCGCTGGGGCGGTGACACGGTGATGGACCTGTCCACCGGCCGCAACATCCACAACACGCGCGAGTGGATCCTGCGTAATTCGCCGGTGCCGATCGGCACGGTGCCGATCTACCAGGCGCTCGAGAAATGCGGTGGCGACCCGGTCAAGCTGAGCTGGGAGCTCTATCGCGACACGCTGATCGAGCAGTGTGAGCAGGGGGTCGACTATTTTACCATTCACGCCGGCGTGCGCCTGCCCTACGTGCCGCTGACCGCCAACCGCGTCACCGGCATCGTCAGCCGCGGCGGCTCGATCATGGCCAAATGGTGCCTCGCTCACCACAAGGAGAGCTTCCTCTACCAGCACTTCGAGGACATCTGCGACATCATGCGTGCCTATGATGTCTCGTTCTCGCTGGG
>DATFXD010000296.1:0-7659 GCA_035258605.1 Hyphomicrobiaceae bacterium | reverse complement strand
TTTCGCCGCCGGCATTGCCGTGCAGCTGATAGCGTCCGCCAAGGCGCAAATCGCCCGTGATCGGCAAGAACCATCTGGGGATACGTTCGGCATTGGTCATCGCGTCCCACACCTCGGCAACCTCGGCATCGTAGCTTCGGGCGGCGATCACAACCCGAGCCGGCCGACCATCCCGGTCCTGGCGCTCGACCGTCCGGGTCACGGCGCCGATCACCTGGGCAACGTCAATCTTCATACGGGGTCCTCCAGTTGGTCGCTCATCTAAAGTTGCCACTTATATAAGTCAATACTTATTTATGGCGTGCGTCTCGGCCAGATCTGCACGGCAAAGAACCCCCGGCCCTGATCGACCGCAGCCCACGCCGCACTCGCGCGAAATGACAGTTGATCGGTGGCAGCTGGGCGTCGGCTGGGATCAATGGGAGCGTGACAACCCAAGGCTTCGAGTTGACGAAACCGGGCTGGCAGCGCTGCCGTTGTGTGCGACATCGCCCTGCTGTGACGCAAGCTGGCAGGGCTGCGCGACGGCAGCATGCCAGCGATGCCATCCGTCTTTCGCGTTGCCCTATGCCGGCATGTCGCTGCGCCACCCCTCAAGGGCGAGACGATTGAGCGCTTGGGATCTAGCCACCAGCCACCAATTTGGCGTCCGGCTCAGGCGAGCCTTGTGCAGCGACCACGCCTGCCGCTCGCCACCGTTTGCTTGCCGACCGAGTCGGCCGCAGTGACGGGTACGGAGACGTGACGGCAGTCGCGGCCCAGACGGGCCAGCACCGCGGGATTGCAACAGCATAACTTGCCGGCCCCGCACAAGGCCGGCACTCGGCCGGGGCCACGCACGTTAACAAAAGCGGTTGAGGCCCTAAGGGGTCGCCCCAGGTTCGACGGCGAAAAGCGCGTAGCGCTGTAAATGAATTCACCAGAGCGGCGTTTTTCCTAGCCAACTCAGTCATTTGCAGTTCATCATTGGTCCGACTAGTGCCGCCAGGAGTGCGCGTCATGATGGGCAAGAAGTTCACCACGCTGATCTTGATCGGAATGATCTTGGGTATCCTCGTCGGCTGGGCCTGCAACGCCGCCTTCCCCGATCCCAAGACGGCCGCACAGGTTGCCGGCTACATCTCCATTATTACCGATGTGTTCCTGCGTCTGATCAAAATGATCATCGCGCCGTTGGTGTTTTCCACCTTGGTGGTTGGCATCGCCCATATGGGCGATTCCGCATCCGTCGGCCGCATTGGCGGCAAGACCATGGTGTGGTTCGTCGGGGCCTCGATGACCTCCCTGCTGCTCGGCATGATCATGGTCAACATCTTGCAGCCGGGGGTCGGCTTGAACCTGCCGCTTCCGGAGGTCGGCGCGTCTACAAATCTCAAAGTCTCATCCCTGACCTTCAAGGAGTTCGTCGCCCACCTCGTGCCGAAATCGATCGTCGAGGCGATGGCGCAGAACGAGATCCTGCAAATCGTCGTGTTCTCCATCTTCGCCGGTGTCGCCATCGCATCGCTCGGCGAGCGCGCCAAAGTCGTGGCGGATCTCGCCGACCAGATCGCGCACGTCATGCTGGAGATCACGGGCTACGTGATGAAGGCCGCGCCGGTTGCGGTGTTCGCCGCCATTGCCTCCACCGTCACCACCCAGGGTCTCAGCGTGCTTGTCACCTACGGCAAGTTCCTCATCCAATTCTACGTCGCGCTCGGCATCCTTTGGCTGCTCTTGGGTCTCGCCGGCTTCCTGGTGCTCGGCCCGCGCGTGCAAAGCCTGGTGCGCCGCATGCGTGAACCGTTCCTGCTCGCCTTCTCTACCGCGAGTTCCGAGGCCGCCTATCCCAAGATCCTCGATCAGTTGCAGCGCTTCGGCGTGTCCAAACGCATTGCCAGCTTCGTGCTGCCGATGGGCTACTCGTTCAATCTCGACGGCTCGATGATGTACTGCACGTTCGCGACGCTGTTCATTGCCCAGGCCTACGGCATCGAATTGTCGTTCGGCCAGCAGATCACCATGCTGTTGCTGCTGATGGTGACGAGCAAAGGCATGGCCGGGGTGCCGCGCGCCTCCCTGGTGGTGATCGCCGCCACTCTGGTGACCTTCAACATTCCCGAGGCCGGCCTGCTGCTGATCATGGGCATCGACCAGTTCCTCGACATGGGTCGCAGTGCCACCAACGTGGTGGGCAACTCGATTGCCACCGCGGTGGTGGCAAAGTGGGAGGGCGAGCTCGGCGACGAACTCGATTCACCGGATGCGCCGGCGACCGAAGTTTTGCCGGAGCTCGCCATCAAGCCCGCCTAGACACCACATCGGAGCGCCACACCCGAGCTCAGGCGCAGGTGGCGGGCAGCTTCGCTCAGGAGGGTCGCATGAAGTCCATCGTCACGCTGCTGTGGCTCGCGGGGCTGCTGATTGTGCCCCCCGCTGAGGCCCAGGAGCAGGAGATCAACGCCACCAAGCTCGAGGGCACCCTCGCCAAGATCGATCGCGCCGGTAGCATAACGCTCGGCTATCGCGAGGCTTCCTTCCCGCTCTCCTACCTTACCAAGGCCGGACCGATCGGCTACTCGATCGACCTGTGCCTCGCCGTGGTCGAGGAGATCAAGCGCGAAATCGACAAGGACGACATCAAGGTTCGCTTCCAGCCGGTCACCCCCGAGACGCGCATGTCGGCAGTACAATCGGGCGAGGTCGACATCGAGTGCGGGTCCACCACTGCCAACAAGGAGCGGGGCAAACAGGTGGCGTTCTCGCCCATCATGTACGTCACCGGCACCAAGTTGCTGGTGAAGAAGAAGTCCGGCTACCGCTCCTACCGCAACCTCGCCGGCAAAGTCGTGGTGGTAACCGCCGGCACCACCAACGAGGCCATCCTCAAGGCGCTCAATGAGAAAAACGCGCTCGGCATGAACATCATCAGCGCCCCTGATCACGAGCAGAGCTATAGCCTGGTGGCCGCCGGCAAGGCCGAGGCGTTCGCCACCGACGACGTGCTGCTGTACGGCTTGATCGCGCGCCACCGGGCGGACGCCGACCTGATGGTGGTCGGCGAGTTCTTGTCCTTCGATCCTTACGGATTGATGTTCCGCAGGGACGATCCGCAGATGGCGGACGCGGTGCGCCGCGCGTTCGAGGGCATGGCCAAGAGCCGCGACCTGGTCGAGCTCTATCATAAGTGGTTCGTGCGCCAGACGCCCACCGGTGAGCGCATCGGCCTGGCCATGAACGCACAGCTGAGCGAGATCTTCCGCACCCTAGGCGTCGACGATTGATGCCGCTTCCCACCACCGACGGCGCACCCGCGCTGCACGCGGCGTGACGTCTTGCGCCTGCAACCCTGCGGCGCTGCCGCCGGCCGTCGTGTTGGCGCATCAACTTGGGTGACGTTGGTCGCCCAAACGCCGACGCAATGGGCTGAGACTATCTGCGAGCCGGAAGCGTTCGACCGGCACATTTTTGTGGATCGCGGGATGCTGCGATCGGGGCCCGTCCTTGACCTTGCGCTTGGCGCCCACAGCACATGTCAGCTGGCACCTGGGGTTGAGGTGCATATGCACGCGCAAGGCAATTGCAGTGCGTGCTACTGGCATGCTGCGCACTGGCAATTGGCGGCCCGACGCGTGCTGCCTAAGGCATGTGCGCGTCGCAGCGACAGGCGTGGCGATGTGTGGTGGCGAGGCAACGCCTTGCTCTTCACCCTTCCGCAAAGCAACGATTGTGGAAACCGCGCCACCATGGCTCTCATGAAAGCAGCAATAGCCGGAGCGACACTTGTCCCGCGACGGCCGACACCACTTTGTAGCATCCACCGGCGAGTGCACCGATGCGTTGTTGCCATTTGAAGCGCCAAGCTCGATGTGTTGTGGTCCTGATTGCGGCAGCTGTGTTGGTCACGTCGGCGGCAGGCGTGCCCCGGGCCGCGGCCCGCGTCGCCAGCGACACCGGCGCTGAGGCGAAAAAGAAGCCGACCGACCCTGGTCCGCTACTCGCCGTGGTGTCGCTCGCCCGGCAACGGATCTCGCTCTACGGCCGTGGCGGCCTGATTGCCCAGAGCCCGGTTTCGACCGGGATGCCTGGTCATCGCACGCCTGCCGGCGTGTTCTCGGTCATTCAGAAAAGCAAATTCCACCGCTCCAACATCTACTGGAACGCACCGATGCCCTATATGCAGCGCATCACCTGGTCCGGTGTGACGCTGCACGCGGGTCCGGTCCCCGGCTACCCGGCCTCGCACGGCTGCATCCGGCTGCCGCCCCCGTTTGCGGTCCGGCTTTATGGCATGAGCAAGATCGGCACCCGCATTGTCATCGTGCCTGGCGATGCCGCGGTACTTGGCGTTGAGCCCCTTGAGCTGCCGGCTCCAAGGCTGTCGCCGGCGCTCCCCGACGCAAGCGCGACGGGTGAGAACGCCAGGAGCGAGTTGGTCACCCGCGCCAATCTTGCACCTGGTGCCGAGGCCTCGGCCAAAGCCCCACCGGCGCCCACACCGATGCTCAATCCGGTCGAGCGCGCCAAGTTGATGCGCGACCTTGCGGCTACCAACGCGACCGCGAAGTCCAAAGTCGCCAAAAAGGCCGTCGAGATATCGGCCGGGAAGGCGGCGGCGGCCAGCTCCGCCGCCGCTGCTTTGCGCGCATCCGAGTCGGCGCTCAACCTGGCTCGGGGCCGCCGCAGCGCCGCGGCCAAGGCGGTGGAAAGGGCGTCGGCGACGATGACGGCACAGGCCGATCATGGGCTGGCGGTGGCGGACCTGCGGCTTGCCGAGGCCGAAAAGGCGAACGAGGAGGCGCGCGCGCTCGAGGCAGCCGAGGCGGCCACGGCGGTGGCGGCGGCAAAGGTGGCTTCCGATGCCGAGCAGGCCAGCCGGGAGGCGACCGCGACCTTGAAGGCCGCCGAGCGCGGCATCGAGCCGATTTCGATCCTGGTCAGCAAAAAGACTGGTCGGCTCTATGTTCGCCAATCCTGGGCCCCGATCTACGAGGCAGCGATCACCTTCAAGGACCCCGCACAATCCCTGGGAACCCAGGTCTATCTCGCGGTGGCATCAGAGGCGAGCGGGGAGAGCATGCGCTGGCTGTCGCTCTCGCTTCCGGCCGCGCGGCAGGCGGAGCGCCGCGGCGCCAAGCCGCTCGCCGCAGCTGAGCCGGTTGTGGCCCACGCCCAGAGTTCGCAGGCATCGCGCGAAACCACGACCAGTGTGCTCGATCGGTTTCAGCTCTCAGACGAGGCCAAAAGCTTCATTGCGGAAAGACTGTGGATTGGTGCATCGCTGATCGTCACCGACGAAGGCATCAGCAACGAAACCAACACCTATACCGACTTCATCGTACTCACCCGTTGAGCGCTGTGGGGAGCGTGGCTTGTCGCCTGTTGACAGTGTGAGCACGCGCTAGCCCGCACTTGCGCCGCCGCCGCACCGATCCTTCGCGCCGGCACCTGTGCCGGCTTCCATCGACGCTAGACTGTTCCCTCGCTTGGGAAACTCGTGGCACCGAACATGAGCTTCCGCTAGTGTTTCGGCTCGTGATTGGCTTGATGTGGCTGAGCTGGAGTGGAAGGCACCGATGAAAACGTTCGCACTGACGGCCGCGCTCGCGGCGGCCATGCTGCCGGGTCCGGCGCTTGCCGATAGCCTGCCAGTGAGCGTTCCGGAGAAGGTAGGACTATCCTCGGAGGGTCTTCAGCGTCTGACGGCGGCACTCAAAGCCGAAGTCGACGCCGGCCAATTACCCGGCGCCGTCGTTGCCGTGGCGCGGCGAGGCCAGGTCGCCTATTTCGAGGCGGTGGGCTTCCGTGACGCGCAAGCCAAAGCACCGATGCCGCCGGATGCCATCTTCTCGATCGCGTCCATGACCAAACCGATGGTTTCGGTCGCCATCATGATGCTGCACGACGAAGGTAAGCTGTTTCTTTCCGATCCGGTCGGCAAATATCTTCCGGCGCTTGCCAACATGCAGGTGGCCGTGATGAAGACCGACACCGCCGGCAACACCTCCGTCGAAACCGTGGCTGCGCAACGGCAACCTACCATCCAGGACCTGCTGCGCCACACGGCGGGCTTCCTTTACGGAGGGCGCGGAACGACCGAGGTGCACAAGCTTTGGCCGGCATCGTCGTCGTACTCCGCCACTACCTTCACAGGTCCGGAGTTCATTGCGGCGCTCAGCAAGGCGCCGCTCTTCTATCAGCCGGGTACGCTCTGGGATTACAGCTTATCTGTCGACGTGCTTGGTCTCGTCGTCGAGGCCATTTCCGGCAAACCGCTCGGCGCTTTCCTGCAAGAGCGTCTTTGGAAGCCGCTCGGGATGGTGGACACCGGATTTAGCGTTCCCGACACAAAAACCGCACGTTACGCCTTGGCGCTTGCCAACGATCCCAAGACGAACAAGCCGCAGAGCGTGCTGCACGCGGCCGGCAAACCGCTGAAATTTGAGTGCGGCGGCGGCTGTGCGGTGTCGACGACGACGGATTACCTACGCTTTGCACAGATGCTGATGAACAAGGGCACGCTTGACGGTCAGCGCATCATTGCGCGCAAGACCTTGGAGATGATGACCTCCGATCAGCTCGGGCCGGAGGTCAGGGCCCGCAGCAGCTCGCCACTGCTGGCCGACGGTTACAGCTTTGGCCTTGGCTTTACCGTGCGCATGGAGACCGGGCTGGCGCCATTGGCCGGGAGCACCGGTGACTACAGTTGGGGCGGTGCCTACGGAACCTACTTCTGGGTCGATCCCAAGGAGCAGATGGCGGTCGTATTTATGGCGGCCGCACCGGGTGAGATTCGCACGCATTTTCGCCTGCTGACCAAGAATCTGGTGCTGGCATCCATCATCGACTAGTTGGCGCCATTGGCAGCTGGCTGGGCCTGACACGATCGTCAAGTCGCCAGCTGCCCGATTAACAGGCAATGGTTCGCCCGCGGTTCAGCAGCCGCTCGCTCATTACGGTAGCAAAGCGAACTTCTGAAACGTGTGGCAGTCGTCCGGAGCACGGCCGCGGCTCACGGCAAACGTCCAGGTCACCTCGCTGACATAGAGGTCGTTCTTGGAATCCAACGCCAGGCCATGCGGTGCGGCGAAGCTGCCGGGCGCGGTGCAATCGGGCGTGCCCCAGCGTGCCAGTAGCTTTCCCTGCGGATCGAAAACGCTGAAACGGGCGTGGCGCATGCTGGTGACAGCGCCGAAGCTGTAGGACGTGTCGCCAACGTGCCAGGCGAGCTCGGTCACGTAGACGTTGCCCTTGGCGTCGAAGGTGAGGTGCGTCGGGCGTTGCGTGTCGGTCCACTGCTCGAGGAATTCGCCGTCCGGGCTGAATATCTGAATTCGGTCGATCTCGCGGTCGCACACGAACACGCGACCGTCGGCGGCGACGGCAATACCGTGCGGCAGCCGGAACTGGCCGGGGCCATCGCCGGGTTCTCCCCACGAACGCTTCAATTGCCCGGCGGGCGAGAACATGTGCACGCGCGCATTGCCATAGCCGTCCGAGATGTAGATGTCGCCCTTGGGGCCGATGGCGACATTGGTCGGACGGTTGAACGGCGGCCCAGCGCGTTTGATCGATGCCGTGGTCTTGCCGTCATAGCCGGTGTCGGAGGGTACGTTCAAGGTGCCCATGGTCATCAGCAGTCGGCCTTCGGGGGTGAATTGGCGAACCGTGTGGTTGCCG
>DATFXD010000295.1:0-10507 GCA_035258605.1 Hyphomicrobiaceae bacterium | reverse complement strand
CCGTCGAAACCGTCCGACGCCGTCCAACCTTGCCGAATCTAAACGATCCAAGAGCGTTTATTCGCGATTACTGGGTGCTAGGCCGATGGTTTTTCCTGAATGGCATCGTCTCGATCGCGACGGTGCAAATTTTTCCCTGGGCACTTGCTCTATTCGACGGCCCCGCCGCGGCCGCGGGCTATCAAGCTGTCATGAACATTGCCAATCTTGCAAATCCGATCGTTTTCGGTCTTTGCAATACAATTCTACCGGCGGTCGCACGGGCCCATGAGGAAAGTGGCGTCCAGGGAGCTTGGCGGGTCGCGCAAACGTTCATGGTCATCGGGGCAGCCCTGCTCTTACTGTACGCCATTCCGTTAATGCTGCTGCCTCAAACCGTGCTTCTCCTGCTCTATGGTGCGAATTCGCCCTACGCGAGTTTGCAGCATGTCGTCCCTATTGTTGTTTTTGCCGTCGCCATCAATTCGCTGGTAGACATGTTGAGCGCGTTCATCCATGGCCTCAAGGCACCGAAGCTCACCATATGGATGAACCTTTTAGGCTTTGCGACGGCCGCCCTTGTCTTGCCGTTCCTTGGACCAGTGAGTGTTATCAGTTGTGCCGTGGGACTGGCTGCAGCCAGAACCGTACGGGCCATAGCGGCATGGCGCGTGGTGGCACGCGTCAGGCTTGCAGCAAGAGAGGCCAATGATTATCACCCATCGCCAAGCGTGTCCTGAATGGCAGGTGCTCCTGCGGGGTGTGCATCCGAGTCCGTGAAAGCAGCTGTGCCCTTATAGATCGCATTGATGTCTAATAATCGACGGTGGAAGCGCGGACGATCGGTGGATTTCGCGGAAAAACTTAGCGCGTGTGAGGGGACCTGAGCCCCAAGTTGAACACCACAATCGCCTTTTGAACTTGCCCGACTGCAGGCAAATACATGATTGTGTGGCATCACCCTGGAAGGGCCGCGGCGACGCCAACATTGAACCGGTGGTTCAGCTACCTGACCGTCAGTGCTGCAAAATTTTCGATAAGAAGAGCTGTGCGCGCTGGCTCCGCGGCGTGCCGAAGAACGCCTCCTTGTCGGCGTCCTCGACGATGCTGCCTTGATCCATGAACACCACGCGGTCCGCGACCTTGCGCGCGAACCCCATCTCGTGCGTGACGACGGCCATGGTCATACCGTCTTCGGCAAGTTTCACCATCACGTCCAGCACCTCGGTAATCATCTCCGGATCGAGGGCCGAGGTCGGTTCGTCGAACAGCATGGCTATCGGATCCATCGCCAGCGCGCGGGCGATGGCGACACGCTGCTGTTGTCCACCCGAGAGCTGGGCTGGATATTTGGTTGCATGCTCGGCGAGACCCATGCGCGCCAACAGCTCGGTGGCCTTGACCGCGGCAGCCTCGCGATTGCGCCCCAATACCTTTTGCTGTGCCAACACGATGTTCTCGCCGGCGGTCATGTGCGGGAACAGCTCAAAGCTCTGAAACACCATGCCGATGCGCGAGCGCAGCTTGGGGAGGTTGGTGGCGCGGTCGCCGACCGAGATGCCATCAACCGTGATCGTGCCCTTGGAAAACGGCTCCAAGCCGTTGATGCACTTGATGAGCGTGCTTTTGCCGGAACCGGAAGGGCCGCAGATCACCACCACCTCGCCCTTGGCAATGCTCATCGAGCAGTCGTCGAGAACCTGCACGGGGCCGTACCACTTGCTGACGTGGGTGAGTTCGATCACAGGGCGTACCTTCGCCGCAGACGGTTGACGAGGCGCGAGGCGCTGAAGCAAATGACCAGAAACACAATCGCCACGAACAGATATAGCTCGGTCGGTCGATTGTCGCGGCTCGCGACAATATCAGCCGAGGTGAGGAAATCGCGCAGACCGACCACATACACCAGCGAGGTGTCCTGCAGCATGATGATCGATTGTGTCAGCAGCACCGGGATCATGTTGCGCACGGCTTGCGGTAAAACCACGTAGCGCATCGACTGCAGATTGGTGAGGCCAAGTGCCATCGCCGCTGCAATCTGGTTGCGCCGCACGCTGGAAATACCGGCGCGAATAATTTCGGAATAATACGCCGCCTCGAACATGACAAAGGCGATCAGCACCGAATAGAAGCCGCTGACCGGTCGTCCGATCAGCTTCGGCACTAGGGTGTAGAACCAGAAAATCACCAAGATCAGCGGCATCGAACGCAAGAAATTCACGTATGCTTCGACCAGCCAGGCCAGTGACTTGATCGAGGAAAGGCGGGCGATGGCGAGCACGATGCCGAGCAGGAGGCCGCCGCCAACCGCGAGCAGGGTCAGCTGCAAGGTCAGCAGCATGCCGTTCCATAGGAACGGTGCGTTAAGCCAAAGAATGCCGAAATCGAAGCCGGCAAACATCTACTGAGCTCCGACCGCGATGGTCCCGGCAATGCGCGTGCGCCGCTCGAGCATGCGCATGGCCAGGATGACGATGCCGGTGACCATACAGTAGAGCACGGTGGCGACCGTGAAGGCCTCAAAGGCCGCAAACGTGTACTCCTCGATCTGGCGCGCCTGCGAGGTCAGCTCCAGCACGCCGATGGTCAAGGCCAGCGAAGAGTTCTTGAACACGCCGAGAAAGTCGCTGGTCAGCGGCGGAATGATGGTGCGGTAGGCGACGGGGATCAGCACGTAGCGGTAGACCTGCAGCGACGTCAGCCCCATCGCCAACCCGGCATTGCGCTGGCCGCGCGGGATCGCCTCGATACCCGAGCGCACCTGCTCGGCGACGCGAGAGGCCGTGTAAAGGCCAAGGCAGATCACCGCTGTCAGGAACTGGGGATAGGGCATGTCGCGCTTGACCCAGTGGCCCCAGTCAGCCGGCAGCAGTTCCGGCACCACGAAGTACCAGAGAAACATCTGCACCAGCAGCGGGACGTTACGAAAGATTTCGACGTAGACAGTGCCGCCGAGGCGCAGCGCGCCATTGTCGGTGGTGCGTGCGATACCGATCGCCGATCCCAGCGGAAAGGCAATTGCCCATGCCAGGACCGCAATCAGAATGGTCTTGCCAAAGCCCGTCACGATCCACGTGAAGTAGGGCTCTTTGAACAGGATGGGCCAATTCCAGTTATAGCCGCCCATCCCGTGACCTCATCTCCGATTGCGCAGTCGGCTTGATCAATCGGGTAGGGCGATCAGCTGAAAGTTCTCCCGCAGCCGGTCGCTCATGGGATAGTTGATGTTGGTCGGACCGGGTTCGAACCATTTCTTGTAGATGGCATTCATCTCGCCGGTTTGGATCAGCTTGGCAATGGTCTTGTCGCCAAGCAGCCGGAAGTCGTCATTATTGCGCGGAATCATCATGCCGTAGGGGTCATAGGAGAAATAGGGACCGACGATTTCCCATTCGTCGGGGTTCTTTGAGGCGCTCTTGAGCCCGTACAGCACCACGTCGTCGGACACATAAGCATCGGCTCGGCCCTGCTCGAGATTGAGCATGGCCTGGGAGTGGTCCTTCACCTTGACGATATCGCCCTTGATTTTGATCTTCTTGGCGTCGATTTCAGCCTGCGCCGCCTTTTCGTTGGTGGTTCCCAGCACCGCCACCAACACCTTGTCGGTCATGTCCTCAATCTTTTTGATGCCCGAGGTTTTGCGCACCAACAGCTTGGAGCCGGTTAGGAAGGTGGTATTGAGGAAGCTGATCTGGCGCGAACGCCCGATGGTATGGGTCGAGCTCTCGCAAATAATGTCGACGGTCCCCGCCGTCAGCAGCGGGATGCGCGTCTGCGGCGTGAGCGGTACGAATCTGACGTCGAGTTTGTCGAGCTTCAATTCTTCCTTGGCGGCATCCGCGATTTTGAGGCAGATGTCGATCGAGTAGCCCTGCGCCTTGCCGTCGGGTCCAAGGTAGGACAGGGGGACGGAGGCATCGCGGTGCCCGATGGTGATGGTTTTGGATTCGGCGATCCGCTTCATGACCGAACCGTCTTGGGCCGAGGCGGTGCACGACAGGGCGCCGAGCGCCACCGTGACGACCAAAGCGAAAAGGGCACGCTTCATAGAAATCCTTCCTTTTCCGACGCTGCTGGACGCAACAAATTCACCCACGGCACAAGGTACGCTCGAACCGTGCATGGAGCCAGCCCCGAGAGATTTGCATGGAATGCCGCACCGCAGCAATGAGTATTCAAGATCGAGGCCTCGCGCGAATATCGAACACGCGGGGCAAAGCCTGCGGATGCGCGCGAGCAGAAGTTGCGCTTCGGCGGGGCGGCGATCGCCGGCAACGTGACGGCAGCTCGGCGTAAACGCCGACGTGTTGTTTAAGAGGCGAGCGCCGAGGGCGGATAACCGGCCTCGGTTGAGGCGGGCCAACCGGCGCCCAAACGAGATTGGTTTGCTCCAACCCGCGCGCGGCCATCCGGACCCGTGTTGTGCTCCCCAAAAAACGCGGGGGGCGCGGGGCCCTCGCGATCCAAACGACATCCAGCCCACACCCCACAACGCCGTCAGCGTCGGCAATCGCCGCGGTTTTGAGCAAAGTCGTGGTCGCGGGTGCATTTGGGTTGCTTTGGCGGTGTGATGTGCTCCGATCCTGAGAAAGAGCCAAACCGCTTTGAAATCCGGGCGTTGCCAAAAGCCCGCGCCACCGTCATGGCGCGCTTGCCGGTGGCCAGTCCAGCACCCCCGGCCCGGCCCGGTTCCCGCCGCGGTCCACCGGCGGCCACGCAGCATCACAGGTGACGTCGGCAGCCCGCGGGCAGCCCGACGCGCTTCAGAGGCAACGGTTGAGCGGGTGTGTGGTCCCACCCGCTGCGATCGTGTTGACAATTGACCGACCGGCTTTAAACGTCGTCGAGGTATGATTCGGGGGGATCGATATGAGGGCGGCGGCAATCGGTATGGTGGCGGCTGCCTCGCTGCTGGTGCCGCACTCCCAAGCGGTCGGTGCCGATAAGAGCCAGTACTGGCTTCTTAATCCGACACCGGATCGGCTGATGCGCGAGATGACGACCGATCGCCCCGACATTACCGAGAGCCCCTTCACGGTCGACGCGGGACACGTTCAGTTTGAGACCACCATTGTCGGCTACAGTCGATCTGCTCCAGATCAAGACCGTACCGTTACCGACGAGTTTGAGTTCGCTACAACGAACATGCGAGTGGGAATTACCAACTCCGCCGAAATCGACCTCGTGTGGCAGCCCTATGGGACGGTACGCATCCGAGAGTTAGACCCGCTCAGAATCTTGCACCAGTCCGGAATTGGCGGCCTCAACCTTCGCGCCAAACTCAACCTTTGGGGTAACGACAGCTACGAAAAGCCCGGGGCGACCGCGTTGGCCTTGCTGCCCTTTGTGATGCTGCCCACGGATCGCCACAACGAGATCAGTCCGGAGTTTGTTGCCGGTGGCATCGTGGTGCCGCTCGCGGTCAAGCTCACCGACAAGTGGGAGGTCGCCGCCAATGCCGGTCTCGTTCATCTCAGGGACGATGCCGAGAGCAGCTACCACACCGAATTTTTGACCTCGGTGTCATTTTCCTACGAATGGAGCGAGAAATTAGGCACCTACTACGAAATTGCGGGCCGCTTTAATACTGAGAATTCGCAAGGCGACCCGGTCGTTCTCGGAACGGGTGTCACCTATAAGCTGTCCAAGAACCTGCAACTCGATGCCGGTGTCAACGTTGGTGTGACGCCGGGGGCCGACCGCATCAATCCGTTCATTGGACTATCGGCGCGCTTCTAAAGCGGCACGCCTTCGAAGCGCTTCTGTTGACCTCGGCAGGACCTTGACCCCCGTAAAGTTCGGAGGCTGACCCAGGTTAGCAGGCGCCGGACCGATGCCGGCGGCGCTAAAATGCGCAAATAAGCCAGTGTCCCTCGTTTTCTCAGGGGGCGGGGTGTTCGCTTCCCAGCATGAGAGCTGTCACGCTGCTCTGAGATCACATTTAGAAGCGAGCGCTCATCCAATCGGCGAATTGACCCACCACCTCCTCCTGCTGGTCGAAAGGCCCCGCATTGAGTTTGCTTACGATACCGCTTCCGGGCAGTCACAACGGCCGCGCGGCTCCGCCCAATCTCCATGTCTGCCTTGGATGTCGTGCCGGCGTTGGCGCCGCCAGTCTCTATCGCGCTCTCGCTAGATGGTGACGAGGGTCAAAAGACCTGGTGTGGGCATCGCATCCGCGTTACTGCTGGGGTGGCGGCGGTTATTGGATCGGCCGCGAGGAAACCCGCCGCGGCCGTTAGCGTTCCGCGTGGGGTGAGGCAGTTTGAGCGGCCCCCCATCGCGTCAGCCACTCTGAGATTGGTGCAATGCCGGCAACGTTGATCCTCCTGCATCTGGCAGGCTTTGTCGCGCTTCTGCTGTGGGGTATGCACATGGTGCATACCGGTGTCGTGCGCGCCTTTGGTGGCAAGCTCCGGCAGTTGCTCGCCATTGGTCTCAACAATCGCCTCAAGGCATTTCTGGCGGGGCTCGGCATCACGACCTTGTTGCAAAGCAGCACCGCGACGGCTCTGATGTCCACCAGCTTTGTCGCCGGCGGCTTCATGACGCTCGTCCCCGCCCTGGCGGTGACGCTCGGTGCCAACGTAGGCAGCACACTCATCGTGCAGGTGCTGACCTTCGACGTGGCGGCGTGGGCGCCGATCTTTGTGCTTGTCGGCCTGCTGGCGTTCAATCGCGGCGGTAAGACGCGGACGCGCGATGTCGGTCGCGTGGCGATCGGCATCGGGTTGATCCTGTTGGCGCTGCATTTGATCATCATCACCATTGCCCCGGTGGAGGAGGCTCAGGCGCTGCGCGCGCTGTTTGCCATGCTGGCGAGCGATCCGCTGATCGATGTCGCCCTTGCGGCCCTCTTGACCTGGGCCACCTACTCGAGTGTCGCCGTTGTGCTATTGGTAATGACGCTGGCGGCACAGCAGATCGTGGCGCCAGCGGCGGCATTGGCCCTGGTGCTCGGTGCCAATATTGGCAATGTCATCCCCCAGTATCTGGCCGCTGGCACCAGTGCCGAGGCACGGCGCCTCGCACTTGGCAACCTCATTGTCCGCGGGCTGGGTTGCCTCGCCGCCATTCCGCTGTTGCCTTGGCTTACGCATGTGATGGCGAGCCTTGAGGCCGCCCCGGCCCGGCAAGTGGCCGACTTCCACAGCCTCTTCAATCTGGTGTTGGCCGCCATTTTTATGCCGCTGCTGGACCCATTGGCAAAGCTGTGCACCAAGCTGTTGCCATCAACTGCTGTCGGCAACGATCCTGGCAAACCGCAGTACATCGACGCGGCGGCCCTGGGCTTGCCCAGCGTGGCGCTGGCCGACGCGGCGCGCGAGGTGCTGCGTATGGTCGACCTCGTGGAAAACATGCTGCGCACGTTTTTTGAGGCCTTGAAGAACGATGACCGCAAGCTGCTGTCGCGACTGGCGGTAATGGACGACACCATCGATGCCCTGCATAACGCGGTCAAGGTGCACTTGACCGCAATCAGCCGTGAGGACGGTTTGAGCGAGGCCGACGCCAAGCGCTGTTCGGACATCCTCGCATTCACCATCAACCTCGAGCACGTCGGCGATATTCTCGATAAAAGCCTTAAAGACATTGCCGCCAAGAAAATCAAACATCGGCTTACCTTCTCGCCGGAAGGACTGCAGGAGATCGCCGACATGCATCGTCACCTGCTCGATAATCTGCATTTGGCGACCAGCGTATTCATGATGGGAGACCTGCAGGCGGCCCGTACCCTGCTGGCAGAGAAGGATCGCATGCGTGATTTGGAGCAGGCAGCTACCGCCAACCACTTTGAGCGTCTACGGGCAGGCCGAACCCAAAGTATTGAGACGAGCTCGCTGCACATTGACATTGCGCGCGATCTAAAGCGGATCGCCGCGCATATTGCCTCGGTCGCCTATCCGATCCTGGAGCAAAGCGGTGCATTGCGCCGCACGCGACTGCTGGACGAGGCGACGAGTGACTGATCGCGGCTAGGCCCTAGGCCTGACGATGCCTTGGCGATGATCATGCCTACGAGGCGTCGTGGTGTTCAAGGCGCGCGCTGTTGGTCGGCGAGGCCGCCGCCGAAAGGCCCGCGTCAATCACCGGCCGCGCTCCCAAAAAACGACGTCGAGGTCGGCAATCAGCCGTCGGCAACCATCATCGAGCGTTGCGCCTCTGACTGAACCCACGCGATGAAGGCGCGCGTCTGTACCGCCTTCGCCGGCCGGCCTACCGGGCGCAGCAGGCTGTAGGCGTTGCGGTCGGCCACAAATCCGAACGGGGCAACCAGGCGTCCGGCCTCCAAATCCTGCGTCACCAACGGCAGCGACCCGATCGCCACGCCGAGCCCGCTCGCTGCCGCTTCGAGGAGAAAGTAGGTATGCTCGAGACGGGCGCCCTTGGACGGATCAAGTCCGGCCGCGCCGGTGGCCTTCAACCAGCTTTGCCAGGCACGTGGGCGCGTCTCGGCATGCAATAGCGGCAGTCTTTTGAGATCGCTCGGACGCCGCAGCGGCCGTTTGTCGAGAAGCACAGGAGACAGCACCGGCCCAATCCGGTCGGGCAGGAACGACTGGCCGATGCAGCCGCGTGGCCACGGCGCACGACCTAGTCGGATGGCGACATCGACCCCGCCTTCCTCGAAATGAACCGGCGCGTGCGATGCCGAAAGCCGCACTTCGATCTCGGGGTGCGCGGCATTGAAGCGGTAAAGTCTTGGGATCAACCATCGCATCATGAACGTCGCCAGACAGGAGACGACCAACGGTCCGGATTTGGTTTGATCAACGACCTGCGCGGCGGCAGCTTCCAAGAGCTGCAGCGCCTGACGCACCGCGGGTAGGAACTCGGCTCCTGCTTGCGTCAGTTCGATGCGCCGATTGAAACGGCGAAACAGTGGCACGCCCAGTTGATGCTCCAGAGTTCTAATCTGCCGGCTAATGGCACCGTGCGTGAGGCGCAGCTGTTCGGCAGCCGCGCTGAAACTCAGGCGATCCGCTGAGATCTCAAACGCTGGCAGGGCTTTCAAGGCAGGAAGCCGGCGCACCTTGTCTCCAATCATATGATGTTTTCTCAAATGACTGTAACAAAGCTTCGCTTGTCAAGTGCAGCAAGTGGCTGTGTATGCTGCGGCACAATGGAGGCGATCGCGGCGCGATGCAGTATGCAGAAATTTCGATCAAGCCGGCGACCCGGCGGCCGGTTGCCGTTACCGACCTTGGTGCCATCGCCGCTTATGCGGCCAGGACCGCCGGATGGCACGGCCCCGGCCTCTCCATCGAGGCGCCGTTCGCCGTGCTCCGGGTCCGTGTTGGCCGCGCCGCCGCGAACTCGCTGGCCTGCCGTGCCCGAGCAATTGCCCACATGCTGCCAGGCGACCCGTCGCATTCATGAGCCCAGCGACTGCCGATAGAGCCTCGCGCAGTGCGGCACTCACCTTGACCCTGGCCCTGCCCGGCGACACCCTTCTCTACCTGCTGTTGCCGCTCCATGCGGCGGAGTTCGGGGTCACATTGCCGGAAGCGGGACTGTTGCTGGCTGCCAACCGCATGGTCCGCATCTTCGGCTACCGTTGGGTCGCCAACTTCTATGCAAGGCGGGGCCCACGGGCGGCGTGCCTGGCGGCCGCCGCCGGTGCCGTCCTTTCGACCCTCGGCTATGCCACCCTGTCCGGCATCTGGGCCTTGCTGGTCGCACGCCTGATTTGGGGATTGGCGTTCGCGGCGATGAACATCGCCAATCAGGCACTGCCGACCGCACACATTGACGATGCCGCGCGGCGCATGGGGCGTGCGCGCTCGATCGTCGCCATCGGTCCGATGCTGGGTTTGCTCGCCGGCGGCGTGCTGGCGGAGGTGTTAGGGCCGCGGCTCGTATTTCTGGCGCTGGGCGGCCTGGCGTTGATCGCCCCCTGGTTTGCCTGGCGGCTCCCCACGGCGCCCGAAGCCATGCTAGCGCAGCGTGCACGGTTTGCCTGGCCCGACGCCTTCAGCATCTGGTCATTCTGCATGGGCTTCGCCCTCGATGGACTTTTTGTGTTCGGGCTTTCGCTGCTCGCCATCGCCGGCCTTGGCAGAAGCGGTGTGATCGCGGCCAGCATCGCTATGGCGTTGCGCTACCTCTCGGAGATCGTGCTGTCACCGTCGGGCGGCGCCCTCGCCCACCGCTATGGCGGCCGCCGCATGCTGGTAGCGCTCTCGATGGCGGCCGCCACGACACTCGCCATGCTGGGAGGGTCGGACGTGGTGATATGGATCGGTGTGCTCGCAACCGTGATCCTGCGCGCGCTGTTACAACCTTTGCCCGCCCCGGTCATCGCGGCGGCCTGCCCCGGCTCGGCCCGGGTGCCGGCCCTCGCACGCCAGGCGGTGTGGCGCGACATCGGGGCTGCCGCCGGTCCGCTGGCGGGCGGCTTCCTGTTCCCGATATTGCCAGCCATGATCATATACGCGGCCGCAGCGGCCCTGTTTGCGGGCGCCAGTGTGAACCTCATCAAGCCCGCACCCGGCCGTGCCGGGCTCTAAAGCGCGTGGCGTTGACG
>DATFXD010000294.1:0-2135 GCA_035258605.1 Hyphomicrobiaceae bacterium | reverse complement strand
GCTGATCGCCTCCAGCCTGCGCTCAACATCGAAAAAGCCCTTCTGCCCCATAACCCGCCCGCTCCATCCGCCCATGACCGCGCACGGTCATCGAGTCAGATTCGTGGCGACTTGGCGAGAGGAATTTTTCGAGGTGCCCTTGAGATTTTCACACATGTTGCGTCCTGTATATCTCTCCAGAAAACTGACTTCACGGCGCCATCGTGCAACAACGCTCAGGCCGTTAATGCGGACGGGCCTGCACGATGTATCCGACGATGGTTTCCTCGCCCAGCTGCTTGCACGCCTCCAAACGATGCAGCCCTTCCACTAGGACGAAACGTTCGCCGTCCTGCCGCACCGGGATCGGGCTTTGCAGGCCGACCGGAGGATGCTCTCGGCGATCTCCTGCGCTTTCTTGGGGTTGAGCGTCGCGCGCCGTTTCACCGGCACGTAGATGTTGGCGATCGCGAACGTCTCGCGCTTCATCATGGCTGGCAACCCGGTGTTAGTTTGCTTTCCCCTTGTACGTGCTCGGGCAGACTACTCAGAACCCTAACCCGGCGCATCCGCTCGCCCTGCTGCTGTGCACGCGCCGCGAGCGGCCACGCCGCCGCACCGCCAAAAAGCGCCACTCGCGTCGCTTCAATTGATCGGTTTGCATTCGGTCCCCGCCAGCCAGGGCCGGAGGCAGGATATCGAATTGGTGACGAGCAGTCAGCGGGTATCGGAACGGTTTTACAACCTATAAGAGGCGTAGACGCTCGCGCCGAATCGAATGTGGAAATGGCGGGCAAATTCGACAAATCAGGCCGGGACAGTGTGGCGGCCACTCTCAAGCTTGTGCAGTCCGCGCGGCATCAACACTGCAAGTATGATCGCAACGAGAATTAGCGCAGGCACATCTCCCACCAAATGACCGCGCTCGGCCGGATCGCTGAGGGCTTGAACGCCCATGATCGCCGCGTGAACCACGCTCGACCACACGTGAACCAGATGAGGCTCTTGTGAGCGTAGGGATTTCTTGCGGCGATGAGCAAAAACACGCCCAGCGTCGCATACGCTCCAATGATCATCATCAGATAGTGCGAATGTCCCTGTCCCAAGCCCAGCCCGAGGGCCAGAGAACACCCAATGTATATATGCCAAATATGAAAGTTAGACCGATCACGATCAGCGCTATGCGAAGAAAAAGCAGACGATTTGCATCAGACATTTTTGCATCTCCTCAATGGTGGGCGGCTTGCCCCGGCTGCGCGCGTCCCGCAAGCGGCCATGCGGATGAAGCGCCGCCGAGCAGCGTGATGAACGCGCGCCGTTCATTCAATCACCTTGTCGGCGCGTAGCACGAGCGAGGGTGGCACCTCGAAACCTATGTCTTTCGCGGCTTGCAGGTTGATCGCTAACTCGAACGTAGTGGGCTGCTCGACCGGTACGGCACTCGCCTTCTCGCCGCTAAAGACTTTGGCGAGTTGCCGTGCCAACTGCCGGAACATCAGGGTGATGCGCGGACCATAGCCGATTAGTCCACCCTCCTCAGCAAACTCCGGCGACTGGTACATGACCGGTAGGCGCAGCGCAGCCGTGCGCTCAAAAATGTCGAGGCGACGCGCTAGAGGATCGGGGAGGCCAGCACGTTGAGCGCTTCGGCGCCTGCACGTCTCGCCTCCTCGATTTCCGGCACGATCCGCTCAGGCCGCTCGACCAGACGGACGGCGAGCTCCACGCCGCGCACGCCCGCCGCCTCCTGTAGCGTCCGCATGTTCTGGGGCGCTGCGGTATTGGCATCGGCAAGCACCGTCATGCGGCGAGCGGCGGGCACCATCTCCATGAGGATTTCCTGGCGCTTGCTGTCGAGTTCGGTCGCGAGAATGCTAATGCCAGTGGTATTGCCGCCCGGACGTGCCAGCGATGCGACCAGTCCCTGCCCGACCATGTCGTCGGTCAAGGTGAGGATCGGGATCGTGCGTGTGGCCGCCTGCGCGGCCCGTGCGGCGGCGGCTCCGCCGGTCAAAATGGCGTCGACTTGCGCTTTGACCAACTCCGCTGCCACGGCGGGAAACTGCTCGGTGCGCACCGCATATCCGCGACTATCCACGATCAAGTTTTGGCCTTCGACAAAACCTAGCCGGCGCAGCTCGTCATAGAAGGGTGGG
>DATFXD010000293.1:0-54129 GCA_035258605.1 Hyphomicrobiaceae bacterium | reverse complement strand
GGTGCGCGGCGCGTTCAACGGGATGGCGACGCCGAGGCCACCATTGGCGGCCGGATTGCCCTCCAGCAGCTCATCGTCGGCGGTCTGGGCGATGCCGTCGGCACCCAGACCCACGATCAGCTGCGGGAAGCCGTTGCTGCCGGGTATGAAGTTGCCGTAGGGGTCGACCTTGATCAGCGGCACGTTGACGGCGTCATAGTCGGTGAGCTGGATGCCCAACAGGTCGCGCGCCTGCGCCTTGACCGCGCCCCAGGTCGCCATGCCGCCCAACACCTCATCGTCGTCGGTGCCGAACTCGCCATCCGGCCCCAGCTCGCGGTTGACGATCAGCTTGCCGGTCGCCACCGGTTGGCCGGCGTCGTTGCGCGCGTAGGCGCGCAGGAACACCTGGTGCGACGGCGTCGAGGTGTAGGTCTGGTTCTGGTCGACGAACGGCGAGGTCTGATTGAGGTGCTCGTGGATGTCGTCGTCGGTGCCGAGGATGCCATCCTCACCCGGCAGGTTGGTCGCCCGCGTCAGCAGCATGAAGCGCAGGTTGACCGGCAAATCATCGGCCGTGCCCGGCGTCCCATCGGCGCCGGCAATCAACGGATCATCGTCCTGCAGCGGAATGAACACCGTGCCGCTGCCGCCCTTCTGCACCAGGTCGAGACCGTGGTCGAAGAACTGGCCGAAGAACACGAA
Source organism: Hyphomicrobiaceae bacterium (assembly GCA_035258605.1). GTDB lineage: Bacteria > Pseudomonadota > Alphaproteobacteria > Rhizobiales > Hyphomicrobiaceae > AWTP1-13. The sequence goes on along the minus strand of DATFXD010000293.1, from coordinate 53,445 downwards.
CCACAGGTTGAACGGCGCCGACAGGCCGGCGTCGGGGGCGACGTTGTCGAACGAGAAGTCGGCGATATCGTCGTCGGTACCGAGCTCGCCGTCGAGCCCCGGGCGCGTGCGCAGGATCGAGACGCCGTCGTTGAGGACATCATCGCTGGTACCCCAGATGCCATCGTCGCCGGCGCTGCCTGCCACCGCCACCGCCGCCGGGTTGTTGCTGGTCTGGTCGACGATCAGGTTGGAGATGATGCGCGGCTCGGGGTCGATGACGAAGCCCGCATCCTGCGCATAGGAAGTCCCCTCAGCGGCATCCTGGAATAGCGGATCGGTCAGGCGCGGGAAGGTGTTGTCGGAGGCGCCAAACGCGCTCTGTCCCGCAACCAGGTTGTTGAACGAGCCATCAATCGTGCGCAGCCCCAGCGGCACCAGCGAGTTGGGCAACAGGGCCGACAGATCCGCCCCGGCCGCGTGCGCTTCCGCGATTTTGATCTGAGCCAGGATGAATTCGAGGTCGGATTTGATAAAGGCTACCATGGCTTGCTCCCTGCGCCGGCCCCTGGCGCGATCCCGCGTGCAAGTGGCCAAAAAAACCAATTGACCGGCAGTCCGCCGTTCTGGCCCGAATGTAGAGGACTGAAGAGCGCCGCCAGCGGACTGAAGGGCATCCGTGTGCGCAGAGTGGCTTTCCCGAAGGTCCAATAACGGTGTCGGGGGAGAGCGGCGGCCGCCGCCGCGGCGCGGGCCGGCCGGCACAGCCAAGCCCCGCGCAGGCCTGGCGCGGGCGTGGCCGTAGCCGTCGCTCCCCCAAACCCAAGCCGCTCCCGAGCTATCAGGGCAAACGTCCAATTGACGCTGTTTGGAGGCCCGCGATAGGGTGAGCCCCACGTTTTGAGGGGATCAGGTTTGTGGGGTGATGGGACCATGGTCGATCAGCGAGATGATAAGTCGGCGAAAGCCACCAAGGCAGGAAACGGTGACGGCGCACGCCCGCGGGCGCAGCGTCCAGGCGAAGCGCGGCAGGCCCGTTTCGGCCAGTCGTTCTCGCAGGTGGTCGCTGTCCTGATGCGTGATCAGAACTTCCGTAATATGCCCATTGGCGACCTCGAGTGGCTGGTACTGCCGCCGATCATGGCGGGCCAGTTCCGGCTGGCACAAATGCCGGCGCCGCCGCGCCCCGGCGCGCCGGCACCGGACCCAGACAAGGGCGGCGTCTTGGTTCCGATCGCGGTGGCGCTGTGGGCCCGGGTCTCGGCACAAATCGACAAGGGCCTGTCGGAAAATCTCGACAAGCCGGTGCGGCTGCGCGCCAACCAATGGGCGTCCGGCGACAAAATCTGGCTGATGGCCGTTGCCGGCGACCGCCGCGCCATCCCCAAGTTCCTGGAGCAGCTCAAGGAGCGGGAATTCAAGGGCCAGGACGTGAAGATGCGCGCCAACGCCGGCGAGGGCAAAGTGGTGGTGCGCACGCTTTAAGCCGCGCGCCGCCCACGATCAGCAGCAGCTCGTCAGCCGCTTGGCGGTCTGGATCGCCTGCAAGCGATTGCGCACGCGCATCTTCTTGAAGAGCTGCGTCAGATAATGCTTGATGGTGCGCTCGTTCAAGCCGAGCTGCCGCGCGATCTCCTTGTTGGTGAGCCCCTTCGAGACGCGCACCAGCACCTGCTCCTCGCGGTAGCTCAAGGCCAGCTTAGGGCTGTTGTCGCGAATGGCCGACAGCGGGCCGCCCCGCGCCTCGGTCAACAGCCGCGAGGCAAGCTTGGCCGTGATATAGGGCTGGCCGGCGTGAATGGTCTCGATCGCCTCGATCAACTCGGCGCCGCTTACACCCTTGAGGATGTAGCCCTTGACGCCGGCGGCCAGCACCTTGGCAACGCTGCCCACGTCGTCGCGTGCGGTCAGCACCACCAGCTTGCAGCCGGGAGCACTATGGCCGAGCTCCTCGACACCCTCGATGCCGCCATCGGCATGGCCGATGTCGATGACGAGGACGTCGGGGCGCAACTCGCGGGCGGCGCGGCGCGCATCGCCGATCGTTGCCCCCTCGGCCACCAGGCGCAGCCGTCCCGAGTGCACGATGGTCTGAATGATCCCCTGCCGGAACAGCGGGTGCGGATCGATGACGACGACGCCGATCTTCTCGCTCACGACTGCTCCTAGCTCGCCATGCGCACGGTTGCTGGTGGCGCCAGCAGCGTCCCCAACCCAGCCGCCGGCGCCGACCGGGGCCACCCTACGACCCTTGCCGTGACCCCAAGAGATGAAGAAGTCGCAGCCTTTCTGGACTAAAGTACAATAACTTCTTTTGCCCTAAAGATAGGTTATGGTCAAATGCCAAGCCGGGCCGGCCGGCGCCGGCGCCGCCGCGCTGTGGCGCGCGGGCCCCGCCGCTCGCGGGCGCCGTTGCAATTGCCGCCCCGGTGTGCGAGCCAAGAGTTTTCCGCTAACCGCTGTAGCACCGTTCGCGCCGGCAGGCAGGGAGGACGCCATGGGAAAATCCGTTCAAATCGGGCTCACGCGCCGCGCCGTACTGGGGGCTGGCGCCGCCATGGCGGCCAGCGTGCCTACGCGCTGGGCGATCGCCCAGCCCAAGCCGCTCAAGGTCGGCTTGATGCTTCCCTATTCGGGGACCTTCGCCAAGCTCGGCGAGAACATCACCACCGCCATCGAGATCTTGATCGCCGAGAAGGGCGGCAAGCTCGGCGGACGCGAGCTGCAACTCGTCAAGCTCGACGATGAATCAAAGCCCGAGAAGGCGCCGCAGAATGCCGAGCGGTTAGTGCAACGCGATGCCGTCGACGTCTTGATCGGCACCGTCCACTCCGGCGTGCAGATGGGCATCCATAAGGTGGTGCAGGACAGCGGCACGCTGACCATCGTCCCCAACGCCGGCAACGTGGCGGTGACGCGACAGCTGTGCGCCAAGAACGTGTTCCGTACCTCGTTCACCAATTGGCAGCCCGCCTACGGCATGGGCCTCGCCGCCGCCAACAAGGGGTATAAGAAGGGCGTGTGGGTGACCTGGGACTATGCGGCCGGCACCGAGAGCGGCGCCGGCTTCAAGGAAGGCTTTGAAAAGGCTGGCGGCCAGGTGCTGCCGATCCTGTCGCTGCCGTTTCCGGAGACCAATTTCCAGCCGCTGTTGGCGCAGATCCCGGGCCTCGGCGTCGACGTGGTGGGCGCCTTCTTCGCTGGTGGCGGCGCCGTGCAGTTCGTCAAGGACTACGCCGCCGCCGGCCTCAAGCTGCCGCTGTGCGGCTCGGGCTTTCTGACCGAGGGAACGCTCGAGGCGCAGGGCGCCGCGGCCGATGGCGTCGAAACCGCGCTGCACTACGGCGACGGGCTCGACAACCCCAAGAATGCCGCCTTCCGCAAGGCCTTCAAGGACAAGGCCGGGCGCGAGGCCGACGTCTATGCCGTTCAGGGCTACGACGCCGCACAACTGCTGGCGCTGGGCCTCGAAGCCGTCAAGGGCAACATCGAGGACGAGGCCAATCTCTACAAGGCCATGCGCCAGGCCAAAATCGACAGCCCGCGCGGGCCGATCAGCATGTCGCCGGCGCAAAACATCACCCAGCACATCTACCTGCGCCGGGCGCAGGGTGGCGAAAACAAAGTGGTGGGCATTGCCGCCGAAAATCTGAGCGATCCGGGCACCGGCTGCAAACTGGTGTGAGCCCGGGGAGATGCCACCGGTCCGCGCAACCGCGGACCGGTCGCTCGTGTGACGTTGGCGGCGGCTGATCGGTATGGATGTTCCCGGACTGCTCGCACAGCTGCTCAATGGCCTGCAGTACGGCCTGTTGCTGTTTTTGATCGCCAGCGGGCTGACCTTGATCTTCGGGGTCATGGGCGTCATCAATCTCGCCCACGGCTCGATGTTCATGATCGGTGCCTACCTGGCCTATGCGGTGACCGCGCACGGCGGCTCGCCGTGGCTGGCGGTGCCCGCCGCCGCCGCCGCCGGCCTCTTGCTCGGCGCCGGGCTCGAGACCGGGCTGTTTCGGCACTTCTATGCGCGCCAGCATCTCGACCAGGTGCTGCTCACCTTTGCCTTGATCTTGCTGTTCGAGGAGGCGCGCTCGCTCCTGGTCGGCAATGACTTCCATGCCGTGCCGGTGCCCGCGCTATTGGATTTTTCCGTGCCGATCACCGCCCACTTCAGCTATTCGGCCTATCGTTTCGCGGTGATCGGCAGCTGCCTGGTGCTGGCCGCAGCGCTGTTCTTTTGGATCGAGCGCACGCGCATGGGCGCCATCATCCGCGCCGCCGCCGAACAGCCGGAAATGGTCGACGTGCTCGGCATCGATGCCCGGCGCGTGCACGTGACCGTGTTTGCCGTCGGCACGGCGCTGGCGCTGGTCGCCGGGGCGCTGGCCGCGCCGCTCTATTCGGTCTACCCCAACATGGGCGATGGCTTTCTCATCATCTCATTCGTGGTGGTGGTGATTGGTGGGCTGGGCTCGGTCGCCGGCGCGTTCTGGTCGGCGCTGATGCTCGGTCTGGTCGACACCTTGGGGACCGCCTACGCGCCGCGGCTGGCCGGGCTCGTCGTCTACGTGTTGATGGCCGCCGCCTTGCTGTGGCGGCCGTCGGGGCTGTTCGGGCGGCGCTGATGCGGCGGGGCGGAAAGGGGCCACCATGACGCCCAGGAGCCTGACCGAGTGGGTGCTGCTCGGGCTCGGCGCGCTGCTGTTGGCGCTGCTGCCGCTCGGCCTCTCCGAGTTCTATAGCGGCCTCGTCACCTCGGCCATGATCGCGGCCATGCTGGCGCTGAGCCTGCAGCTGTTGGTCGGCTGCACCGGCCTCGTCAGCCTCGGCCATGCGGCTTTTTACGGGCTCGGCGCCTATACCGTCTATGCCATGACGCCGGCCGAGCACGGCTTGTCCTTGCTAATGACCTTGCCGGCGGCGGCGCTGGTGGCCGGCCTGGCGGCGCTGCTGGTCGGCGCCCTGTCGCTCAGGACCAAGGGCTTTTTCTTCCTGATGGTGACGCTGGCGTTTGGCCAGATGGTGTTCTTCATTTTTCACAATACCAAGCTCGGCGGCGGCGCCGACGGCGCCTATCTGATGCGCCCGACTTTGTCGGTGTTCGACTGGCAGCTCACCTTGACGCGGCGGCAGCGACCGCTGGCGATCTATTATCTGACCTTGGTGTTGCTGGTGGCCATGTATCTGGCGCTCTGTGGCCTGTTGCGCACGCTGTTTGGCCGGGTGCTCGACGGCATCCGCATCAACGAGCCGCGCATGCTGGCGCTGGGCTTCAATACCTATCGCTACAAGCTCGCCGCCTTCGCCATCGCCGGTGTTCTCGCCGGCGTTGCCGGCCACATGTATGCCATGAAGGACGCGTTCGTGAACCCGGCGCTGGTCGGCTGGCATCGCTCGGCCGAGGCGCTGTTGATGCTCCTGCTCGGTGGCCTCGGCTCGCTCAACGGCGCCGTGATCGGCGCACTGGCCTATACCGCGATCGGCGAAGCGGCGCAGCTGTTGACCGAGCGCAAGCTATTGGTCGAGGGCCTGGTCATTCTGCTGGTGGTGCTGTCGTTGCCCAACGGCCTGAGCGGATTGACCATGCCGGCGTGGCCGACGCGCGCCCTGAGACGGCACCGGTCGAAGCCAGCCGAGGCGCCAGAGGTCGGCCGCCATGGTTGAGGCGCGCGGCCCCGGCCAGGTGGTGCTGGCGACCGAGCGGCTGAGCCGCAACTTCGGCGGGCTTGCCGCCGTGCGCGAGGTTTCGCTGGCGCTCAAGCATGGCGAGTTGCACGCCGTCATCGGTCCCAACGGGGCCGGCAAGACCACGCTCGTCAACCTGCTCTCGGGCGCGCTCAAACCGAGCGCCGGGCGCATCCTGGTCGATGGTCGCGACGTCGCCGGCGAACCGGCGTGGCGCATGAGCCGGTTGGGGGTTGGCCGCTCCTTCCAGCGCACCAACGTCTTCGCCCCGCTGAGCGTGCTCGAGAACGTTCGCCTCGCCGTGCAGGCGGTCAGCCCTTCGCTCAATCCGCTGGCGGCGGCGGCGACGGTTGCCGTGCTGGCGGCGCGCGCCGAAGCCAGCCTGACCCGGGTCGGCCTCGCCCAGCTGGCGTCGCGACCGGCCGGGATGCTATCGCACGGCGAGCAGCGCCAGCTCGAGATCGCCATGGCGGTCGCCGGCGCCGCCAAGGTGCTGTTGTTGGACGAGCCGCTGGCCGGCATGGGCGTCGAGGAATCGGAACGGATGGTGGCCCTGTTGCGCGCCTTGGCGCGCGAGCACGCCGTGCTGTTGATCGAACACGACATGGACGTCGTGTTCGCGGTCGCCGACTGGATGACGGTGATGGTCGAAGGTGCGGTGCTGGCCAGCGGCCGGCCGCAGGCAATCCGCGCCAACCGCGACGTGCAAGCCGCCTATCTCGGAAGCGCACCCTGATGCCGCCGGCCGCCGCCAGCCCGCTGCCCTTGCTCGAGGCGCACGAGCTCGACACCTACTATGGCCAGCGCCAAGCCCTGCGTGGTATTTCGCTCAGCATCGCCAGCGGCGAAACCGTTGCGCTCATGGGCCGCAACGGCATGGGCAAAACCACCCTGGTGCGCACCTTGATGGGCTTGATCCGGCCGCAACAGGGCCGCGTCATGCTCGACGGCGCGGACATCACCGGGCTTGCCACTTACGCCATCGTGCGCCGCGGGCTAGCCTACGTGCCAGAAGGACGCGGCATCTTCAGCAGTCTCAGCGTCGCCGAAAACCTCAGCATCGCCGGCACCGCGGCGGCAGCCGGCGAGTGGACTGAGCCGCGGGTGCTCGAGCTGTTTCCGCGTCTCGCCCAGCGCCTGGCGCATCGCGGCGACCAGCTCTCCGGCGGCGAGCAGCAGATGCTGGCGATCGGCCGCGCCCTGATGCTGAACCCGCGCCTGATCCTGCTCGACGAGGCCACCGAGGGTCTGGCACCGCTGCTGCGTCAGGAGATCTGGCGCACCATCCGGCTGATCCGGGGGCGTGGCATCGCCGCGCTCGTGATCGACAAGAGCGTGGCCGAGGTCACCACCATTGCCGACCGCATCATCATTCTGGTCAAGGGCGAGATCGTGTTTGCGGGAACGCCGCAACAACTCGCGGCTCGCCCCGAGCTCATGCACCGGCACCTCGGCGTTTAGTGTCGGCCGTGGTCCGGTGGCCCTGCGTACGCCAGACACGGCTCGGCGCCATCCGCGCCAGGTGCCGGCTGATGCGATGCGGTCCGGCACTGGCGACGTGGTGGCTAAGCTTGACGACCTGTGCCTGCATCTCGGCAAACTTGCGGCAGCTCGCCAGCTTGGGATTGCACGAGTGCCGCGCGCTGAGCGCGCGCGCCACCGGCCGCGACGGCGCCGGCTCGGCCACGCGCAAGCTCGGCGCGATGTCGACTTCGGCGGCGGTTTCGCCGACATCCCGCGCCGTCTTGGCGATCAGGTTGCTGGCGCTCATGCGTGCCATGAAGGGATTGGCACGGATCACCGCCGGGCCGAGCACGTCGGCCACCGGCGTAGCCGGCGCTGCCTGCAGCACGCGGGCGGCGGCAAACGGTCCGAGCAGAAAGGCGAGGCGCAGGTGCCCGAAGGTCGGCTCGATACCCTGCTCGCTCAGAAACGCAAGGTTTTCACGCGAATAGGTCTCGGCGCAGCGGCGGGAAAAGCTGCGGTCGGTGCGCAGCCGCAAGATTTCCTGCTCGCTCAGCTCCCAGATTTCGCCGCCGAAATGCCGGCGCGCCAAGTCGAGGAAGGTCGACTTGATGAACTGGTAGGGCCCGAGCGCCGTCGAGCGGGGATTGGCCGCACTATCGCGGCCACCCGATTCGGCGCGCATCAGACGATCGAGAAAGGTCTCAAACCGCGACTGATCGGCGGTGGCGAGCGCGGGTTTGTCGGCGGCTTGCGGCGCGGGCTGCGGCGCTGCCGTTCCGGCGGCGGCGGCCGGGCCTGGTGCGGCGGTGGCGGTGGTGGTGGGGGATGCGACGTCGGTGGCCGGTTGCGGCGGATCGGCGACAACATCGTCGACGAACAGCAAAGCCAGCAACACGGCCGCGGCCGCGCCACGGCGGCCAAGGCAAGACAATGACACCTGATGGCTTCCCTACGTTGAGGATTGCTTCCCAGTCTTTGAGGCGCACCCCAGCTTTTTGCGCCTCACCTCATTAGATCGCACCTGCACGAGCGCAGATGCCGCGTCAACCCTTAGAGCCTAACCCTGAGACAACAGGAAGCTCTGGCTGAACCGTCTAGCCTGAATGTCCGTTCAGATAGGTGGTGGAATGCGGCAAGGAAGTGGCAACATGGGGGAGACTTTGCTGCACAACCTTTGCTGGACCGGCTGATGACGAGCGGCTCGGGGCCTGGGTCATCGCGGCAGCGGCCGGCCTCTTCTCGGCAACGTCCGGGGCGAGAAAGACCGCCGACAGAGGATTGCGGCGATTGGCGGCGACGGCGCGGTTCACTAACCTGGCAGCCTCGCGCCCAGCCTTGGAGCAAGCAGCGGGGAGCCATGCCGTTTGCGATGATTGCCGGCCGGCGCATCGCCTATCGATTGATCCCCGGCGATGCCACGGCACCGGCGCTGGTTTTCCTGCACGAGGGGCTGGGCTCAGCCGAACTTTGGCGCGACTTCCCCGATCGGTTAGCGGCCCGCCTGCGGCGGCGCGCGCTCGTCTATTCGCGCTTCGGCTACGGCCAGTCCGACGGCCTCCTTGCCAAGCGCAGGCCGCAATTCATGCACCAGGAGGCGCTGGCGGTATTACCGGCGCTGCTGGCTCAGCTCGGCATCGAGGCGCCGCTGCTGATCGGACACTCCGATGGCGCCTCGATCGCCCTCATTCACGCCGCCCGCAGCCGACCACCGCCGGCCGGGCTGGTGCTGATGGCACCGCACGTGTTCGTCGAACCGATCTGCCTTGCCAGCATCGCCAAGGTTCGCGACGCCTACCGCGCCAGCGCCGACGATGCGGGCGGGCTCCGCAGCCGGCTCGCCAAGTACCACGCAAACGTCGACGATGCATTCTTGGGTTGGGCCGACATTTGGCTCGAGCCGCGGTTCAGCGCCTGGACCATCGAAGATGAGTGCGCGGCGGTTCAAGCGCCGATGCTGTTGATCCAGGGCCGCGCCGATGAATACGGCACCCTGGCTCAACTCGACAGCATCGCCAAGCGGGCGACCGCGCCGGTGACGCGGCTGGTGCTGGCGGCGTGCGGTCACGCCCCGCACCGCGATTGCGAGGCTGACGTGTTCGAGGCCATCGTCGCCTTTGCCGAGGCGCGTTCGCCTCAGTAGAGGCTGTCGCGGTAGGCCCGCTCGAGCCGCCTCTCGGAGGCCGCCTTGTCGAGACCCTTGATCTGATCGGCCAGCGCCTCGGCGAAGCTGGCAAGACCGGCGAGCGATGGCCATTTCTCCGGCTGCCATAGCGCCGAGCGCACCAGCGCCTTGCCGCACTGGAAGTAGACGCTCTTGGCCACAATCTCGACCACGGCGCGCGCCGGTTTGCCGTTGACGGCATGTTGGTTGATAAGCTCGGGATCGGTCATGAGACGCGCGGTGCCGTTGACGCGCAAGGTTTCGAGCCGCCCCGGCACCATAAACAGCAGCGCGATCCTGGCGTTGCTCAGGAGGTTCTGGAAACTGTCGAGGCGATTGTTGCCGGGACGGTCCGGCAGGTGCAGGCGCTTGTCGTCGACGACGGTGACAAAGCCCGGCGCGTCGCCGCGCGGCGAGGCATCGGGCCAGCCGTCAGCATCGGCGGTCGAAACCACCACCAATGGTGCGCGCTCGATGAACTCGCGGCTGTGCCGGTCGATGTGATCGAGTTCCTTGCGCAGCGCCATCTCGTGCGGCGCGGCGTAGACGCGGCGCAGGTCATCGAGGTTGGCAATTTCGGTCATGGTGAGGCCTCAGCGTTGTTTGCCATCGTCAGCACCGCGCCGACGGCACGCCGCCAGCCGGCATATTTGCGCTCCCGTTCCGGCGCCGCCAGGCTCGGGCGAAAGGCGCGCGCCAGCTGCCATTGCTGCGCGAACCCCGGCGCATCGGGCCAAACGCCGGCCTTGTGACCGGCGAGCCAGGCGGCACCAAGCGCGGTGGTCTCGCTGATCGTCGGCCGTTCCACGGCGGCGTCGAGAATGTCGGCCAGGAACTGCATGGTCCAATCGCTCGCCACCATGCCGCCGTCGACGCGCAGCACCGCTTGCGCGGCGCCCGGCCAATCCAGGTGCATGGCTTCAAGCAAGTCGCGGGTTTGGTAACAGACCGCCTCGAGCGCCGCCCGGGCGACCTCGTTGACGCCGCTGGCGCGCGTCAACCCGAACAGGGCGCCACGCGCCTCGGGCTGCCAGTAGGGTGCGCCCAGGCCGACGAATGCCGGCACCAGATAGACATCTTGCGCCGGGTCGGCCGCCGCTGCCAGCGCACCGCTCTCCGGCGCCGAGGCAATCAGGCGCAAGCCATCGCGCAGCCACTGCACGGCCGCGCCGGCGATGAAAATCGAGCCCTCGAGCGCGTAGCTGCGCCGGCCATCGAGCTGGTAGGCGAGCGTGGTCAGCAGCCGGTGCTTGGAGGCCACCCGCTCGCTGCCGGTGTTGATGACGGCGAAACAGCCGGTGCCGTAGGTCGCCTTGACCATCCCGGGCGCGAAGCAGGCCTGGCCGATCAGGGCGGCCTGCTGATCGCCGGCGACGCCCAAGATCGGCAGCGCCGCGCCGAGGATCGAGGCCTCGGTCAGCCCAAAATCCGCGTTTGAATCGCGCACCTGCGGCAGGACGGCAGCCGGCACACCAAACAGGGCCAACAGCTCCTGATCGAAGCCGCCCTTGGCCAGATCATAGAGCAGGGTACGCGAGGCGTTGGTGGCATCGGTGGCGTGCACCCTGCCGCCGGTAAAGCGCCACACCAGAAAGCTGTCGATGGTGCCGAACGCCAAATGCCCGGCCTCGGCGAGCGCCCGGGCCCCCTCGACATGGTCGAGCAGCCAGGCGATTTTGGTGGCCGAGAAATAGGGATCGAGCAACAGACCGGTGCGCGCCGTGATCTCGGGCTCGTGACCTTGCCGCTTGAGGCTGGCGCAGGCCTCCGCCGTGCGCCGGTCCTGCCAAACGATGGCGCGGTGGATGGGCTGACTGGTGCGCCGGTCCCAGAGCAGGCAGGTTTCGCGTTGGTTGGTGATGCCGATGCCGGCGATCTCGGCGGCGCTGAGGCCGGCACCGGCGAGCGCCTGCCGCGCCGTCTCCACGGTCGTGCGCCAGATGTCTTCGGGCTCGTGCTCGACCCAGCCGGGCGCCGGGTAGTGCTGGGCGAACTCGCGTTGCGCCGCCCCAAGGATGCGCAAATCGGAGGCGAACACGATGGCGCGAGAGGATGTGGTGCCTTGGTCGAGAGCCAAGATCGCGCCCTGTGCCATTGCGCCGCCCGCCGTCAAGCTGATTGAATGCCGATCGCCGGCAAGCCTAGGGGAAGTTTGGGTCCGATCGCAAGGTCGCAATCGCTGCCGCCGCTCGCGCGTTGGTCGCGATCGCGCGTCGGCGGCGACCTTGCCGGTAAGGGCGAAGCGCTCGGTGCGGCATTGGCCGCCTGACGCGGCGTTCGCTTATTCGGCCGCGGCCCGCGGTCCGTACCCCAACTTATCGTTGAGCTTGTCGATGAGATCGGCGGCGGCGTTCGGAATATTGGTTCCGGGCCCGAACACCGCTTGCGCCCCGGCCGCAAACAGCGCCGGATAGTCGTCGGGGGGAATGACGCCACCGACCACGATCATGATGTCGCCGCGCCCCGCCTCAGTCAGCGCCGCCGCCAGCTCCGGCACCAAGGTCAGGTGTCCCGCCGCCAGCGAGGAGACGCCAATCACGTGCACGTCGTTTTCCACCGCCTGGCGCGCCGCCTCATCGGGGGTCGCAAACAGCGGTCCGATGTCAACATCAAAGCCGAGGTCGGCAAACGCCGAGGCGATCACCTTTTGGCCGCGGTCGTGCCCGTCCTGGCCCATTTTGGCGACCAGAATGCGCGGCCGCCGCCCGTCGTTCTTCTCAAACGCGTGGCACATAGCGCGCACGCGCTCGACGTCCTTGCTCATGGCACCGGCCTCCGCCCGATAGACGCCCGAGACGGCGCGCACGTCGGCGCGATGCCGCCCCCACACCTTCTCCATCGCCTCCGAGATCTCGCCGACGGTGGCCTTGGCGCGGGCGGCGGCGATGGCGCGCTCGAGCAGATTGCCGTTGCCGCTCGCCGCCGTGGCGCTGAGCGCGGCCAACGCCGCGGCAACGGCGGCGGGATCACGCTCGGCCTTGAGGCGGCGCAATTTGGCAACCTGGCTGTCGCGCACGCCCTTATTGTCGACCTTCAACACCTCAATCGCGGCCGCGTCGCCGACCGGGAACTTGTTGACGCCGATGATGCTCTGCGCCCCCGAATCGATGCGCGCCTGGGTGCGGGCAGCCGCCTCCTCGATCCTGAGCTTGGGCATGCCGGCGGCAATCGCCTTGGCCATGCCGCCCAGCGCCTCGACCTCGGCGATATGGCCTTCGGCCTTGCGCGCCAGCTCGTAGGTCAGCCGCTCAAGGTAGTGACTGCCGCCCCACGGGTCGATCATGCGGCAGGTGCCGGTCTCCTGCTGGATCAAGAGCTGGGTGTTGCGGGCGATGCGGGCGGAGAAGTCGGTCGGCAGGGCGATCGCCTCATCGAGGGCGTTGGTATGCAGCGACTGGGTACCGCCGTGCGTCGCCGCCAATGCCTCGATGCCGGTGCGCGTGACGTTATTGAAGACGTCCTGCGCCGTCAGACTCCAACCGCTCGTCTGGCAGTGCGTCCTCAGCGCCAGCGACCTGGGATCCTTGGGGTCGGCGATCGAGGTGATGAGCTTCGCCCACAACAGGCGCGCCGCGCGCATCTTGGCGATCTCCATGAAGTAATTCATGCCGATCGCCCAGAAGAAGGAGAGCCGCGGCGCAAAGGCGTCGATGGCGAGACCGGCGGCGAGGCCGGCGCGCACGTATTCGACCCCGTCGGCAAGCGTGTAGGCGAGCTCGAGGTCCGCCGTCGCCCCGGCTTCCTGCATGTGATAGCCGGAGATCGAAATCGAGTTGAACTTCGGCATGTTGGCACTGGTATAGGCGAAGATATCGGAAATGATGCGCATCGAGGGCTGCGGCGGATAGATGTAGGTGTTGCGCACCATGAATTCTTTCAGGATGTCGTTTTGAATGGTGCCGGCCAGTTTGTGCGGCGGCACCCCCTGCTCCTCGCCGGCCACCACGAACAAGGCCAGCACCGGCAGCACGGCGCCGTTCATGGTCATCGACACCGTCATGTCGGCGAGCGAAATGCCCGCAAACAGCGTGCGCATGTCGTAAATGGAATCGATGGCAACGCCGGCCATGCCGACGTCGCCTTTAACGCGCGGATGATCGCTGTCATAGCCGCGGTGGGTCGGCAGGTCGAACGCCACCGACAACCCCTTTTGGCCGGCGGCGATGTTGCGCCGATAGAAGGCGTTGGAGGCTTCGGCCGTGGAAAATCCCGCATACTGCCGGATGGTCCAGGGTTGGGTGACGTACATGGTGGGGTAGGGCCCGCGCAGATAGGGCGCGATGCCGGGGTAGCCGTTAAGGAAATCGAGCCCGGCGCTGTCGGCGGCGCCGTAGGCCGGCTTGATGGCGATGCCCTCCGGGCTCAGCCAGGCGGCGCCGGCGGGCGGCGGTGGCGCGTCGGCACCGGCACTGGTACTGGCACTGGCAAGCGCCGTGTTGGCGAAATCCGCTACCCAGCCCATGGCCCGTGCCAGTCCTTCCTGCGCGATCGGTCCGGTTCCGATCCTGCCGCAAACGATGCCGGACCGGTCGGGGGCGCCCCCGGACCGAACGCGGCCGCCAACCTTGCTCGGCCAGAATCTAATGACATCAAGGGCGCAAGACCAGTAGCCCGATCGACGCCTTGGGCCCGCCGCCCGGGCCGCGGGCGGCCGGCGATGGAGTAAACCCCCTGATGCAGCGACGCCTCCGACGCCCAGCCCCGGCCGGTCCAACCTCGGCCGCCGCCACAAGCGTGGACGGCGCACCGCCGGCGCCTGAGAGCGGGGCGCGCCACTGGGCCCCGCTCGCCCGCGCCATCGACCGGGAAGCCAGGGTCGGCGCCTGGGCGGCGCGCCGGCCGGCCACCCTCTTCCTCTACGAGCTGCTGCGCTTTGGCCTCAAGCAAGCCTGGGCCTGTCTGTTCGGTGCCCTGCTGCTGGCGCTGCTGATCGGCACGCACCTCTTCTACCCCAACCACGCGCCCATCCCGCGCTACGATGCCTTGCTGGCAGCCGCCATCGCCATCCAGGCCGGCATGCTCGCCTTCCGGCTCGAGACCTGGGAAGAAGCGCGGGTGATCGCCATCTTCCATGTCGTTGGCACGGTGATGGAAATCTTCAAGACCTCGATGGGTTCCTGGGTCTATCCCGAGGCCTCGCTGTTGCGCCTCGGCGGCGTGCCGCTGTTCACCGGCTTCATGTATGCCGCGATCGGCTCCTACATCGCCCGCTGCTGGCGGCTGTTCGATTTTCGCTTCGACCGGCATCCGCCGTTGCCTGCGCTCGGGCTCATCAGCGTCGGCATCTACCTCAATTTCTTTGCCCATCACTACGTCTGGGACCTGCGCCTCGGGCTGTTTGCGCTGACCGCGGCCCTGTTTGCACGCACGTCGATCACTTTCAGGGTGTGGCGGGTCTGGCGGCGGATGCCGCTGTTGTTGGGCTTCGCCCTGGTCGCGCTCTTCATCTGGTTTGCCGAGAACATCGGTACCTTCACGGCCGCCTGGATGTACCCGCATCAGCGGCAGGGTTGGACCTTGGTGGCCTCCGGCAAACTCGGCGCCTGGTTTTTGTTGATGATCATCAGCTACGCCCTGGTGGCGATGCTGAACGGGCTCCGGCGGCCGCCGCCGGGGCCGTGCCCGCAGGCGTCGCCGCCGGCGATCGCCGTTAGTTCTCGTCCATCTTGAGGGCGGCGATGAAGGCCTCTTGCGGGATCTCGACTTCGCCGAACTGGCGCATGCGCTTTTTGCCCTTCTTCTGCTTCTCGAGCAGCTTGCGCTTACGGGTGATATCGCCGCCGTAGCATTTGGCGAGCACGTCCTTGCGCAGCGCCCGGATCGTCTCGCGGGCAATGATGCGGCCGCCGATCGCCGCCTGGATCGGGATCTGGAACAGGTGCGGCGGGATCAGCTCCTTGAGTTTTTCGCACATGGCGCGACCGCGGCTCTCGGCCCGGGTGCGATGCACGATGATCGACAGCGCATCGACCGGTTCGGCATTGACCAGGATCGACATCTTGACGAGGTCGCCCGCCTCGTAGCCGGAAATGTGGTAGTCGAAGGAGGCATAGCCGCGACTGATGGATTTGAGCCGGTCATAGAAATCGAACACCACCTCGTTGAGCGGCAGATCATAGACCAACAGCGCGCGGGTGCCGGCGTAGGTCAGGTTCTTTTGCCGCCCGCGGCGGTCCTGGCACAACTTCAAGACCGAGCCTAAGTGCTCGTCGGGCACCAGGATGGTGGCCTCGATCCACGGCTCTTCGATGCGGTCGATGCTTACCGGATCGGGCATATCGGCGGGATTGTGCATCTCGAGGCGCGTGCCGTCGGTGCGATAGATATGGTAGATCACGCTCGGCGCGGTGGTGATCAGTTCAAGATTGAATTCGCGCTCGAGCCGTTCGGTGATGATCTCGAGATGCAGGAGGCCGAGGAAGCCGCAGCGAAAGCCGAAGCCGAGCGCCGCCGAACTCTCCGTCTCGTAGGAAAAGCTGGCATCGTTGAGGCGCAGGCGCGCCATCGCCTCGCGCAGGTCTTCGAACTGGGCAGCATCGACCGGGAACAGTCCGCAGAACACCACCGGCTGCGTCGGCTTGAAGCCGGGCAGCGGCGTGGCCGTTGGCTGCTTCTCGTCGGTGACGGTATCGCCGACACGGGTATCGGCCACCTCCTTGATGGCGGCGGTGAAGAAGCCGACCTCGCCCGGACCAAGCTCGGGCAGCATCTCTTGCTTGGGGCGAAAAATCCCAACGCGCTCGATCTGGTAGCCGGCCCCCGATGACATCAGCTTGATCTTCTGGCCCTTGCGCAGCCGGCCGTCGATGACGCGCACCAGCACCACGACGCCGAGATAGGCGTCATACCAGCTGTCGATCAGCAGCGCCTTCAACGGCGCCTGGAGCTCGCCCTTGGGCGGCGGCAGACGCTCGACGATCGCCTCCAACACGGCGTCCACGTTCTCCCCGGTCTTGGCCGAGATCGGGATGGCGTTGGAGGCATCGAGGCCGATCACCTCCTCGATCTGCTGCTTGACCCGATCGGCATCGGCCGCCGGCAGATCGACCTTGTTCAAGACCGGCAGGATCTCAAGGTCGTTCTCGAGCGCCTGGTAGACGTTGGCCAAGGTCTGGGCCTCCACCCCCTGACTGGCGTCGACCACCAGCACCGCACCCTCGCAGGCGGCGAGGCTGCGTGAGACCTCATAGGCAAAGTCGACGTGACCGGGGGTATCCATCAGATTGAGCTGATAGGTGTTGCCGTCCTTGGCCCGGTAGTCGAGGCGAACCGTCTGCGCCTTGATGGTGATGCCACGCTCGCGCTCGATGTCCATCGAATCGAGGATCTGCGCCTTCATCTCGCGCAAGGAGACGTTGCCGCAGAGCTGGATCATCCGGTCGGAGAGGGTCGACTTGCCATGGTCGATATGGGCGATGATCGAGAAATTGCGGATGAGGGTGATATCCGTCATGGCCGCGGTGCTTAGCATCGCCCCACGTCGGTTTGAACCGGCAAAGGCGCGCGCGATCCAAAAAAAAACCGGGCCGAGCCGTGGGGCTGGTACCGCGGGCCGGGCGCCAATTTGTTGGTCTGCCGGCCGGGCGCACCTGGGAGGTTTTGTAAGATGCAGCACGCACAAATTCGGCCGCTGCTGTGCGGGGGTCCGACATCGATCCAGACACTGCCCGCGTTTGGTGACATTTCTCCAACTACACTCCAACTATTATGATGATGCATGATCAACCTTGCGCGATTTGATGATTACATTCTGTCTGAAATCTGCGAAATAGCGAGCCTATGGCCCTGCACCTCGCCCCCACCGTCCGCAACGAATTTGCCAAGCGCCTGCGCGCCTTGCGCGCCGAGCGCGGCTATGAGCGGGCACGGCACTTCGCCAAGGCGCTGGGCATCGAAGAGAACCGCTACACGCGTTATGAGCGGGCCGAGGTGGAACCGAGCCTGACCTTGATCCAGGCCATCTGTCAGAAGCTCGGGGTCACCCCCAACGAGCTGTTGGGGGTCGGCGAGCCGACCTTGGACATGAAGCAAGCGCCGGTGGTGGCGGCTGCCACCGAGCCCAGCACCAGCGGCGCCGAACTGAAGGCGCTCGCCTGGCAGCTCGCCACCGAGGCGGCACAGGTCAAAGCCGAATCGGCGGGCCGGGGCAAACCCGGCAGCGATCCCCTGGGCGTGGTCCGCGACACCGGCCGCCTCTACTCGCGCCTGGAGCAAGACCCGTTCGGCACCGTCACCGAGATTGTCGGCGATCCGGCGCTGCAGGACTTGGGCGCGGAGCGCAAAGTCAAGCTGGCGGCGCTGATCGAGGCCTACACCGCGGGCATGAGCGCACCGCCGGAGTAGGCGGCGGTGCCGGTCGCATCAGCGGCGGATGTCGCCGCCGGTTGCCTTCTTCACCTCCGCCACCACCTTGGCCGAGACCGCCTCGATCTCGGCATCGGTCAAGGTCTTGTCGGTGGGCTGCAAGGTCACCTCCAGCGCCAGCGATTTCTTGCCGGCGCCGATGCTGGCGCCTTCGAACAGATCGAACACCTTGACGCCGCTGATCAGCGTCTTGTCCGCGGCCTCGACCGCCCTTACCACGTCGCTGGCGGCGACCTGCTGATCGAGCACGAAGGCAAAATCGCGTCTCACCGGCAACAGGTCGACAAGCTCAAGGGCGGCCCGGGCCAGCGCCTTCTTCTTCGGCGACGGCACGGCCGCAACAAAGAGTTCGAATGCGGCGACCGGGCCGGCAACGTCGAGCGCGTCGAGCACCTCGGGATGCAGCTCGCCAAAGGCGGCCATCAAGGTCTTCGGGCCCAGCCGGAACACGCCGGACCGGCCGGGATGGAACCAGGCCGGTGCGGCGCGCTCGACGCGGGCGCGCGCCGCATCGAAGCCGAGGCCGGCCAACAGGGCAACAACGTCGGCCTTGGCGTCGAACACCCCGGCCGTGGCCGCCGCGCCGGTCCAATGCCGGCCGCCGCCGCCAACGCCGGCATTGCCAAGGCGGACGCCGGCCGCCGCCAGGATCTGTCCGGACGGGGTATCATCACGATAGATCTGGCCGACCTCGAACAGTGCCAGGTCGGCAAAGCCACGATGCCGATTGCGCTGCGCCGCCGCCAGCAACCCCGGCAGCAGGCTTGGCCGCATCGACGTCATTTCGCTCGAGATCGGGTTCGCCAGCTCAAGTTCCGCGGCGCCGCCGCCGAAGCGGCTGGCCGTGTCGTGCCCAATGAACGACCAGGTGATGGCCTCGACCATACCGCGCGCGGCCAATTCGCGCCGCGCGCGGCGGACGCGGCGCTGGGTTTCGGTCAACACCGCCGGCGCCACCCCCTGCGGCCGCGGCATCGGCGCCGAAGGCACCCGGTCGAGGCCAGCGATGCGCACCACCTCTTCGACCAGGTCGGCGGGGCCGCCGACGTCGGGCCGCCAGCTCGGCACCGTCACCTTGCTGCGGCTGCCCTTGCCGGCCAAGCTAAAGCCCAGCGCCTCCAGCGTGCCGCGGATCTCCTGCTCCTCAAGGCGGATGCCCGCCAGCTTCTCGACCAGCGCGAACGGGAAGTCGACCACGGTCCGCGCGGCCGGCGGCGCGCCGGCGATCTTGGCCCGCGACGGCGCACCGCCTGCCACTTCGAGCATCATTGCGGTGGCAAGGTCGAGGCCGGGAATGATGAACGCCGGATCGACCCCGCGCTCGAAACGATAGCGCGCATCGCTGATGATGCCGGTTTTGCGCCCGGTCGCCGCGGTCCGCACCGGATCGAAATAGGCGCACTCGATGAGGACGTTCTTGCTGTCGGTGGTCACGCCCGTGTCCTCGCCGCCGAGGATGCCGCCGAAGCCGAGCACGGCCCGATCATCGGCGATCACGCACATGCTGTCATCGACGGCATGCGTCTTGCCATCGAGCCCGCGGAAGCTCTCGCCCTGGCGGCCTAATCTGGCGCGGATGGCACCGGTCAGCTTGTCGGCATCGTAGACATGCAGCGGGCGGCCACGGTCGAGGCTGATGTAGTTGGTGACGTCGACCAGGGCATTGATCGGCCTGAGCCCCACGGCGGTGAGCCGCTGCTCGATCCAGGCCGGCGCCCGCGCATTATTGACGCCGCGAAGGTAGCGACCGGCAAAACACGGACAGGCGTCGGCCGCCGCGGCTGGAAAAGTAAGCTCGATCTCGATTGGACAGGCGAAGTCGCCGTCGACGCCGGTGATGGCAGGCTCGGGCTTGAGCCGGCCCAATCCGGCGGCGGCAAGGTCGCGGGCGATGCCGCGCACTCCCGTGCAATCGGGGCGGTTGGGCGTCAGTTTCACCTCGATCACCGGATCGGCGAGGCCGCTGACATCGGCGAAGCGCTCACCGACCCGGCCGGCGAGCGTCGCGGGCAGTTCGATGATGCCGTCGTCGTCCTCCGAGATCTTCAGTTCCGCCGCCGACAGCAGCATGCCGGCGGAGACGACGCCGCGCACCGGGCGCGCCTCCAGGGTCAGCGCCTTGCCGGGAATGTAGCTGCCGACCGGCGCGAACACGCCGATCAGCCCGGTGCGGGCATTGGCGGCACCGCACACCACCTCGAACACGCCGCTGCCGGTCTCGACCTTCAACACCTTGAGCCGGTCGGCGTTGGGGTGCGGCCTGGCCTCGAGCACGCGCGCCACCGTGAACGGCGCCAAGGCCGCGCCGCGGTCCTCGACACCTTCCACCTCCATTCCCACCGCGGACAGCTTATCGCTCAAGCTGGCAAGCGCGGCCTCGGTATCGAGATGATCCTTGAGCCAGGCGAGTGTGAACTTCATGTCGGCACCACCCCTAGCGCGATACGCCGCCGGCGAGCGTCGGCACTTCGAGCGCGGCAAAACCATAATGGCGCAGCCAGCGCAGGTCGGCCGCGAACATGTCGCGCAGATCGGGAATGCCGTACTTCAGCATGGTGATGCGGTCGAGGCCCATACCGAAGGCAAAGCCCTGATAGCGCTTGGGATCGAGCCCGCAGTTGGCGATCACATTGGGATGCACCATGCCGCTGCCCAAGATCTCCAGCCATTGGCCGGGCTTGCCGATCGCGGCCGCATCGATGTCGACCTCCATCGACGGCTCCGTGAACGGAAAGTGCGACGCGCGGAAGCGCATGCGCACCTCATCCACGGCAAAGAACGCCTTGCAGAAGGCCTCCAAACACCACTTGAGATGCCCCAAATGCGTGCTCTCGTCGATCACCAGCCCCTCGATCTGATGGAACATCGGCGTGTGCGTCGCATCGCTGTCGATGCGATAGACGCGGCCCGGCACGATGATGCGGATCGGCGGCTTCTGCGCCAGCATGGTGCGGATCTGCACCGGGCTGGTATGGGTGCGCAGCAACAGCCGCGTGCCGTCGGGCTTGGCATGGAAATAGAAGGTGTCGTGGTCCTGGCGGGCCGGGTGCTCGGGCGGGATATTGAGCTTGCCGAAGTTGAAATCATCGCTCTCGATGTCGGGGCCCTCGGCGATGGCAAAGCCCATATCGGCGAAAATCTCCGCCACCTCGTCGAACACCTGGCTCACGGGATGGATGCGCCCCTCCGCCATTGCCCCGGCGCGCACCGGCAAGGTGATGTCGACCCGCTCGCTGGCGAGCCGGGCGCGAAGCAGGACGCGATCGAGTTCCTGCTTGCGCGCCTCCAACGCCTCGCTCACACGCTGCTTGAGACCATTGATCGCCTGGCCAAACCCCTTGCGCTCCTCGGGCGTGAGCGCGCCCAGACGCCCCATCAACTCGCCGACCCGGCCCTTGCGACCGAGCGCGGCGATGCGCACGTCCTCGAGCGCGCGCAGATCGCTGGCAGCGCCGATCTCGGCGATCAGCGCCGCCTCCAACCCCCGCATATCGACGTCCTGTGCCATCCGTTGTCACCTCGGGGTTGGGGGGCGGCTGCCCAAAGGCATCGGCCGCGCGCATGGCGCCCGCCCGCGCCAGCCCTCGCTTGCGTGCCGCCCCCGCGGTCGCCATCCCGCGCTCTGGGTGGCGCGAGCCGACCCGCTTAGGCCGCCTTCACCTGCGCCGCGGCCTGTTCGCACAGCGTCTTGAAAGCGGCCGCATCCTTGACCGCGATGTCGGCCAACACCTTGCGGTCGATGGCGATGCCGGCCTTGTTGAGGCCGTCAATAAATCGGCCATAGGTCATGCCATGCTCGCGGACGGCGGCATTGATGCGCTGGATCCACAGCGCACGGAAGGTGCGCTTTTTGCGCTTGCGGTCGCGGTAGGCATACTGCATGGCCTTTTCGACGGCCTGCTTGGCGACCCGGATGGTGTTCTTGCGGCGGCCATAATAGCCCTTGGCCTTGGCAAGGGTTTTCTTATGCTTGGCGTGGGCGGTGACGCCGCGTTTGACGCGTGCCATGGCAATACTCCGTCAGCGACTGCAAGTTGATCGGGGCCACCCCGGGGGGGCGGCTCAGCGGTGATAGGGCATATACTTCTTGACGATGCGGGCATCGCTGTCGTTCAGCACCATGGTGCCGCGCGCGTTGCGCACGAATTTGGTGGTGCGCTTGATCATGCCGTGCCGCTTGCCCTGGGCCAGGGCCTTGACCTTGCCCCCGCTGGTCATCTTGAAACGCTTTTTGGCGCCACTCTTGGTCTTCAACTTGGGCATTTTGCTCTCCTGATAGGCGCGCCACACCGGCTCAACAACAACCGGCGGCGCCATGGGTTTGAAGCATGAAAAGTCGCCACGGCATGCCCCGCCGGGCGACTTGCGGCTGCTCTCATACGGCGATCGGCGAGCCCGTGCAACGACTTTCCGTGGGCCAGCGCCCCACCAACGGGCGGGCTAAGGGGCTCCGGCGCGGCCCGGGACGATGCGGGGGAGCCGCCGCCGGCTTGGCCGGCGCGGCTCCGCCACCCGCCTTAGCGGGGGGCCAGCACCATCACCATCTGGCGGCCTTCCATGCGGGGCTCGGATTCGACCTTGGCCACCGGCTCAGTGTCGGCCTTGACGCGCTGCAGGACCTGCCAGCCCAGTTCCTGGTGCGACAGCTCGCGACCGCGGAACCGCAAGGTGACCTTGACCTTGTCGCCGTCATCAAAGAACCGCTTCATCGACCGCATCTTCACATCGTAATCATGATCATCAATGCTCGGGCGCATTTTGATCTCTTTGATTTCGACGATCTTCTGGCGCTTGCGCGCCTCGGCGGCCTTCTTCTGCTCTTGGTACTTGAATTTGCCGTAGTCGAGCACCTTGGTCACGGGCGGACGGGCGTCGGGGGAAATCTCCACCAGATCGAGTCCCGCCGCCACGGCTCGGGCGAGGGCTTCGGCAATCGGCACCACGCCGACATTGTCACCATTCTCATCGATCAATCGCACTTCGCGGACCCGGATGTCCTCGTTCATCCGTGGACCGGCTGGCTCGCGCTCCGGCGCGGCCCTCATTGGGCGTCGTATTGGGCAGTCTCCTTCGACAGTTTCCGATAGTGAGGCAGCCGGACAGCCCCCGTGAGCCACGGGGCGCCGGCCGGCGGTAGACGGACGACATTCGAAAAGAAAGTCGCGCAAGTCAAGTATCCGCCGCAATTTGCCCGCAACCGCGTAACAGGGCCCGGCTAGCGCCAGTGTTCGGCGATCCACGGTGTGGCGCGAACGTGTTTATAGAGGCGTTTCCACGGACTTTTTACCGGCCAAACCCCATCCCGGGCCTCGTCTGGGTCGGGCTTGCCGGTGAAGGCTACGACCTTGGTCCCCGGCGGCAGCGGCGCCACTTTAATGAAATTCAAGGGCCATCTGGGCAGCAGCGAGTGCTTGAAGCTCAAGCACCACGTGGGCGGCCAGAACACCATGTCCTTGGCCTCGCCAGAGATATATTTTTGCGAATTGCGGTAGCGGGCGAGAAACTGTTCCCCGTCGCGGTTGAACGCCTCGAAGATGTAGCTCATCCGGCCGACGGGGAAGCGGTAGACCGAGGTGTTGCCGACCCGCAAATGCGGTTCCGACCAGTTCCGCGCCACGCAGTAGCGGCCGGGCTCGAAATCGAAGAACTCATCGAGCGATCCGGTGATGACGACATCCAGGTCGAGAAACAGCACATCGCCCGCGAAATCGAGCAGCGGCGCCTGCCAGAGCGAAATCTTGCGCCAGCCCAGCCATTGCACGCGCTCGGGAATGTTGATCGGCGGCAGCGGCTCAGTCTCAACACCAGGGTCAATGCCATCCGGCCGGTCGGTAAAACACACGATCCGCGTCGGCCGGCGCGTGTTGCGGCGAATCATCGAGGCCAAGCGGTTGACGTAGTCGACGCCGTAGCGCGTGCCCCATTTCATGCAAATGATGGTCTGTGCTTGCATACCCTTGATCGCTTGGCTTGCTGTCGGTCGAGCCCGTTGAGGGCCCGAATGACCGAGACCCGGGGGCCCTGTCAAGTCCTGGCCCCGCCGTCGAATCGAAGCGCCAAGTCGGTTCCGAGCAGCCGATCGTAGACGGCCAACGTCTGGCGCTGCAGCTCGGTGATCGAATAGTGCGCCACCACGAAGGCCCGGCCGCGCGCGCCCATGGCGGCGCGCGCCGCACTTGGCAGTGTGAGCGCGTGGGCGATGGCCGCGGCGAGCGCCGCCGCATCGCCCGGTTGCACCAGCCACCCCGTCGCCTCCGCCGCGTCGGCCCCGGTCCGCACCGCTTCCGGCAGGGCACCGATCTCAGACGCGATCACCGGACAGCGCATGGCCTGCGCCTCGACCGCCACCCGACCGAAACCCTCAGGCTCGGTCGAAACCATCAGCGCCAGCTCGGCGGCGGCGAGGCCGGCGGGCATATCGTCGAGATGGCCGACGAGCCGCACGCGGCCGGCAAGTCCGGCGGCCTCGATCTTATCGACCAGGGCGGCGCGATAGCCGGAGCGCGGCCCGGCGCCGGCGAGCACAAACACGCAATCCTCGCACAGCCGCTGCTCGGCGAGCCGCCGCGCCGCCGCGATCACGACCGCCTGGCCTTTGAGCGGGGTGAGACGGGCCGCATGCAGCACCACGCGCTGGCCGGCCTCGATCCCCCACTGTTGCCGCAGCCGGTCGACGCGCTCCGGGGCGACCTTATCGGGGGCAAAGCGGTCGAGGTCGACGCCACGAAAGATCGTGGCGATGCCGCCCTCCGGCGTGCCGTAGCGGCTCATGATCGCGCGTGCCGTATAGCGCGAATTGGCGATCACCACGTCGGCCCGCGCCATGACGCCATTATAGAGCTTCTTGAGCCCACCCCGTTCCTGATAGGCGCCATGGTAGGTGGTCACCAGCGGCAGCCGCAGGCTGCGCGCGGCGATCAGCGCACTCCACGCTGGCGCGCGGCTGCGGGCATGGATCAGCCTAACGGATTCGCGCTGGGCGAGCGCCCGCAGCCGGTAGCCGTTGCCGAGGATGCGCGCGGGGTTTTTGCTCGCCGCCGGAAAAGCGATGATTTCACCGCCGGCCGCAGCGATAGGCGCCGCCAGGCGGCCGCCTTCGGTGATAATGAGGGCCCGGCCACCGGCCTTGACGATGGCTTCGGTGACCTCAAGCGTGGTGACTTCGGCGCCGCCGGCGTCGAGCCGGGGAATGATCTGGGCGATCGTCGGCCGGGGGTCGGTCACGGGGCTCTCCAGGGCGGCGGCATCCCGGCGTTGAAAGCACGTGGCCTGCCGCCGGCGCAAGCGGTGCGGTCGAGGCCTGCCGGCGCCGGGCCTCACCGGCAGCCGCCGCACCTGGAGCCGCCGCACATGGACAAGGCGGGCCAAAGTGCCATAGGAACACCGGGGTGGGAGACCGACGGCCGCTGTTGCCCGCGGCCGGGGCAGCAGTTTGCCACTTTTTTGACGAACTCGAGCTTGGGGCTCGCGCTTGCGGCAAGACCTGACAGCACCGGCGCCGACGGCGGAGGCGCAGTTGCGCGGCAAAATCGCCGCCGGAACCGCCGTCGTTGGCATCTACGGGCTCGGCTACGTCGGGCTGCCGCTGGCGCTGGCGCTCTTCAGGCGCAGCGGCTTTTCCATCATCGGCTTTGACATCGACCGCGGCAAGATCGACAGCATCAACCGCGGCCAGTCCTATTTCCGGCATCTTGCCTCCGCCGCGATTGCCGAGATGGTGGCCTCGGGGCGCTTCGCCGCCACCACCGACCTGGCGCGCACGCGCGAGGTCGATGTGGTGCTGATGTGCCTGCCCACCCCGCTCTCTCGCCATCGCGAGCCCGATCTGTCCTACGTCACCGGCACGGTGCGGTCGATGCTTGACTATTTGCATCCCGGCCAGCTGGTGGTGTTGGAATCGACCACCTATCCCGGCACCACGCGCGACCTGTTGACGCCGATCTACCTCGAGCGCGGCCTGGCACTGGGTCGCGACATTTTTCTTGCCTATTCGCCGGAACGCGAAGACCCCGGCAATGCCGAGTTCGACACGGCGCGGATCCCGAAGGTGGTGGGCGGCGATGGCACCATCGCCCGCGATCTCGCCGTCGCCTTCTATCAGAGCTTTCTCGATCGGGTGGTCCCGGTGTCGTCCACGGCCACCGCGGAAGCCGTCAAACTCACCGAGAACATCTTCCGCGCCGTCAATATCGCCCTCGTCAATGAGCTGAAGCTGATCTACGGCGCCATGGGCATCGACATCTGGGAGGTGATCGAGGCCGCCAAGTCGAAGCCGTTCGGCTATATGCCGTTCTATCCCGGGCCGGGGCTCGGCGGGCACTGCATTCCGATCGACCCGTTCTACCTGACCTGGAAGGCGCGCGAGTACGGCATCTCCACGCGCTTCATCGAACTTGCCGGCGAAATCAACACCGTGATGCCCCGCCTGGTCGTCGAGCGGCTGGCGGAGGCGTTGGACCGGCGGCTGGGGCGCGGCCTGACCGGGGCCCGTGTCTTGATCATCGGCCTCGCCTACAAGCGCAACATCGACGATTTGCGCGAGAGCCCCTCCCTCACCTTGATCGAACTGCTCGAGGCCCGCGGCGCCGTCGCCGACTACCACGACCCGCTCATTCCGCGGATCCCGCCGACCCGCGAGCACGCTCGGCTCGCCGGCCGTGCCTCGACCGCGCTGGTGCCGGCCACTATCGCCGCCTACGATGTGGTCTTGATCGCCACCGATCACGACGGCATCGATTACGCGGCGCTGGCTGGCAACGCCAAGCTGGTGATCGATACCCGCAACGTGTGTGAGCGCAACGGCCTCGTCGCCGCCAACATCGTCAAGGCTTGAAGGCAACGATGGTGGCAACCCGTCACGAGGCCCAGTTCTTGCCCGTCGGCTCGGCGGCACAGCAGCGGCGCATCGCCTATCTAAAGGACGGTGCCGAGGGCACGGCGCCGGGGCTGATCTGGCTGTGCGGTTTTCGCTCGGAGATGACCAGCATCAAGGCATCGGCGCTGGCGACGTGGGCCGAAGCCCATCACCGCCCGTGCCTGCGCTTCGACTACTCCGGCCACGGCCAATCCAGCGGGCAGATCGAGCACGGCACCATCAGCCACTGGCTCGAAGAGGCGCTCGCCGTGTTCGACCACTTGAGCCACGGCCCGCAGCTCTTGGTCGGCTCCAGCATGGGCGGCTACCTCGCCCTGTTGCTGCTGCGCGCCTTGCTGGCGCGCTCGGCCAGCGCCGCCGCGCGCATCAAGGCCCTGGTGCTGATTGCCCCGGCCTGGGATATGACCGAGCTCCTCTGGCAGCACCTGCCCGCCAGCGCCCGCGCCGCGATCATGACCGAGGGCGTCTACCTGCGCCCGTCGCGCTACGGCGATGGGCCCTATCCCATCACCCGTACCCTGATTGAGGACGGGCGCCAGCATCTGATCGGCGCCGCCACCTTTGACCCCGGCCGACCGCTGCATATCCTGCACGGGCTTCAGGATCCCGACATCCCCTGGGAGCATACGCTCGATCTCGTCGCGCATCTGTCGGGCGACTGGGCGCGGGTCTCGGCGATCCCCGACGGCGACCACCGCCTGTCGCGGCCGCAAGACTTAGAGCTCATCCTGCACATCGTCGGCGATCTGGCCGGCGCCTGAACCGGCTTGGCGACAGGCCAAAGCCGCGACGCCGACACCGGCGCCACCCGCGGCGGCTTGGGCGCGCGGCTCAGACGGTGGCGAGCGCGCGCAGACCCTCACGGAACGTCGGATAGAGGAGCTCGACCCCGAGATCGCGCCGGATGCGATCGTTGCGGACCCGGCGGCTTTCCGACCAGAAGCTGGCGGCGAGCCCCGACAGCTCGGCCTCCGCGTAGGGCACTTCCGGTGGCATCGGCACCCCCAACATCTCGGCGGCGTAGGCCACCACGTCCTGCGGCGGGGCCGGTTCGTCGTCACTGACGTTGTAGATGCGATGCCCGGCCTCCCGATCGATGGCCGCCACCAGGGTGCGGGCGATGTCGTCGACATGGATGCGATTGAAAATCTGCCCGGCCTTGACGATGCGCCGGGCGGTGCCGCTGCGCAAGTTGTCGATCACGCTGCGGCCCGGCCCGTAGATGCCGGCCAGGCGGAAAATCTCGACCCGTCGGCTGGTGCTGTCACCGAAGCTGAGCCAGGCACGCTCCGCCTGCACGCGGCGCAGACTGCGTTCGTTGGTCGGCCGCGTCGGGCTCGTCTCGTCGACCCATGCCCCCTGGCAATCGCCGTAGACGCCGACGGTCGACAGGTAGCCGACCCAGGATAAGCGCGGCAGCGCCGCCAGCTCGTCACGGAAGTGGCGCAGCACGACGTCGCCCTCCAGATCGGGCGGAATCGAGACCAGCAGGTGGGTGGTATCCTGGAGCGCCTGGCGGACCGCGGCGACGGCGCTATCCCCGGCGTAGGCGACGAGGGCGAGGCCGGGCAGTACCGGTGCCGCCTCCGGCAATCGGCTGCGGGTGCCGGCAAACGTCATCTCGCGCGGGGCTAAGCGACGCAGCAGCGCTTCGGCTGTATAGCCGCACCCGAAGCAGAAGAGCCGCATCAGGGAGCCTCCGCCATCCACTCCGCGCGCACGGCCCCGTCTGGCTCGCAGCCGGCGTGGCGCGCCTTCGCCTCGGCCCAGGCCTCGGGCGAACTCAATTGCGCCAGCGCCCATACCGCCATGGCGCGCACCAGGG
This sequence comes from Hyphomicrobiaceae bacterium, assembly GCA_035258605.1. GTDB lineage: Bacteria > Pseudomonadota > Alphaproteobacteria > Rhizobiales > Hyphomicrobiaceae > AWTP1-13. The sequence goes on along the minus strand of DATFXD010000293.1, from coordinate 25,089 downwards.
GCGATGCATCTTCGAGCAAGCCCGCAACCAGCGGCAGCAATCGCCGATCACCGGAGTTGCCGGCCGCGATCAGGGCGTTGCGTACGACGCGATCGCGACCCGTACGCTTGACCGGCGTGCCAGCAAACCGGGCGCGGAAGGCCGCATCATCAAGCCGCAACAGCTCGGCCAGCGGCAGGGAGGCGGCGTCGGCGGAGGCCGCCAGCCGCGTCGCCTGGGCGGTCGCGGCAAACTTGTTCCAGGGGCACACTGCCAGGCAATCGTCGCACCCAAACACGCGGTTGCCGATCGGGCGCCGGAATTCGTGAGCAATATGTCCCTTGTGCTCGATGGTGAGATAGGCGATGCAGCGCCGGGCGTCGAGCTGATAGGGGGCCGGGAAGGCCCCCGTCGGACACACATCCATGCAGCGCTGGCAGCTGCCGCAATGATCGATCTCAGGGGCATCGGGCTCAAGCTCGGCCGTGCTCAGGATGGCGCCCAGAAACAGCCAGGAGCCGAACTCGCGCGACACCAGGTTGGTGTGCTTGCCTTGCCAGCCAAGCCCGGCCGCCTCGCCCAACGGCTTTTCCATCAGCGGCGCGGTGTCGACAAAAACCTTTACCTCGGCCTGACCCTCCCGCGCCAAGGTGCCGGCGACGCGCTTGAGCCCGGATTTGACGACGTCGTGGTAATCCTTGCATTGTGCGTAACAGGAAATCACGCCCCGGCTCGGCTCGGCCAGCGGGGCCAGGGGATCGCTCACCGGACCATAGTTCATGCCCAACATGATGATGGATCGCGCCTCGGGCCACATCTTCAACGGATGGCTGCGGCGCCCGGCGGTGGCGGCCATCCACGCCATGTCGCCATGACGCCCGTGCTCGAGAAAGTGCGCGAGCCTGTCGCTGGTCAGGGCATCGATCGCCGCCGGCGTGGTCACCCGCGCAACGTCAAAGCCCGCCGCCCGCGCCGCGGCCAGCGCCACCTGTTTCAGGGAACCCGACATTGCGGCTTCTCGTTCGCCATGGTCGGCCCACGATAGCGATGCAGCCTCGCCACAACCAGCCCAGAAATCCCCGGCGCCGGCTTGAGAGCCCGGGGCGGCATGGGTACTGGAGCCAACTGGCACCCGTGCTGGCGCGGCGTCGAGCGATTGAGGAAAAGCGATGGCCCTGTGGCAGGTGATCGTGCTCGGCCTGATCGAAGGCCTGACCGAATTCATTCCTGTGTCTTCGACCGGTCATCTGCTGCTGGTCGGCCATTTTCTCGGCTTTGAATCACCGGGCAAGAGCTTTGAGGTCCTCATTCAGCTGGGCGCCATCCTGGCGATCACCTCGGTTTATGCCGCCAAGTTGCTCGAGCTTGCCGCCAACTTTCGGACCGATCCGACCACGCGGCATTTCGTATTCGCGGTCGGCCTCGCCTTTCTGCCGGCGGCGGTGATCGGCGCCGCCGCCCACACGGTGATCAAGACCTACCTGTTCGCCGCGCCCTGGCTGGTCTGTGTCGCCCTCATCGTCGGCGGCGTGATCCTGCTGGCGGTCGACAGGATGCCGCTCAAGCAGCGCTACCACAGCGTGTTTGACTATCCGTTGCTGGTCGCGATCGCCATCGGCTTTGCCCAATGCCTGGCCATGATTCCCGGCGTGTCGCGCTCGGGCGCCACCATCGTCGCCGCCTTGCTGCTCGGCGCCGATAAACGCTCCGCCACCGAGTTCTCCTTCTTTCTGGCGATGCCGACCATGCTCGGCGCCTTCGTGTTCGACCTCTATAAGAACATCGACCAACTCTCCGGCGGCGATGTTGCCAACATTGCGGTGGGCTTTGTCGTGTCGTTCCTGGCCGGGGTGGTGGTCGTGCGCTACCTGATCGATTTTGTCGGTCGGCACGGGTTTGCGCCGTTCGCCTGGTGGCGCATCATCATCGGCGGCATGGGGCTCGGCGCCCTGGCGGTTCTGGGCTGAGGCGTTGCGCCCCGGGGCACCGGCGCCGGCGCGCGGCCTTGGCCCTCAAGCCGCGTGCGATGCCGCCGGGGCCGTCAGCACGGCATAAAGGGCGGTGCGATCCTTGGATGAGCGCAGTTTTTCAATGGTCGAGGGCTCGCGCAGCAGCCGGGAAATGCGTGCCAGAGCCTTTAAATGGTCGGCACCGGCGTGCTCGGGCGCCAGCAGCAGGAAGATCAAATCCACGTTTTCGTCATCGAGCGCGCCGAACTCGATGGCCGGCGTCATGCGGGCGAACACGCTCACGATGCTGGTGAGCCCGGCCACGCGGCCGTGCGGAATGGCGATGCCGCGGCCGATCGCGGTCGAGCCGAGGCGCTCGCGTTGCAGCAAGGTCTCAAAAATAAGCCGCGCGTCGAGGCCGGTCAGTTTGGCCGCCTCCTGCGCAAGCTCCTGCAGCGCCTGCTTCTTGTTCTGCGCCTTGAGCGAGGGGAAGACTGCTTCCCGCGTTATGAGATCACCGAGCTCCATTTGCCTTCTCGTGAATGGATCGGACGGCTCGTCCTGAGACCTCATCGGCGCCGTCGCATGAAGGCATTGCTGCCTGTTGCCCGATGCCGACGCTGAACATCTGCGGCTCCAGCGTGGAGCCACAGACCACCGACCTCTCGAACGATTTCGGAGGAAGTCACCTCATGGTTATGTGTCCGGGGCTCCCCGTCTTGATTTTAAAAAGCCCTGACGACCGGATCTTGCTTGCGCATTCCCCGGCACAGACCAACACGTTTCCCGGATGACTGAACCTAATCTCTGACAGCGCTAGGGTTCAAATCGGTCGGGACCGTAGTGCAGGCATCCGGTGCTGTCAAATGCCACGTCTACACATTCTATTGCAGTCTCTGACAGCCCCTAACTACCGGTTTCGGCAGCGCAAAAGACGGGGCGTGGGGCCCGGCGCGGACCGGCGCATTTGCGACTTGTTCCCATTCCAAATTGCCGATCGGTACGGCGGTCGGTTGCCGCCACCGGCTCCCGGTCAGACGCCGGCGCCCAAGCGCTCCGCCATCTGTTTTTCGCGCCGGCGCTGAACCGAGGAGGGGATGCGCAAGGCGTCCCGGTACTTGGCCACGGTGCGGCGTGCGATCTCGATGCCGTCCCGCTTCAAGTGCTCGACGATCTTGTCGTCCGACAACACCGAGTGCGCCGTCTCGGCGTCGATCAGCTGGCGAATGCGATGCCGCACCGCTTCTGAGGAGTGCGCCTCGCCTTCGGCGGCCGAGGCAATGGCGGAGGTGAAAAAGTACTTGAGCTCGAACACCCCACGCGGCGTCGCCACGTACTTGTTGGAGGTGACCCGGCTCACGGTCGATTCGTGCATGGCGATGGCATCGGCCACGGTCTTGAGGTTGAGCGGCTTCAAGTGCTCGATGCCATAGCTCAAGAACCCGTCCTGCTGGCGCACGATTTCCTCGGCCACCCGCAGGATGGTGCGCGCCCGCTGATCGAGGCTCTTCACCAGCCAGTTGGCATTCTGCAGGCAATCGGCCAGGTAGTCGCGGTCCCGCTGCGAGCCCGCCGTCTTGGACACCACCGCATGGTAGCTGCGGTTGACGAGCACGCGCGGGAGGGTGTCGCTGTTGAGCTCCACTACCCAGCTGCCGTCACGGGCCGCGCGCACGGTCACGTCGGGCAGCACCGGCTGGATGGCCACCGTACCGAACTTGAGACCGGGCTTGGGATTGAGCCGCCGGATCTCGGCGATCATGTCGGCGAGCTCCTGGGCGTCGACGTCGACACTGCGCTTGAGACCGGCAAGGTTGTGGCTGCCGAGCAGATCGAGGTGTGCCAGCAGCTTGGCGATCTGTGGGTCGTAGCGGTTCTGCTCGCGCAGCTGCAGCGCCAGGCACTCGGCGAGGCTGCGCGCGCACACCCCGGGCGGATCGAACTGCTGCAGGATCCCCAACACGGCGTCGATTAACGCCCGCGACGCGCCCAGGCGCGCGGCAAGGTCGTCGAGATCGCCCAATAGGTAGCCGGCCTCGTCGACCATATGGATGAGGTGAACACCGATCAGGCGCTTGGCCGGATCGTGGACCGCCAGGTTGAGTTGCTCGGTCAAATGGTCGGCCAGCGAGCCCGCAGTGGCGAGGACGTTATCGAAGCTGCCACCGTCGCCAGCATAGGAGTTGACGGTGCGCGGCCTGAGCGCTGCCCAGCCGCCCTGGTCGTGGTCGGCGCCGTTGCGGTCGGCACTCCCCAGCCGCGGCTCGCCGGGCCGGTTGGCGCCGTCGCCCGGCATCGTCCCATCGCCGTCGTCGGACCAGCCGCCGCCCTCGGGCTCGTCGGGCTCGGCCTGCGGGGCACTTGCCGCCTCGGTGGGCGTCTCGTCGCGTTCCAGCAGCGGATTGCGCTCGAGCTCGGCCTCCACAAACGAAGCCAGTTCGAGATTGGAGAGCTGGAGCAGACGAATGGCCTGCTGCAGCTGGGGGGTCATCACCAGCTGCTGGCCCTGTCGCAACTCCAACTTTGGCGAAAGCACCATTACCGCCCCGATCGTCACCCCACGGGGTCAAGCTATACGCCATCGGGCCTTAATCGAACATGTCCCCAAGATACACGCGACGTACGTCTTTATTGGCTATGATTTCGCGGGGGTTACCATGCGTTAAAACCTGTCCATCGTAGATGATGTAGGCGCGGTCGACGAGACTGAGCGTCTCGCGGACATTGTGATCCGTGATCAACACCCCGATGCCGCGCGCGGTGAGTTGCCGCACCAGTTGTTGGATGTCACCGACGGCGAGCGGGTCGATGCCAGCGAACGGCTCGTCGAGCAGCATGAATGACGGCCGGCCGGCCAGAGCACGGGCGATCTCGCAACGACGCCGCTCTCCCCCCGACAGGGCCAGCGACGGCGACTTGCGCAAGCGCGTAATGTTAAATTCTTCAAGCAGGCTTTCCAGCTGTTCCTTGCGCCGCCGGCGCACCGGCTCGACCAGCTCGAGGACCGCCATAATGTTTTTTTCAACGCTGAGGCCGCGGAAAATCGAGGCCTCCTGGGGCAGATAGCCGATGCCGAGGCGGGCCCGGCGATACATCGGCAGCCAGGTGACGTCGCGCCCGTCCAGGGTGATACGACCGGCGTCGGTCGGCACCAGGCCGGTGATCATATAAAACACCGTGGTCTTGCCGGCGCCGTTGGGGCCCAACAGGCCCACAGCCTCGCCGCGCGCCGTCGCCAGACTCACGCCCTTCACCACCATGCGGCCGCGGTAGCTCTTCTTGACGCCTTCGGCGGTGAGCCAGCCGTCCTCGGCGGCAAGCGCCCCGTGTCCGTTCATCCGCGGCGTTGAGCGCAGGGCTGGCGGCGTGGCGCGGCGCCGCTCGTTCTTGCCGAAACGAAACGCAAACAACCGCATGACGCTAGTCGCCTCGCCGGCCAGGTTCGGTGCTCGACTGCCAGCCATCTCCGATTTTGGCCGGAAGATTGGGCGCCACCTGCTTGCCCAGGTCCTTGATCCGATTCTTGGTGTCGTTGGGATAGAACAGGCCACATTGCCTGCCGGCCGGGCACACGCGCTTGGTGGGGTCGGCGTCGGCGGGGGCCTTGGCCGCCTCGGCGGCTGGCGGCGGCGCCGGGCTCGGGGGCGGCGAGACCTTGGTGCCTGCTTCGGCCTCGCTTTCGAAGCGGTACATGCCGGTGGTGAGGTCGATCTTCAGTCGCGGCCCTTCGGCCACGTCCTTGCCGCGCGTCACCACGACGCGACCGCCCATCAGCACGGTATTGGCCTTGACGTCGAAAATCGCCCAATCGCCGGTGGCGGTCTGCCCGTCCTTGGAGGTGATCAACACCTTCTGCTTGGCTTCGACGCGCTGCAACTGGGCGGAGCCTTTATCGGTGCCGGTGCCCAGGCTGAGGCCGCTCTGGCCGGAATAGATCGCCACCAGCTCCACCGTGCGCAGCACAACCTCGCCCTGCTGGGCGCGCACGTTGGTGTGGAAAATCGCCTGTTTCAGAGGATCGTTGACATCGAGGCTGTCGGCCTCGATGTCGATCGGGGCGTTGGGGTCGGTCTTGAAAGACCCAAACAGCTGCTCCTGCACCGCCGCACCGACGTCGGTTGCCACCGTGGTTGGTTTGGCCGGCGTGGCCCGCTCCGTCTGATAGAAAGTCGCGGTAATGCGGCCCACGGGCTGCCCGGGGTCGGGCGGCGACTCGAGCCGGCTCTTGCCAACCTTGCGGTCGACGAACAGGCGCCGTCCGTTGAGCACGTTACGGCCCTGGTTGACGACCACGCGCCCGGTAAAGAGCGCGGTATCGGCCTTGGCGTCGAATTCGACGTCGTCGCTGGTCACGCGCCGATCGTCGCCGGCGGTGATGACGGCGCCATGCGCGGCGTGAAGCCGCGACAGCCGCGAGGTCGGCGCATCGCCTTTGCCGGTGGTGGTGCCGGTCAATTGTGCCCCTGCACCCTTGCCCTCGTAGGTGACGGTGAGCTCCGGCGACACCAAGGTCGAGTCACCCTGTCGCGCCGCCACATGGCCGGTGAAGCGGGCGACCTTGGCGGCATCGTTGATGTCGAGCTGATCGGCGTTGACGTCGATCGGCTGGCGGGCGTCACGGCCGAAGCCACCGACCGTCTGCCCCTGGGCCTGGGTGAGGCGCACGGCGACCTCGCCTTGGAACTGAGCCTCCTGCGTGTCGGTGCGCAGGTTCATGCTGGCTGCGCGCAAGGAGCCGGTTGGCGTATTGGCCGTCACCGGTTCCTTGGAGACGACGCGGTGGTCTTTCATGGTGATGGTGGCGCGCGACAGCCTTGCCATCATGCCGTTGCTGGTATCGATCTCGATGCCGTCGTAAAGTTCCAGTTGGTTGTTGGCGTTGTCCAACAAACCGTGTTTGGCTTTGAGCTTGGTGGTGACGTTGTCCTCGCGCAACAGATCGCCGTCAACGTCGATCAGTTTGATCGGCGCCTGCTGCCGGCTGAACTCCACCACCGCCCGTTTGGCGCGCACCTGATAGCGCCCGCCGTCCTTGGTCACCCCGAAGTAGCTGGGATTCTTCATGGTGAGGTCGTCGGCGGTGAGTTCGACCTGGCCCACGTTGAGCCGACCGGGCCCGATCTTCCAGGCGGTGTTCAACATCAAGAGGTAGGACGCCACCGTGCCCAAGGCGCACACCGGCAAGGCGATGCGCAGGGCGCGCACCTTAAGGCTGTGCCGCCGGGCGCTGCGGAAGGCACGCGCCCGGTCCAGCAGCCCGTCAGTCGCAGACCCGTCGTCTGCCGGCCCGTGCTGGCCGTGCATGTCAAAGGTTATGGCCATGAATGCCCTACCGCGGTGCGGCAGGCGGCTCCCCACTGCACTGAGTCGCGCACAACCTGGCGTGCAATTTGGGTGATATTGGGACCCCTGACAAGCCGCACGGGCCCCCCCAAAAGGACCGATCCTGTGGCCGGCTTCGGCCGTGCCGATCAGTGCGCAAACACGTCGACGTCGTCAAAACCGGCCAGATCCAGGCCAGCGCGCACCGACAGGAAGCGGAAGCAGGCCTCCGCAAAGGCGGTGCGGCCCTCACGCTGCAACATGGCGTCAAGCTTGGCCTTGAGGGCATGCAAATGAAGGACGTCGGAGGCGGCGTAGTGCTTTTGCTGGTCGCTCAACTTCTCGGCCGCCCAGTCGGAGCTTTGCTGGTGCTTGGAAAGCTCAACCCCCAGAAGTTCGCTGCACAGGTCCTTGAGCCCATGCCGGTCGGTGTAGGTGCGCACCAGCTTGGAGGCGATCTTGGTGCAGTACACGGGTTCGGGTGCGACCTTGAGATAGTGCGCCAGCACCGCCATGTCGAAGCGCGCGTAGTGGAAGATCTTCAAGATCGAGGTGTCCGACAACACCGCTTTGAGACGCGGCGCCGACCAATCCTTGCCGTCGAACTGCACGAGGTGCGCGGTACCGTCGCCGCCGGACAGCTGCACGACGCAGAGCCGGTCGCGCAAGGTCCGAAGGCCGAGGGTCTCCGAATCGACCGCCACCGCGGTGCCGAAACTGATGCCGACCGGCAAATCGTTCTTGTGGAGCTTGATACTCAGCGCCGCCTCCGCCGCCTGCCACCGCTGCCGCTTGGGCTGATCTACGCTCGCCGCCCGATGCCGTCAATTCGGGCCGGGCTCGGGCGCCCCATCTAACCGGGCGCCCTATCTAACGCCGGCCGCGCCCCGGCAATCGGCTGGCCGGGGCGCCATCTGCGCGTCCTGGCGGTCGCGCCAGCCGGGGCCCGGCGTGTGGCACACCTCGACGGGCTGAGGACAGAACCGAGCTCGGCAACCTTGTGGGTCGGCGCCAGCGACCCTGCGCGCGCCGAACGCCATCAACCCGAGGCCTGACCGCCCGCGGTTTTGGCGCCCGCGGCTCTGGCACCTTGGTGAGGCCGCGCTGTTGCCCTGGGTGCGCCGGCAACCATGCCAGCGCGCCGTCAGAGCCGCGCGCCGGCGCCGAGCCATTTCCGCCAGGAGGCGGGCGTTGGCCGACATTGCGCGGAGGGTCCTCCGCCACCAGCACTGAAGCTGGGGCGCGCGCTCAATGTGGTCCTGCCATCGCTAAGCTCCGGCTGCGACCACGACCATCAGCCGCTTTTGCCATGGGCCGGGCTGCCGAGCTTTAGCCCAACGTCGCGGCAAATCGGGGCCGCGCCTCGGCGTTGCCGGCGAACGGAAGGGATTACCCCAACGTCACCGGATGCCTTCGTGGCCGCGGCGCGGTCGGTTGGCGGGGCGATTAGGTAATCGGCCGGGCGATTTTAGGGGAGATACCCGGTTCCGGCGCCAAGCCGGGGTCGCTAGGTTGGCGGTGCTCTCCGGGGCTGCCTGAACCCTCGAGAGTGCTTCCCACAGCAGTAGTTGGCCTGGCTCTGATCTGCCCTCCCCCTAAACAGATCAGAGCCATTTTCTTTTTGCGCTCGGGCAAACGCCAGCGCGTCACCAGCGATCCGGGGCGCGGGCGTGGCGGTGGGCCATCGGCTTCAGCGCACCAGGGTCCCGCTCACCCAACAATCCGGCCGGGCGCAGCACCAGCAGGACCACGAACACGATGAACACCGCAAGGTCGCGAAACTCGATGGGAAACAGCGCCGACCACACCGCTTCCAGCGAACCCAACAGGATGCCGCCGAGGAAGGCGCCGCCCACCGAGCCGATGCCGCCGGCGATCGCCGCCAGCAGCGACTTCAGTCCCAGGACAATGCCACCGGCATAGCCAAAGGCACCGTAGTAGACGGTGACGACGTAGCCGGCCAATCCCGCCAACAGCGATGCCAGCGCGAAGGTCTTGAGCAGCACCCGCTGGTGGTCGATGCCGAGCAACGCCGCCGTCCCGGGATCATCGGCGCAGGCGCGCCAGGCGCGCCCAAAGCGACTGATCTTGAGGAGGCCGACGAGGCCGGCGCCGACCAGGAGGCACAGCGCGGCCGCGGCCACCGCCACCGGCGTCAACGTGACCACAAATTCGCCGGACCGGGCCACGGCATAGGGGGTATTGAAAACCGGCGGCACCCAGATCAGCCGCGATCCCTGGGCCAGGCGCAGATATTCCTGCAAGGTGATGGCCAAGGCGATGGTGGCGATCAAGACCTGCTGTCCCGAAGCCTGCGCGAGCGGCTGAAACAACGCCCGACCGACGAAGGCGCCGTGCGCGCTGGCCGTCAGCAGCGCCAGCACCAGCGCTGCCAGCAGAGCACCGGTCTGGCTCAGCGAGGCCGCGACGGCAAAGCCCAGAAAGGCGGCATAGCCGCCGACGGCGGCGAGCTCGCCAAAGGCCAGATTGATGCGACCGATCAGGCCGTAGATCAGCGCATAGGCGGCCGCCAGCAGCGAATAGATGGCAATCGGCGGCAGCGCGAAGATCAGGTGCTGCAGCGAGACGGCAAGCCCGCGCGGCAGCCATGGCGCCGCGCTGGCGTTGCTGACCGGTTCCGGATCGGCGCCGGCGCCTTCCGCGCCGAGCCAAAAGCGCTTCAGCATGTAAAGCCGCACCTCGCCCAGCGGGCCCGCGTCGGTGGTGAGCCCAGTGAGCGCCTGGGCTTCGTTGGCGACCTGCCGGGCAGCGGCAAAGCGGCATTCGAGGAAGCGGCGGTTGCGCCCCTCGCGCGTCAGCACGCGATAGTCGACCCGGACCCCGCCGGCAGCGTCGAGCGGACCAGTGCGTACGACTTCGATGTCCGATCCGGCGTTGAGGGCGGGGATGATGGCCCGGCACAGGCGGGCCTGGCCACTATCGACGGCGGCCGAACAGGCCGCCGTGGCGCTGGCGGCGGCCGCGGCGAGGACCAATCGAAGCTTGACCCACATGCCCCAAAGCCTAGTGCGGCACCTCGATTTGGCAATGCCTTGGCGGCCGCGAGGCTGCCTCGCCGCGGCCGGCTTGACCGCGACAGGCCGCTTGGGACGTGCTAAGGCGCCTCTCCCCGCCGCTTCGCCCCTCCCCGGTCGTCCCGCCGTCCATGCGTCTCCCCTTCTTCTACGGTTGGCTAATCGTTGCCGTGGTCTTTGTCAGCATGGCCATCGGCGTCAACGTGCGCACCGCCTTCTCGCTGTTGTTCCCGCCAATCCTGACCGAATTTGGCTGGGACCGGGGCGTGACCGCGGGTGCCTTCTCGTTCGGCTTTGTGGTGTCGGCGGTGTTGAGCCCGCTGATCGGCCGCCAGATGGACAGGGCCGGCCCGCGCCTCGTCATGGAGCTCGGCGTTTTGCTGATGGCCGCGGGGCTGCTGCTGGCACCGCTGACGCGCGAGCCCTGGCATCTCTACCTGACGATCGGGGTGTTGGTCGGGGCCGGCAGCGTGTGTCTTGGCTATTCCGGCCAATCCTTGTTCCTGCCCAACTGGTTCGTGCGCCGGCGCGGCCTGGCGATGGGCATCGCCTTTGCCGGCGTTGGCATTGGCTCGATCAGTCTGTTGCCGGCGGTCGCGCTGTTGATCGAGGCCGCCGGCTGGCGCAGCGCCTGTTTGGCGCTGGGCGTGCTGGTGCTGGTCGTGCTGGCGCCGATCAACCTGGTGTTGCGCAAGCGCCCGGAAGATCTCGGTTTGGCGCCCGATGGCGATCGGGGCGTGGCAGCGGCAGCGGTGGACGCCGCCAACATCGTCGATGCCGCCTGGGCCAGCATCGATTGGACGCTTGCCCGCGCCGTGCGCACGGCCCGCTTCTGGTGGATCGCGCTTGGCTATTTTTGCGGGCTCTACGCCTGGTATGCGGTGCAGGTCCACCAGACCAAATACCTGCTTGAGATCGGCGTCAGCCCCAGCCTCGCCGCCTGGGCGCTGGGGCTCGTGAGCCTCGCCGGCATCCCCGGCCAGATCGCGCTCGGCGCGCTGTCCGATCGCATCGGCAGGGAATGGGCCTGGGCCGTGGGCGGCCTCGGCTTTACCGTCACATACCTGGCGCTGATCGCCATGCAATGGGGTGCGAGCCCGGCGCTGCTGACCGTCATGATCGCCGCGCAGGGCGTGCTCGGCTACGGTCTCACCTCGGTGCTGGGCGCGATCGTGCTTGAGATTTTCCAAGGCCGGCAGTTCGGCAGCATCTTCGGTACTTTGATGCTGGCGGCATTGGCTGGCGGTGCCGCCGGCCCGTGGCTGACCGGTGTGCTCTACGACTGGCAGGGCAGCTACGAGGCCGCGTTTTGGATCGCCGCCGGCATCGCCGTGCTCTCGGCCTGTGCCATCGCCGTGGCCGCCCCGCGCAAGGTGCGTGCGGTCGGCGGCCGCCGCGCTAAGGCGCGGTCAACAGCGCAACCCGCCCGATCGCCCGCCGCTCGGCCATGAGCCGCAGGGCGGCGGCGAACTCTGCCAGCGCAAAATCGGCCGACACCAGCGGGCGGGCGCGGCCACCGTTGGCGAGCGCGGCGAGCGCCGCCAATTCGCGCTGGCGCAATGCCGGATCGCGGCGGCCGGCCTCGCCGGCGCGCACGCCGATTACGCTCGCGCCCCGCAACAGAATGCGGTTGGCCGCGTATTGGGGGATGGCGCCGGCGCTGAAGCCAACGATCAAAAGCTTGCCGTTCCAGGCGAGGCAGCGCAGGCCCGCCACCGGCGCAAGCCCGACCGGGTCGAAGACGACATCGGCGCCGAGGCCACCGGTGGCGCGGCCGACGGCCGCCTCGATCGGCTCGCTCGTGTAGTCGATGACGTGATCGGCGCCCTTGCAGCGGGCGGCCGCGAGCTTGTCGGGGCTCGAAGCGGCGGCGATCACGCGCGCCCCCAGCACCTTGCCGATCTCGACCGCGGCCAGGCCGACGCCGCCAGCCGCGCCAACGACAAGCAGGCTCTGGCCGGCCTTGAGGTCGGCCCGCGTGCTCAGCGCGTGATAGGCGGTGAGGTGCGCCACCAGAAAGGTCGCCGCCTCGGCGAACGTGAAGCCCGGCGGCAGCGGGCGCACCTGATCGGCGGCGACCACCGCCTCTTCGGCGTAGGCGCCGGTGCGCATCTGCGCCATCACCCGATCGCCGACCGCAACCGGGCTGACATCGCTGGCGACCTCGGTGACAATGCCCGCCGCTTCGAGGCCGGGCACGAACGGCAGCGGCGGGCGGTGCTGATAGAGGCCCTGGATCATCAACAGATCGGGGAAGTTGAGGCCGGCGGCCTTAACCGCCAGGCGCACACTTTTCGGGCTGAGCGGCGGCCGCGCCAGCCGCACCAGCTTGAGGCCTTCGATCGGGCCCAGCGCCTCGCACAGCACGGCGCGGTAAGTGACGGGCTCGGGCACCTACTGATCGAGCCACACCTCGACCAGGTTGGTGCCCTGGAAGTGACTGGGCGACATGGTCCAACCCTTGATCTTCTTGTCGTGCACAATAATGCGGTTCCACCACAGGATCGGCACCGAATAGGCCTGGGTGAGGGCGTAGCGGTCGGCCTCCTGCACCAGCCGCAGCCGCTCGCCGGCGTCGAGCGTGCGCTGCTGGCGCTCAAACAGGTCGTCGAGTTTGCTGTCGTTGTGGCGCGAATAAGACAAGGTCGAGGCCTTGTTGGAGATGAAGCCGTAGAGCTGCGCGCTCGGATCGTCGGCCGGTTCGGTCAACGGCCAGATCGCCACGTCGAAGTTGCCGGCGACCAGACTGTCGAAATAGGTGCGGGTCTCGACCTGCACGTGTTCGGCGCTGACGCCGATCTTGCGCCATTCGTTGATCACAAAGATCCCGGCTGGGGTGTAGGGCTCCGACACCGTACGATTGAACAGCTTGACGGCGAGACGCTCGGCGCCGGCGTCCTTGAGCAGCTCGCGCGCCCGCGCCCGGGATTTTTCGATGTCCTTGGCATAACCCAGCTGCTGTTCCAGGTCGGCCTCGGGCAAGGCCCACTCCGAGCCCGGACGCATGATGCCGCCGACGTGCTTCATGATGGAGATCTTGGACAGGTTGGCGCCGCCGGCCCAGCGGTCCAAGGCGAGCGACAAGGCCTGGCGCACGCGCACGTCGTCGTAGGGCTTCCGCTCGGTGTTGAAGATGAGCAGCATCACCGTCGCCCACGGCCCCTCGTAGGCCACCAGCCGGTCCTTGCCTTTGGCCAAGAGCTGGTCGCGCTCGGCAGGGTTCTGGCCGCGGAACTCGGCGTCGAACTGGCCGCCCAGGATGCCCGGCACCACGCCGGTGCTCTTGACGAAAAACGCCTTGTAGCCGTCGAGGTAGGGCAGACCCTTGCGGAAATAGTCATCGTTGCGCTTGGCGGTCCAATGCGAGCCGCGCACGTGCTCGACCAGGCGATAGGCGCCCGAGCCCATGATTTCGGTATCGGGGTATTTGGGGTTCTGCTTCAGCTTGGCGGCGCTATAGACGCAATTGAAGGGCGAGGCCAACAGCGCCATGAACGAGGCGTTGACGGCCTTGAGCTTGAATACCACCGTCAACGGATCGGGGGTCTCGATCGCCGCCACATCGGCGAAGCGCTCCTTGCGCACCGACACCACCCCTTCCGGCGGGTTCATGATGCGTTCAAAGGTGGCCTTGATGTCGGCTGAGGTCAGCGGCGTGCCGTCGTGGAACCTGACGCCGTCGTGGAGCCGGAAGCTGTAGGTGAGGCCGTCGGCGGCGATGCTCCAGTCCTTGGCCAAATCGCCGACGATCTTCGAATTCTCGGTGGCGTCCCATTTCACCAACAGCGAGTAGTGCGGGCTCAGCGGATGCAGCAGGGCAAAGGTTTGCGAGGCGTGGCAGTCGTAGCCCGAGGTTTCGGCAACGACCGCGAAGTTGAGGATGCCGCCGCGCTTTGGCGTCTCAGCCGCCGCCGCGCTGGCGGCCATGCCGACGGCGACCGCGCTCAGGGCCGCAACCATAGCTCGAGGCAACATGCCGATCTCCTCCCAGGTGTGTCATTGACTTGCGTTGTGTCCGATGAGGCTACGACATTTGCCGCCCAGGCATCAAACGTCGAGGTGAGACCGCGGCGGCGCCGGCTCAGCCGCCGGGACGACCATGGATCGCCGGGAAGAACAGATCCTGCCACGCCGCGGGACGGCGCTTGATGCTGCCGACACTGGCCATGAACTCACCATACTGCATGAGGTTTTCCGGCGAGATGGTGTAGCGAATGTCGGGATCGGCCAGCACCTCCAATACCTCTTCGAGCGCCATGCCCTGGCCTTCCATGGCGATAAAGGTTTGGGCGGCGGCGCGCCGGTCGGCATTGATGCTGGCAATCGCCTCCTCGAGTGCCCGCAGAAAGGCGGTATAGACCTTGGGGTTGGCGTCGTGGAATTTGCTGGTGGTGTAGAGCATGGTGAAGGTGCTGGGCCCGCCCATCACCTCGTTCGAGGTCATGATGGTCTTGATGCCTGCCAGCTTGCGCTCGCGCTGATGGAAGGGCGGCGAGGCAAAGTGCGCGGTGATGTCGGCCCGGCCCGAGCTTAAGGCGATGACGGCATCCGGGTGGGTCAGCGACACCGTGAACCTGTCGTAGTGGGTGTAGTCGGCCGGCCCGAATTGCTTGCGCGCGGCCATTTGCATGATGATGGCGGGGATCGAGACCTTGACCGCGGTGACCGCGATTTTGTCGCCAGCGGTTAAATCAGCCAGCGCATTGAGGTGCGGCGCACGGGTGTTGAGGTACATCGGGATCGAGGTCATGGCGGCGATGCCCTTGACCTTGAGGTTGTCGCGGGTGCGATCCCAGAGGGTCAGAAACGCCGGTGGACCGGCGACCACGACGTCGGCGGCTCCGGACAACAACAGGTCGTTGACCACCGCCGGACCGCCGAGCTTGAGCCACTCGGCGCGCAGCTTGTCCTCGCCAAGCGCACGCGCCTGCTTCTCGATCAGGCCATGTTGCTCCATCACCAGCAATGGCAGGAAGCCGACGCCGCCGGCACCGCGCGGAATGCGGATAACGTCGGTTTCGGCGCTGCTGGCGCCGGGCCACCATGCCGCCCAGCAGCAGGCCGCGACCATGAGCCCTCGCATGAGCTTTGCCATCGCGGGCCTCGTTAGCTGCGCTTGGGATCGGCGGCGAACGGCGGATCACGCTCGAGCGCGGCCTTGATGGCCTCGCCGGCAACCGCGATGCTAA
This sequence comes from Hyphomicrobiaceae bacterium, assembly GCA_035258605.1. Taxonomy (GTDB): domain Bacteria; phylum Pseudomonadota; class Alphaproteobacteria; order Rhizobiales; family Hyphomicrobiaceae; genus AWTP1-13. The sequence continues at coordinate 9,615 of DATFXD010000293.1, read as the reverse complement.
CGCCCGAGCGCTCCAATTGCGGCACCATGGCAACCCGCGAGTCGCGGGCTTCCCAGCCCCGATTGAGGGCTTCGGTCATCTCCGCCAGGGCAAGTTCTGCCAGCCGCATCGGCACCTTGAGTTCGCGCCCGAGCGCGGTGGCAAGCGAGACGTCCTTGTGCGCCAGGCGCAGGGCAAACTGCGCCGGATCGTACCGGCCGGGCAGGAATTGGTCGACCAGGGCATCGAACGTGCGGCGGCGACCGACCGCACCGCTCCGCACCGCCTCCCACAATGGCAACGGCTCCACCCCGGCCTTGACGCCCAGGGCAAAAACTTCGGCCAGCGCCGCGTTGATGGCATAGCCGGCGCAGTTGTGCACGAGTTTTGCCACCGAGCCGGCACCGATTGGCCCGACGTAGCGCGCCTGATCCCCCATGGCATCGAGAATGGCCTTGTGGCGATCGAAGATCGCCTCGGCGCCGCCGACCCACAGCGCCAACCGCCGCGAGCGCGCCCCGGCCGGGCCGCCGCTCACCGGCGCATCGAGCATGTTGATAGCGCGTGCGCTAAAGGCGGCATTGATCCTGCGCACCAGGCTCGGCGCATTGGTGGATAGATCGAAATAGGTGGTATCCGGACGCATCCCCTCGAGCAGCCCCTGGTCGCCGAGGGCGACCGCCTCGACCTCGGGCGGACCCGGCAGCGAGGTGAAGATCACGTCGCTGGCTTCGGCAACGGCGCGCGGCGAAGGGCACCAGCTGGCGCCGCGATTAAGGTGCGGTTCGGCGGCGACGCGCTTGAGATCGTGCACCTGGAGCCGATAGCCGGCCTTCTGCAGGTTCTCCGCCATGCTTGCGCCCATGATGCCGAGGCCGATGAATCCGATCTGCATGTTTGTGCTCCCACAGGTTGCGGTAACGAGCTGCCGCGCCAATGCTCACGCCCCCGCGCCCCGCCTCACGGTGCCGCGGGCGCGGCAAAATCCTGCGCCGGCGCGATCGGCGCAAGATCGAGGCGCACGACGATGCCCTCGAGCTGCGGCGTGGCCGCCGGGTACTCGCGCATGACGTAGGGGTCGTGACCGGGGATGATGTGCCGCGGCGTGGGCGCCAGCCGCTCCAGGGTGCGGAAGGCGTCAAGCATGCCGCCGATGTGGAAGGCGGTGGTGAAGGGGCGGTTGGTTGCCAGGTTCTCATAGTAGTGGGTGGCATCGGACGCCAGCACCACCCAACCGCGTCGGGTGTGGACCCGCACCGACTGCAGCCCGTCGGAATGCCCCGCGGTCGGATGCAAGGTCAGACCGGGCGCGATCTCGACTTCGCCATTGTAGAGCTCGACCCGACCCTTGAAATTGAGCCGCACCATGCCGACCACGTCCTCGACGTGGTAGCTGTGGCCAAGACGCGGATAGCGCATGTATTTGCCGGTGGCGTAGGCGAGCTCGCGCTCCTGCAAATGGAAGCGGGCAGCCGCAAGCCTGTGGAAGTTGCCGACGTGGTCGTAGTGCATGTGGGTGAGGATCACGTCGCTAATGGCGCCGGCCTCGAGCCCGATCAGCGCCAGGCTATCGATCGGACAGCGCAGGAACCGGCGCTGGCGCCGGATCGCCATCTCGGCGGTGAAACCGGTGTCGACCAGGTAGGCACCGGCGGACCCGATCACCACCCAGACGTAATAGTCCATGGGCATCGGACCATCGTGCGCATCCCCGCCGATGAAAGTGTCGCGGCGCAGGCCCTCGCGCGTGGCGTAGCGAATGGCATAGATCTCATATTCGGGCAGCGACGTGTGCATCTGATGCTCCAAGCCTCTGGCGCTCCGCCGCGCGCAACGATATGGCAGTCGGAGAGGGGACGGAACGAAAAACATGGGGCGACCAGGAGGTGGCGTGGCAGCGCCGGCGCACCTAACCCCGAGACCGGTATGAGCCACCGCACGCAGCCCGGTGGCGGCGCGGGGGCGCGCGTGCCCGCCGGTTTGGTGGCACGGGCGCGTGACGGCGGCGCAGCGGTCGCCCAACCGTGATCAGTTGATGCACCAGCGAGGAGCCCCGATGCCCGTGCGCCGATCAATCCGCCGCTGGATCAGCCTCGCCGTGGCCGTGGGCCTGTTGGCGCACGCCGGCGCCGTCCTACCGCATGGTGCGCCGGGCCCGGGCGTACAGTTGGCGCTGGCGCGTCTCGCCGCCGATCTTGGCCGCATCTGCCATGGCGACGGCAGCGCCGCCGACATCCCGGCCGGCTCCAAGGGCTCCGAACGCGACTGCGCGATCTGTGTCGGGCTGGGGCCGGCGGTCATCGCTGGCGCGCCGGCCGGTTTGTCGCTGACCGCGGCCGCCGACCAAGCCGCCGGCGGCAGGCGCGCTGAGTTCGGCGATGGGGCGCGGGGCTTGTCGCTGCGTCCGCCGGTGCGCGGACCTCCTGGTGCGGCGCTGACGAGCTTGGCCTTCAAGACGGCGCCCGCCACGGGCGTCTCCCCTTCCCTTCCATGCTGAGGATGACGATCATGCTTATGACCCTGTGGGCTCGGCCGCGCCAGCGGCAGGCCGGCCGCCGCGCCGGCGCCGTTTTGATGGCGGCATCGGCCATTTCTTTTGCCGCGGCCACCGCCTTAGCCCAGAGCGACAGTTACACGGTTGGCAACCTGACCGTCGAAGCACCCTGGGCCAGAGCCACACCGGCCGGCGCCAAGGTCGGCGGCGCCTACATGAAGATCCGCAACGCCGGCGCCGAACCGGATCGCCTGATGGGCGGCTCGCTCACCGGGGCCAGTGGCGTCGAGGTGCATGAAATGTCGATGAGCAACAACGTCATGAAGATGCGCCATCTGCCGAACGGGCTCGAGATCAAGCCCGGCCAGACCGTCGAGCTGAAACCCGGCGGCTACCATCTGATGCTGCTCGGGCTGCGCGATGGCCTGAAGCAGGGCGAGAAGGTCAAGGGCACTCTCACCTTCGAGAAGGCCGGCGCGGTCGAGGTCGAATATGCGGTGGCACCGATCGGCGCCGCGTCGCCGGGTGGGCACCCCACCATGAAGCACTGAGACATGAAGCACTGACGACACGCCCTGACGGCGCCAACCCCGAGCTTGAGGGCGCACGGCGCCTGCCGGGCGCGTGGGACGCCCGGGACCCAGGGGCATTTGGCACGGGCGCGCCCACGCCGCGCGCCCGACTTTCTCGCTCGCCCGGCATCGCCAACTGCCGCTAGGATGCCCGAAATGCCAGCGCGCGTGGGGCAGCAGCCGACCGCGGGCGTGGCGGCAACCGCCGGCGCTCGGGCGCGCCCTGGCAGGTCTTGGGAGGCCAACATGCCCCGTCAACGCAAGGCGCCAGCCGCCACCTTTGAGCCCGCTGGCGATACCCGATCGGGCCCCGCCTACTGGCTCTTCAAATCCGAGCCCGACAGCTTTTCCTGGCAACAACAGAAGGCTCGCGGCAGCAAGGGCGAGCCCTGGGAAGGGGTGCGCAATTTCCTCGCCCGCGGCAACATGAAGGCGATGCGGCTCGGCGACCGCGGCTTTTTCTACCACTCCAACGTCGGCAAGGAGATCGTGGGCATCGTCGAAGTGTGCGCGCTGGCCCACCAGGACGCCAGCGACGACACCGGCGTGTGGCAATGCGTCGACGTGCGCGCCGTCACCGATATGCCAAAGCCCGTGACGCTGAGCGCCGTGAAGGCGAACCCCAAACTGGCGCAGATGGCGCTCGTGCGCTCGGCGCGGTTGTCGGTGCAGCCCGTCACCGCCGCGGAGTGGAAGGAAGTTTGCCGCATGGGTGGCCTCGACCCGAAGCTGATGTAACCGGGGGCCACGCGCGCAGGCTGAGCGGGCACGCCTCCGACGATCGGCCGCGATGCCCGACTGTCGCAAAACCTGGCAACCGCCGACCCATCCGCACACGTCGTGACCCCTGCCCGGGCCGCCAGCTCGCACCGGCCGGCAGCGCCGGCGACGCTGCAAGCCACGGAATTTCATGGCGATCTTGGCCTCTCAACGGCGTCGCCGCGAAGCCGCGCGCAGCAAGTTGCACGATTATTGCTTGCGTCACGCTTGCGCTCGGCGCGCCGGCTCCCGGCCCGCGCCGTCGTGATCCCCGTAGGCAGCGGGCAACGGAGTGGGAACGCGCCGCCGTTTATGGGGTTAAACCGGCAAAGAGGCTCTCGGGCAACGAGGCCGGCAGCAGATGATCATGAGGCAAAAGCCATGCAGGCACTCGAGCATGTAGAGGAGTTCTGGTCGGACACCTACCGCGGGCGGAATATCGCCATCCTCAACCGTGGCGGCAGCTGGCTCGTTTACCTCGACCACGTGATGCAGCACCGCCTGTTGTTCGCCACCGCCGAAGCTGCAGTGCGTTGGCTGCGCCAGCAGGTGGACCAGAACCACGGCAGCCGTTTGTACTGAACCGCACCGAGCGTGTCATAGCAAACGCCGCACGGGCGGCGCCGGCGGCAACCTCACCGTCAGTTCAGGCGCAAGTCCAGGATGTGTCGCGGATCGGCTGGCAATTCGCCCCGTTCCACCTGTTTGACGATCTGGGTCAAGGCGGCGTTGGCGCGCCGCGGCAGGTCGAGCCGGGCCGCCTCCCGCACCACGTAGCCGTTGAGGAACTCGATCTCCGTGCGTCGGCCCTTGAGCATGTCCTGGCCCATGGATGGGCGCTGCTCGGCCGCGGTGGCCTTGGCGTCCTTAAGCCGCTGGGCGTCGCAGCTGCGCAGGGCCTCGGCGTCGCCCTCGCCGGCGCGAGCGATGGTCTCGGGCGGCAAATGCAAGATCTCCTCGAGCTGATAGCCGAGCGCCTGCCCGACGCGAATTGCCTCGCTGCCGAGCCGAGTTGAGAAGTGGCGCAGCGCATCGTTGCCCACCACCTGGCCGCCGGTCAGGCCGGTGCAGGCGGAGAGGCCGTTGCCCATCACGTTGGCGACGAGTTTCGACCAGCGCTCGCCCCACAAGTTGTCGGTGGCTTTGGCGCTGTCGGCATAGCCGACCAGCCGGCACACCTGCTCGGCGCGCTGCGTGATGCGGCCGTGGACTTCGCCGGCGCGGAATACGATGTGGCCGGCGCCGCGCTTGCCGGCGCCGCGGTGGATGTGGCCGGGCTCGGGTAGATTGACGGTGATCGAGCTGGCGATGCAGCCGAGCGTCTTGCCCCATCCGACGATGCCGGCGATGGTCTCTTCGTTCATGCAGTTTTGCAGCGACACCACGAAGCCGTCGGACGCCAGGTACTGCGCGATCATGGTGGTGGCCCAAGCCGTGTCGTATGATTTCATGCACACGAAGGCGATATCGATGGGCTTTTCCTTGGCCAGCTGCTGTACGTCGGTGAGGTCAAGCGCACGCACGGGCACCGTGAATTCGGGCACGTCTCTGGCATGCGTCACGCGCAAGCCCGCTTGGCGCATATGCGCCACGTGCTGGGGCCAGGGATCGATGAAGGTGACGTCCTCGCCGGCCTGCACCATGTGCGCGCCGGCGTAGCCGCCGACGGCGCCGACGCCAACGATCGCGATCTTCTTGCCCATAGCAGCGCTCCTTCGACCCGTTCGCGCGCAAGCCTAGCGCGCTTCCCCTGGCGAAAACAATGCTGAAGGGCGGGCGGTGGCAGACGCGCCCGAGCTGTTGGCCGGTGCGGCTTGCGGTGCCTATGGGGCGAGCGAGGTCGCGCGCCGGTCACGCGCGAGGCCTGGCGCCGCCACCGGTGCGGACGCTGCCGGCGATGCGGCAGACGCGCGCCCGCGCCCGGTGCTAGAGTTCGCGCCGCATCGCGCCGACACGAGGGAAAGACAATGGCCGAGAACACGCGCTGGAAGCGGCGTCCTGAGAACTCCACCTGGGGAGACTACGGCCCCGACGATCAGCTCGGGCGCCTCAACGAACTCACCCCGGACAAGGTCAAGCAAGGCATCGCCGAGGTGAAGGAGGGCCTGACCTTCTGCCTGTCGCTGCCCCTCGACTACCCCGGCGGCAACGTGCTCAACCCGCGCCGGCATCCGCCGCAGCTGCGACCGACCCTGCGTGACGACAAGCCGAACTGGCTCTACCGCACCGGCTGGGACGTGCCGGGTCTCACCGATGTCGTCAATGATGATGCCGTCATCATGCACCTGCAGTATTCGACGCAGTGGGACACGCTCGCCCACGTTGGTGCCATGTTCGATGCCAACGATACTGGCACGCCCGAGCCCACCTTTTACAACGGCTACCGTGGCGGCATCGACCTGGTGGGACCGATCGAGGCCAGCGACAGCGGCGCCGTGCCCGGCAGCTTCGTCGAGGCCAAGGCCACGTCGTGTGCCAAGGCGCTGGGGGTCGAGAATATGGCGGTCAAATGCCTGCAGGGGCGCGGCGTCATGATCGACCTGTTTCATCACTTCGGCCGCAAGCGCCATGCCGTCGGCTATGATGATCTGATGCGCGTGATGGCAGCCGACGGCGTGACCGTGGAGGCCGGCGATTTCGTGCTGCTGCGCACCGGCTTCGACGAGGTCGTGCTCGAAGGCAACAAGACCCCGGACAAGCATCTGTTGGAGACGGTCTGCACCGGGCTCGACGGCAGCGACCAGCGCCTGCAGCAGTGGGTGAGCGAGAGCAAACTGGTGGCCCTGATCGCCGACAACTATGCCGTCGAGCTGCTGCCGACGTCGGTGCGACCGGGGGCCTGCGCCATGCTGCCCCTGCACCAGCATTGCCTGTTCAAGACCGGGGTCAATCTCGGCGAACTGTTCCGGTTGTCCGAGCTCGCGCAATGGCTGCGAGCCAACAACCGCAGCCGCTTCCTGTTCACCGGGCCGCCACTGCGCCTCCCCGGCGCCGTCGGCTCGCCGGCGACGCCGGTTGCAACGGTTTGACGGCTGGGGTGCGAAAGCAGCAATTGCGCGGCAAGACGGGCTCGCGGTTTAATCCGCCGTGAGCGTTGAGAACATGGGAGCTCGGCCGCAATGCAAGCCAACGGCAAATCGCTGGAGTGCCTCAAGGGCGTGCGCGTCCTGGATCTGTCGCAATTCGAGGCCGGCCCCTCGTGCACGGAGGCGTTGGCGTGGCTCGGCGCCGAAGTGGTCAAGGTCGAAAACCCCAAGGCCGGCGATCCCGGGCGCGTCATCCTGTCCGAGCCGGATCGGGATTCCTTCTATTTTCTCACCTTCAATGCCAACAAGAAGTCGTTGGCCATCGACCTCAAGTCGGGCGCCGGCAAAAAGCTGCTGTTGGAGCTGGCGCGCAAGGCCGACGTGTTTGTGGAGAATTTCGCGCCGGGAGCGATCGAACGCCTCGGGCTCGGCTACCCAGTGCTTTCCAAACTCAATCCCGGCCTCATCTATGCGCAGGTGAAGGGTTTCGGTGAGGGTAGCCCGTTCGAGAACAACCTCGCCTTCGACATGATCGCCCAGGCGGTCGGCGGCGTCATGAGCATCAGCGGTGCGCCCGACGGTCCGCCGATCAAACCGGGCCCGACGCTCGGTGACACTGGCACCGGCATGCTGCTGGCGATCAGCATTTTGGGGGCGCTCTACGAAAAGAACCGCACCGGCAAGGGTCAGCGCCTGCAGGTGGCGATGCAGGACGCGATGCTGCACTATATCCGCCTCGCCTTCGCCACCCAGGCGCGCAAGGGCGGCCCGGTGCCGCGGGTTGGCGACCAATCGGTATCGGGCGGCAATCCCCCGCAGGGGATCTTTCCCTGCAAGGGCGGCGGGCCCAACGATTACATCTACGTCTACACCAGTCGCGCCAATCCGGAACATTGGAAACGGCTATTGCAGGTGATCGGACGACCGGACTTGATCGGCGATCGCCGCTACGAGAGCCCCGCCCTCCGCCTCGAGCACGAGGCCTTCATCCATGACCTTGTTGCCGCGTGGACCCTGAAACACGACAAGCATGAGGCGATGCGCCTGCTCGGCAGCGCCGGCATTCCCGCCGGCGCCGTGCTCGATACCCGGGAACTGATCGAGGACGAAAGTTTGCGCGCCCGCGGCATGCTGCCGGTGATGGAGCACCCGGTGGTCAAGGACTACCGCGTGCCGGCCTGGCCGGTTCGCCACGATGGGGCGCCGCCGGCGGTCAAGGCCGCGCCGCTGCTGGGTGAGCATTCGCAACAGGTGCTGGAGAGCTGGCTAGGCTTGGGCCAAGGCGAGCTCGAGGGTCTCAGGGCCGAGCGGGTGATTGCGGAGCGCTGAGGCGCGGCGCTGCCCGCGCTTCGGGTTCAGGTCGGGTCGGCGCGGCGCGCAAGACACCAATCTGCGCGGTGATCGATCGCATTGCTGACAATGCCGACTCAAGGCCCGATGCTGTCGTCAATGGGCGCACCGCTACCGCGCCCGTGCCGGCACCTTGCGATTGCTCAGTACTCGACCTGATCGGTCGGCCTCAACCGGCAGTCTTCTTGCTCACCGGCTTGGCCGCCGGCATGGACTTGGAGGCCGGGGCAGCGGCCGGCGTCGCCGTGGCCGGCGGCCCGCCCTCGCCCGGCCAGCACACCAGCGCGGTGGCCTTGCAGGTGTGCTCGTCGAACACGATGAAGTTGAGGAACAATTCACAACTCACGTCCTTCTTGCCGACGCTGTAGTTGGTGACGTTGTTCTCCTTCGTCCATTTGGCGATGTATTTGTCGAGCAGCGCCTGGGCGTCCTTGGTCGGGCCGTCCTTGCCGTAATCGTTGACCGAGAAGGCGAGCGTGGTGCACCGCGCCTCGGCCGGTTGGGCGGCTAGGGCGATGGTGGTGAAGGCGGCGGCGGCCAAGGCCGCGAGCAGCGAGGGACGATGCATGAGCGCGCTCCGATTGATCATCGCGACAGGGCGGAGCGTGCACACTATCGCCCCTCCCCGGCACTGCCTAGCGCCGCGCTGCCAGCGTCAACAGCTTTGCGCCAGGCTGTGGCAGCGCGTGTGGGCGGCGTCGGCTGACAACAGCCGGGCTGAGCTCGATGGCGCGCAAGCCCGCAGGTCGCGGCCAGCGCACTCCAACCACTGCCAGCGATCTCAGTGCGGATAGGGGGCGTCGCCGCCGCGAGGGCCAATTCCCGAATCAAAGAAGAAGCCGCTGTCGAACGGCCCGCTCGGGGTTTGCCGGACATGGGCGTAGGGCGGCGGGTTGCGGCTGTTGTAGGTGCTGGTCACATCCTGCACGCCATAGGAATAGCCGCCACGGCGCCGCGGCGCGTAGATATCGACTTCGATCGGTGGCCGCTTACGGCGCGCCGCCGGTGTCGACGGGCCGTCGGCCGTGGTTAACATGCGACCGCTGCGCACCTCTTCGGCGGCGACTGCTGACGAGGTCGCCAGGGCGACAACGCCGAGCGATAGCAGAATCGACTTGAGGGTCATTGTGGTCTCGCTGTTGTGCGCTGGAGCATGGCCCGCAACCAGAACCCAGTCTAGTGTCGCAAAGCAACCAAAGTCTAAATTGTTGGCGCACGCGCCGGCGACAAGCCGCGAACAAAAAGGGACCGTCCGGCGCTTGCCAGTCGGCCCCCCAAAAATTGGGCGGATGGTGTGTTAGCACGCCCGCTGGCTGGCCTTGCACTCTGACATGAAGGGGCCCGAGCACTTGTACGTGACCTTGCCTTTGGCCTTCATTTTCTTCTCTTCCAGGCCAGCGGCGAGGTTCATCTTCGCCATCTCTTTGGCCATATC